>NZ_JBFSUR010000052.1:10807-18276 GCF_041467535.1 Vibrio sp. 10N.247.311.47
ACCATCCCAAATTTGGTGACCACAATTGGAGAGTATGCGTTTGGAGAGAATCAGCTCACCAGAGTGACAATCCCTGACTCGGTGACCTCCCTTGGTGACAGTGTGTTCGCTGATAATATGCTCACCAGCGTAATTCTCCCTGATACATTGACCTCGATAGGGAAGCGGGCGTTTGCTAATAACAGGCTCACTGATGTGGTTATACCAGATTCGGTGACCACCATTGAAACTAGGGCGTTTAAAGGCAATCAGCTCACCAGTGTGGTTATACCAGATTTGGTGACCACCATTGGAAATGATGCGTTTAAAGGCAATCAGCTCACCAGTGTGGTTATACCAGACTCTGTGACCACCATTGGAAATGGGGCGTTTATGAACAACCAGCTCGCCAGCGTGGTTATACCAGATTCGGTGACCACCATTCAAAATACTGCGTTTATGAACAACAAGCTCACCAGTGTGGTTATACCAGACTCTGTGACCACCATTGGAAGTCGTGCGTTTTATAACAACCAGCTCACCAGCGTGACTCTCCCAGCTACGGTGTCTTCTCATTGGGCAGCGCCGTTTGATATTGGTGTAAAAATTAATGGAAATTAACAGTTTAAATTTTAACATAAGGCAGTACCCAACGTTTCTGGATATAAGGTGTTTTCATCAGATGTATGGGTATTTAACGCAATGGTGTTTAACAATCTGTACCTAAACATAACCTTCGAACTAGTGCGATTTAACTAATCGTCAAGTACTTGCAAACTCACTTTGCCATACCTTAATTTATTCATGTTTTGCTAATGTTCGATTGTAAGAAGCGACGACTGCTTGTGCTTTGGGGTGCTAAAAGTTATCCGTGAAATGCTAAATTAGTAAAATCACTGACTCAGAATTGTCCAAAAGCTTCTCGGATTGAATTTTTACCCGTGGCACTTTCTAACTCGAAAGTGCCCCATTTCCAGTTAGTGCTTTTACTCATACACACCTTGTTAATGTGTGTTTCCCCTACTAAAAGTTATCTGACATTAGCCGCGGTCAAAGTTATACGACACAAAAGACATCATCGTGTTACTTTTTGGCTTGGTATAGCGTTTCTATCATTACTCAAGTGATGTAGTACTCTCAACTTTAAAATGATAGTGATGTGCGTGACTTCAATCACAAATTTGAGTGCGAGATAAACCTATAGAAAAGTGCAAAACACATGCGATAAAGACAATTGATTTGTTAGTCTAGTTACATTGATTGGCCTTCATGCCTTTAAAGTCGATTATTCAATCGTAGTGACCATTCATTTCCACAGTACCTATTCAAATCGCCCAGAGATAAAATAATAGGCTCTAAATAATCACTGGGCCCACCATGAATCAAGAGCCACCAAGAGATATTCTTAAGCCTACTTCAAAACCCTGCTCTCGAATTGGTTGGGTAGTGGAAGTTCATCCAGAAAAGAATCGAGTCAAAGTAGATTTTGAGCACAACCCATTTTCTCAACCTCTCTGGGCGTCAATAGGCCGTGCTTTTACTCAGTCAGAAATTTTTATGGCCATCGATAATAAACTCGATTGCCGAATCTCTTTTCTATCCGAAGACCTGACCATTCCAACATTGGTTGATATCTATATTTCTTTGCTTGAAGAGCAAGAGCTTGTTGTTAAAGCAAAGAAGATAACACTTGATGCAGAGGAAGAAGTGCTTATTGGCTCTGGAACAACACAAACCAAATATAGTGGAACGGATGGCCGTATCACTACAACAGCCAAGCATCTTAGTAGTAGCGCTGATAAAATTCATAAGATCCAGGGCGCTAAGGTAAAACTCAACTAATCCACTTAATCTAAGTAGGACATATTAATGGCAGTTACAATAAGTGCAAATGGACTCAGTGTTGTCCATAAAGGCTCGGGAGGAGAGGCGAATGCCACCCTGCCTGATGTGTGCCTTACTACAGTCGGTAAACCTGTTGTACCAATCCCTTATGGAAATAACGCGAAGTCGGCAGATTTAGTGGAAGGCACTACGACAGTCACAGCAGATGGCGGAAACAGTATTGCTTTAAAGGGCAGTAAGTTTGCCAAGAGCACAGGCGATGCGGGCGGGGACAAGAAAGGCGTAGCATCGGGTACAATAGAGGCCGAGGCCGAATTCATTTCCGCATCACCGAGTGTCATCATCGAAGGGAAAGGTGTGGCTAGGTTGTCAGACCAAATGACAATGAACAAGGCCAACACCATGTGTCTAGGTGGGGTTCAAAACCCTGCCGTCACGGTCACTGAAGATGAAGAAGGCACGTACACTGTCTACATCAAGGCTAGATACCCGGATGGTGTACTTTTCAAGAACGCAGACTTTGACATTACCGATGTCTCTGGTGGCGCTCTGTCTCCTGGTCACTTTGATAACTCTGGCAAAAGCAAAGTATCAGGCTTAAAGCCGGGTCAAATCAAAATTCTGGTTAAAGAAAGTACGGATGAGTTTATTGCTACCCCAGTTCGTATAACCAACCCACACTACCTACCCGATTACAATGATGATGACTTCTTTGATAGGTCTGCTCAGGGACAGCAAACCTTCTGGCACCCGAATCGTATTGCCCCGCCAGTAGAAGGCTGGGGAACCATGGGGCCTAGCCTCACCGCTGACAGATATTTTGCCGATATTGTGAAAGCAGAAACGAAAGCCCACTTCGAGTTTAGACACCCTGATTTTCATTTCAGCGTATTGGCAGAATCGCTAATAGCGGGAATTGAGAGTCTCTCTGATACCAGCTTTGACAGTGTATTGGCGAACGGGTTACCAATGGTGATGGAAGAAGGGGAAATCCTCTCCGTCTTATTTCGTTTACCCAAGCATGAAACCGCAGACCGTATGCTGGCTTACATGCGTGCTCGTGGCAAAGGCAACCCGCAGGTTTTCATCAATAGCTACCCTTGGGATAAGGCTAAGAATACACTCAACTCTGAACTTGAAAGTCTACTTAGTAAGATAAAGGGGCGTGTTGAATCCCTGAAGTCCGAAGCCAGTCGGTTGAACTACGTTTACTTATCTTCTGATATCTATGAGAAGCATGTAAGCACCATTGATAGTTGTGCTAAAAAGCTACCCGATAACCTCAGCCAAGCTTTCAAGCGTATGGAGAAGAAAGCTAACCAACTTATAAGTGATGTGTCAGCTGTCTCGGTCATTCAAACGCCCGATCATGTTTATTCTGCCGAAGCAGGAACGATTGAAGTGGTCGTGAATGCGATACCGAAAATAGATTTAGAGGAGCAGAAATGGGTCAAGGTTCGTGCAATATACTCCGATCGTTGGCAGACACCTATCTATGCTAAAAACCTGAAAATAACTGCCAACTCGGTGGTGCATGAAGAGAACGTATCACTCAATGCTTTACCCTTGAATAGTACGGAATCTGAAACCATAGACTTGGCTGTCGAAACAAATCAAGTTGAAGGTGGTGTAGCGGTATTTGACACATTAAAACCTAACACAGATAGCGTGACTGTAGAGTTCGTTGGCGAACCAAGTATTGAGAAGCAAATAGTCAATATCCAAGACAGCGTTGAGGCAACACTTGATGGTACATACAACGCACTGATTGAGGACATGAAAGGGTTCCAACAACAATGGGATGAAGAGGGTTACTGGACTTTAGGTGACGGGGTGATTGACGGTGCTCAAGCTTGGGGTGCTGATATTGTTGATATGTTGTCTCCTAGTTTTTGGGGAGACGCTGCGGACACTATCTCAGATTTATCTTCTTCTGCTGTCGATAAATTGGCGATTTATTCAGTCGATAAGTTCAACTCGATCACCAAGGCAATGCTTAACGAGAAGGGGCAACTTAAAAATCCTACCTGGGTATTGGAAACAATAGGAAAAGAGTTTGACTCATTCCAAGACAGTGTTTTTGAATCCGCCGATGAAGCGATTGAAGATGTGAGTAAACTGTACGCGGAAAGCCAAGATGTGGTGCGAAAGTTAGAGTGTATTGCTAAGCACCGAAAGACAATCCTAGAGCTTCCACAGAAAATCTCAAATGGTGATGTTGATGCGGTCGAAACCTTTGTTGACACTGTGCTGATGGATATCGACCCTGAGTGGGCTGAGGAAATAAAGGGTCACGAGCAGTTCCCTAATGCAATGGCGATAATAGAAGACCACGACACAATTCTGACTTATGTGACTTATCTGTCTTTAATGCTTGAGGCTATTCCACCTAACTTCTATTTCTACTACGGCGGTAAAGCGGGCACATATTTGATCCTAGAACTGATTCTCACTGTTGTGCTGGCTATTTTTACGTTAGGTACAGGAGCAGCGGCTCGTATTGCGACACTCGTAGCACGTTTTGCGGGAGGTGCTAAGAAGGTCAAAGGAATAAGAAATGCGGCTAAAGCTTTAGATTCATTTATTAAGTCAGTGGAAAGCTTGATTGATGTACTGTCTGATTATCAGGAGCTAGCGGAAAAACTGGTTAAACGCCCACTTGGGAAATTCAAAGGCAAGCCCGCTACAACCATGACTGCGAAAAAGAAAGCGGTGAAACGAGATGCAAGCTGTAGGCTTTGTCATTCCAACCAACATAAAACGCCTCGTTATAAACGGGGTGAGTTAGAGTATATATAGAGTTCACTATGGCTAAAGGATATAGAGAAGCTGTAATGGATCCTGCTGAAATGGATCCTTCGCACCCCACAAACCATGGTTTTAACATGCAGGTGCACCACCTTTTATCAAAACAAGGTATAAAAAAAACAGGTGACGGCGATAAGCTTAAGTCTTACGGATATGACATCAACTTGTCCGGTAATTTAGTCGCTTTACCTTGTACTTTGGAAGGAGCGTGTCATTTACAAGTTCAACTACACAGGGGCAATCACCCTGCTGTTATTGATACCAATGATAATGATAATGAGCATCCCAAGAGTTATCACCTAGAAGTAATCAAGCTGGTAGAAAAAGCTTATATGACTATAAGTAAGCGTTGTGAAAAGCAGGATAATCCTGGTATTCAGCGCTATATGGACTACCACAGTTTGTTAATCTTACGCAGGATAAGTAGCTTTGATCTGCCATTAACTAGGGTTGCCAAAGCCTTTAAGCATGGAGGCGTAGGCTGCTTGGGTGCCACAACGGTGCCAGAGCTAGTATTAAAGTTAAAGGCTAACCCCGAAGAGTGTACATGCAATGGAAGAAAACATGATAAATTTAGTTCTTTCATAGAGATACCCTATAACCTAGAAAGAGGAAAATAGCTTTGAGTGCGTTGAATATTTATGATGAATCCTATTATCTTATATTTCCAGATTATGAATTAGAGGAATACGACATTGACCTCACACCTACGCAATATTCGGCCAATACTCATTGGAAATTTGAAAAGTTGAGTTTTGGTATAAAGCCACTTACTTTTGTCTCTGATAATGATAATTTGGATTTTTTGCAGCAAGATTACGCTATAGCATTTAACGGAAATAACTTTGTAGTCACAAACAAACTTAAAGAGCGGCTTGAAGATGGCCTTTATGGCAGTCAGCTTTTTCCAGCAATTATTCAAGATGAGAAAGATAATTCTGTTGAAGGCGTTTGGGCACTGAATACTTTTGATGACTTAGATTGTGTTGATCTAAAGAGAAGTCAATTCTATATGCCAGGTGATGGAAGTAAGGAAATTGATGGATTTTCTATTAAACCAGATATGGATAATTACCGACTTCGAGAAGATGTGCTGGATGCTATTCCAGAAAACGAACGTTTAATTTTTCGGGTCGGAAATACATCAACAGGAGAAATCTTCTTTCATCAAAAAGTAGTCGATATTTTTAAAAAATACGATGTTAAAGGTATCAAATTCTTTAAAGTCAGTGAATTTGAGTATGGGGACCAACATTAAAAATTCGCGACCCAAAAGACAACTAATATTATTGTTCTCGGTAAGGGAGGTTTCAAGATCTTAGTTATTCGTCTCGAATAATGTGTATTAGTTCCGACTAGATCTGACACTTCAATTTGAAAAGAAGAGAGTTACCCACTTTGATTAAAGGTGCTGAATCCGTAATCAAAGACAATAAGAGGTAACTCTCATGCTTCATACTAGCAATCCAATCATCAAACACAAAGCTGGTCTTCTCAATCTTGCAGAAGAGCTTGGCAATGTATCGAGAGCCTGTAAGGTTATGGGTGTCTCACGAGACACGTTCTATCGCTATCAAGAACTGGTTGAAACTGGTGGCATTGATGCTCTGATTAATCAAAGCAGAAGAACACCAAACTTGAAGAACCGAGTTGATGGCGAAACAGAACAAGCCGTTCTCAAGTACGCCATTGATTTTCCTGCTCATGGGCAAGTTCGAACAAGTAACGAGCTGCGTAAGCTAGGTGTGTTTATTTCGCCAAGTGGCGTGCGTTCAATCTGGCTTCGTCATGACCTAGAAAACTTCAAAAAGCGCCTTATCGCATTAGAAAAGCAGGTAGCTGAAAACGGTATCATTCTAACGGACGAACAAGTTGCTGCTCTTGAGCGTAAAAAGCACGATGATGAAGCTTGTGGTGAGATAGAAACAGCACATCCAGGTTATCTAGGCTCTCAGGACACGTTTTATGTCGGCAACCTTAAGGGGGTTGGACGCATCTATCAGCAGACGTTCGTTGATACCTATAGCAAAGTGGCTTTCGCTAAGCTCTACACAACCAAAACACCAATCACAGCAGCAGATATGCTCAATGACAAAGTCCTACCGTTCTTCGAGACTCACGCGCTACCTATGCTCAGAATCTTAACCGACCGAGGCACTGAATACTGTGGTCGCGTTGAACAGCACGACTATCAACTCTATTTAGCCATCAATGATATCGACCACACCAAAACTAAAGCGATGTCGCCACAGACAAATGGCATCTGCGAACGCTTCCACAAGACCATATTGAATGAGTTCTACCAAGTAACATTCAGAAAGAAACTGTATGGGTCGATGGAAGAGTTACAGAAAGATCTGGACGAATGGATGGACTACTACAACAATCATCGTACTCATCAAGGAAAAATGTGCTGCGGCAGAACGCCGATAGAAACATTAGAGGATGGGAAATCAATCTGGGCTGAAAAGAATCTAGCCCAGATATAATCTGACAGGCACCGAATCAAAAAGTGGGTAACTGTCAGATCAGGTCTGAATTAGTACAAATAATGAAATAGGGAGGGAGTTATCGCTCCCATCTTTTGTCATTAATTATCTCTAAGGTCTTTGGGGGATCTGATACCCAGGCACATCATTTCATTCTCACAACAAGGGGCATATAGCGCTCCTCAACGTGGCCTCCTGGGATTCAAGTTTGGCTATTTGCCATACTTTTAGTTATTCATGCTTTGCTAATGTTCGATTTCCCGAAACTGATTTATGTCCAAAACCGTGTTAGGAATTAATAAAACCATTGCGCGGTAAAGCGATTGCCTGCCGACATCAGGCACTAAT
>NZ_JBFSUR010000053.1:0-16843 GCF_041467535.1 Vibrio sp. 10N.247.311.47
CGAGATGCGAGATGCGAGATGCGAGATGCGAGATGCGAGATGCGAGATGCGAGATTGATGTGCTTGTGTAGTAAAAAGCTCAGGCAATAAAAAACGGAGCCTTAAGCTCCGCTTCTTATTGTATTCGCTAATTAAAAATTAACGAGCACGGAAGACGATGCGGCCTTTAGAAAGGTCGTATGGAGTCATCTCAACAGTTACTTTATCACCAGTAAGAATACGGATGTAGTTCTTACGCATTTTACCAGAGATGTGTGCTGTCACTACGTGACCGTTTTCAAGCTCAACACGGAACATTGTGTTTGGTAGAGTATCAAGGACAGTGCCTTGCATCTCGATTACGTCTTCTTTAGCCATCTAATCCTCTTTCGAAATTTGGCGGTTTTCAACGGCTTGATTGTGCCGTTAAAATCAAAATATGTAAAGTTGTCGCGTATTCTACCCTTGCCACCGCTGATTTACTAGCCTTTGATGACGTTGAAATCGTACTTTATAGTTCATCGCAGGGCATTCATCGATTTGATAACCCAAATATAACCATTGTTTTTGTTCTTTCTGGGCATGTTGGATCTGAAATAGAACGCCAAGTGTTCCCATCGAAATGTCTATATCAGGAGCGAAGAAGGTATAAAACGCGCTCGTACAGTGAGCCATGATGTCGGTTACGGCGATACCAACCAACTTGTTCTCATCATAGATGTGCATGAACTTTGTAGTAAGCCACTCATTTTTAGAGAATTGTAGAAACTCTTCTTTCTTGGGTGGGTACATGGTTCCCGAACGGTGACGAGCGGTGATATAGCGACTGTATAAGTCAAACCAGTTGTCATCCATCTCATCTTTCAGTTCCCAACGTAGTGATTTTCCTTTGTTAAGGATCCGTCGTTGGCTTTTGGAAAGCTTAACCTCAGGAATTGAAAGCCGAATCGCTTGGCATGCTGAGCAATTATCGCAATGTGGCTTATAAATGGTTGAACCACTGCGGCGAAATCCATTCGCAAGCAGAACTTCATAGTTATCTGAGGTGTGCATGTGTTCGTCAAGCGTGACCGCCACTCTCTCTTCGAAGTGAGGTAAGTAGCTGCAAGCGTGATTGTCTGTTAATCCAATTCTGATTTGTTGTAAATCTGGATTCATTAAGGCATTTCCTTTAGCCATTGGGTTTTAAAGCATGCATCGTCAACGGAGAACTCTTTGAGTAATTGCAGAGAGCCTAGGAATTCATCCCTATCAACCTCGATAGCGCCCAAGGATTCCAAGTGAGGGTTCATGACTTGGCAATCAATCAGTTGTCCGCCGAATCGGGTAAAGTGTTTACAAAAGTACCACAGCGCAATTTTAGAGGCATTGGTCTTTAGGCTGAACATCGATTCACCGCAAAAGACTTGGCCTCTTTGTAAGCCGTAAAGTCCACCGATCAGTTCATCATCTTGCCAAACCTCAACCGAGTGGCAGAAACCTAATGAAGCGAGTTTGCGGTAGGCTGACTGCATGTCGCTGTTTAGCCAGGTTTCTTCTTCGGGTCTTAGTGAAGAGCAATAACCAATTACTCTGTCCGTCGCTTGGTTGATGCTGACTCGGTAATTGTGCTTTCTTTGAAACTTTTTAAGACTTTTTGACGGTTCGAATGTCTTAGGATTAAATACCGCTCGCGGTGCAGGGCTCCACCAAAGTATAGGCTCACCTGGGCCATACCATGGAAATATACCTTGGCTATAAGCGTTTAAAATTCGCATTGGTGATAAATCACCACCGAAGGCGAGCAGACCGTTGGGGTCATCAAGCGCGTCGAAAGGCGAAGGAAACTCTATACTAGTAGTATCAAGTTCGGTTAGGTATATAGTCATAAGTACCGCATTACAGATTAATCACTGACCAAGAGGTCTTTAGGAGTTTTACCATGAAGAAGTTGCTTTGGATTTTACTTGTTTTGCCCATGTTGGCAAATGCAGCTTACAACAGAAACCAAGCTCGACCAGTAAACGAGGTGGTTTATGGTGAGATTGATACGGTCAGATACATCACTCAGCAAGAGATCGTTGAGTCGAAAGCGAATGGTTGGGAAACCTTGTTAGGTGCGGCGATTGGTGGCTTGATTGGTAACCAGTTTGGCGGCGGCACTGGTAAAGAAGTGGCGACAGCTGTAGGTGCAGTAGCAGGTGCGGGTATTGCTCGTAACCGAGGTAACACACAATATAAAGTAGAGTACAAACTGGTCGAGTTATTGGTCAAAACCAAAGACGACAAGTTGGTCAACATTATCCAAGATGTCGATAACTCGATGCTGTTCAACCGAGGCGATGATGTACGAATTCTCTATTTTTCAGATGGTGTTCGAGTTGATCTCGCGTACTAGTATATAAATACGATTGATTGGCTAATTAATCACCGGTTTGGGCCGGATTAGCTCTGGAGTTCGTTGGAAAAGTTCGTTAGTCTGCAAGTACGAAGAATTATTCATCACCCGAAAATAAATACGCACCAGTGACTTCGGGTGGTACAAGGACTATAAGATTTAATGGAAAGCCTTACGTTACAACCAATTCAAAAAGTGAACGGGGAAGTTAACCTACCTGGTTCAAAAAGCGTTTCCAACCGTGCACTTCTTTTGGCTGCACTTTCTACGGGAACCACTCGCCTAACAAACTTGCTAGACAGTGATGATATTCGTCATATGTTGAATGCATTGACTCAGTTAGGTGTTGATTATCAGTTGTCTGCAGACAAAACCGTTTGTGAAGTGACAGGTGTTGGTGGTGCATTCTCAAGTGACAAAGCCCTAGAGCTTTTCTTAGGTAACGCGGGTACGGCGATGCGTCCGTTGGCGGCTGCACTATGTTTAGGTCGCGGTGAATACGTTCTTACTGGTGAGCCTCGCATGAAAGAGCGCCCAATTGGCCACTTAGTAACAGCACTACGAGAAGCCGGTGCCGACGTTGAATATTTAGAGAACGAAAACTACCCGCCATTGAAGATCACAGGTACCGGTTTGAAGAGCGGTACGGTTTCTATCGACGGTTCGATATCTAGTCAATTTTTGACGGCATTTTTGATGGCTGCGCCTTTAGCTGAAGGTGAAGTGACCATTAAAATTGACGGTGAATTGGTTTCTAAACCTTACATCGATATTACGCTGCACATCATGAAGCAATTTGGTGTGGACGTGATCAATAATGATTACCAAGAGTTTGTGATTCCTACCGGGCAATCTTACTCGGCACCGGGTGATTTCTTGGTTGAAGGTGATGCATCATCTGCGTCATATTTCCTTGCAGCCGCTGCTATCAAAGGTGGTGAGATTAAGGTCACTGGTATTGGTAAAAACAGTATCCAAGGTGATATCCAATTCGCTGATGCGCTTGAGAAAATGGGTGCGGAAATCGAATGGGGTGACGACTACGTTATTTCTCGTTGTGGCGAGCTGAAAGGCATTGATATGGACTATAACCATATCCCAGATGCTGCGATGACTATCGCGACAACCGCATTGTTTGCGAAAGGCACAACGGCAATCCGTAATGTCTACAACTGGCGTGTGAAAGAGACAGACCGCTTGGCTGCAATGGCAACAGAGCTACGCAAAGTCGGCGCTGAAGTGGAAGAGGGTGAAGATTACATTATTGTTAACCCTGTGGCTGAACTGACTCATGCGGCGATTGATACTTACGATGATCACCGTATGGCGATGTGTTTCTCGCTGGTTGCCTTGAGCGATACGCCTGTGACGATTAATGATCCAGGTTGTACGTCAAAGACATTCCCTGATTACTTCGACAAGCTGAAAATGCTAAGTCTATAAAAATGCTTAGTATGTAAAGGTTTAGGAACAAAAAAGCTTGCCTAAGTGGCAAGCTTTTTAATTATTGCTGAATTGTAAATTCTTTCGAAAGGTGGTGCGCTAAGTATTTAAACATGTTAAATACCGCGGTTGTATTCTCGGTCGGCATTCCATTGCTGTCTAAGAAGTATTCACCTTTGAAGACGAGTACATCGTCTTTTTCTACTACGCTGTTTGCGCGCATGCCTTCAATGTAGTCATCATGTGATTGGATAATTTGGTTTGCGATAAGCAGTAAATCAAATTCTGCTATTACTTTCTTTGTCATGAGTTTATCTCTGATAACTGAATATAACGTTGAGTTTATGGTGTCGAACTAGAAATTCAATGATTTCACAACCGATTAAGAGAGTCTTTTCAAACATCCACAATTTATTTTGTGATTTACGGCAAAAATAATTGAATGGGGCTCGCGTTAGATTCGCGGACAAGCTTAGTATGAGCCCGTTTAGACGTAATGCCTGATGAATAGGCTCTTGCAAGTATTCTTAGTGAGTACTTTATAGCTTCTTTATATTGTGACCCTTTTATCTATGAGTCGTCGAATTGTCGAGCGATCAGATCCAATTTTGAAAAAAGCGGTTGATCTTCTAGTAATCTCGCACAATAGTAAAAAAAGAAGCAATGAATTTAGAATATCATGCGTAAAAGCCCACAAGCTAAATTGTTGGTGCTGAAGCATCGTGATTAAGGACGTTAGAGTCAATATGGGTAAATCGCTCGTTATAGTGGAGTCGCCAGCCAAGGCTAAAACTATCAATAAATATCTTGGCAAAGACTTTGTCGTTAAGTCGAGTGTAGGTCACGTACGTGATTTACCAACGGCAGGTCAAAGTACTGGTCAAAAGGCTGCTGCAGTTTCAACCAAGGGTATGAGCCCAGAAGACAAAGCTCGTATCAAAAAAGAAAAAGATCGCAAAGCTCTTATCAAAAAGATGGGTATCAACCCATATAAAGAGTGGGAAGCGAACTATCAAATCCTACCTGGTAAAGAGAAAGTCGTCGCTGAATTGCAAAAACTGGCTGAGAACGCAGACCATGTTTATCTCGCAACCGATTTGGACCGCGAAGGAGAAGCTATCGCATGGCACCTTCGTGAGATCATCGGTGGCGATGAAACGCGATACAAGCGAGTGGTTTTTAACGAAATCACCAAGAATGCTATTCAACAAGCTTTCGAAACTCCAGGTGAGCTAAATATTGATGGCGTAAACGCACAACAAGCACGACGTTTTATGGACCGTGTTGTTGGCTTTATGGTGTCACCTCTGCTTTGGAAAAAAGTAGCACGAGGCCTGTCCGCTGGCCGTGTTCAATCAGTAGCGGTAAAACTACTGGTAGAGCGTGAGCGCGAGATCAACGCCTTTATCCCTGAAGAGTTCTGGGATGTGCATGCTGATACTAAAACAGCAGAGAAAACCGACTTTAGACTGCAAGTTGCACAGAAAGACGGTGTTGCGTTTAAACCTGAAAATGAAGCGCAAACACAAGCTGCTGTTAGCGTTTTAGAAAAAGCGCAATACGAAGTATGTAAACGTGAAGACCGCCCAACAAAGAGTAAGCCGTCTGCACCTTACATCACGTCGACGCTGCAACAAGCGGCGAGTACGCGTCTTGGTTATGGCGTAAAGAAAACCATGATGCTGGCTCAACGCCTGTATGAAGCGGGTTACATCACTTATATGCGTACTGATTCAACCAACTTGAGTTCAGAAGCTGTAGAAGCCGCTCGTGAATACATTGGTTCTGAGTACGGCGCGCAATACCTTCCACCTAAAGCTCTTGCATACGGCAGCAAAGAGGGCGCTCAAGAGGCCCACGAAGCGATTCGTCCTTCAAGTGTAGATGTTAAGTCGGAAGATCTAAACGGCGTAGACGCAGACGCACACAAGCTTTACTCGCTAATTTGGAATCAATTCGTAGCGTGTCAAATGACGCCAGCTCAATACGATTCAACGACAGTAAGCGTTAAAGCAGATGAGTACACGTTGAAAGCGAAAGGTCGTATCCTTAAATTTGATGGTTGGACTCGTGTTCAGCGTCCAATGGGCAAGAACGAAGATACGATCCTTCCAGCAGTACAGATCGGCGATAAGCTTGATCTGATTGCGCTAGACCCTAAACAGCACTTCACTAAGCCACCGGCTCGTTTCACTGAAGCGGCGCTAGTTAAAGAGCTTGAGAAGCGTGGTATTGGTCGTCCTTCAACATACGCATCAATCATCTCAACGATTCAAGATCGCGGTTATGTAAAAGTTGAACAGCGTCGTTTCTATGCTGAGAAGATGGGTGAAATTGTTACTGACCGTCTAGATGGCAGCTTCAATGACCTAATGAACTACGACTTCACTGCTCGTATGGAGCAGAAGTTGGACCAAATCGCAGAAGGCGAAGCAAGCTGGAAAGGCGTGCTAGATAACTTCTTCGAAGACTTTACTGGCGATTTGGAAAAAGCAGATTTAGACGAAGACGCTGGTGGCATGAAGCCAAATCATATCGTGGAAACCGATATTGAGTGTCCGACTTGTAGTCGTAAAATGGGTATTCGTACTGCTTCGACAGGCGTATTCCTTGGTTGTTCTGGCTATGCACTTCCACCAAAAGAGCGTTGTAAGACAACAATCAACCTTGGTGATGAAGAAGGCATTATCAACGTGCTTGAAGAAGACGTTGAAACAGCAGCACTTCGAGCTAAAAAGCGTTGTCCTATTTGTGAAACGGCAATGGATGCCTATCTAATCGATGATAAGCGTAAGATGCACGTATGTGGTAACAACCCGAACTGTGAAGGTTATGTGGTTGAGCACGGCGAATTTAAAGTGAAAGGCTACGATGGTCCACTTGTTGAGTGTGACAAGTGTGGTTCTGACATGGTTCTGAAGAACGGTCGTTTTGGTAAATACATGGACTGTACGAGTGAAGATTGTAAGAACACTCGTAAGATTCTGAAAAATGGCGAAGTTGCGCCACCAAAAGAAGACCCGGTGCATTTCCCTGAACTTCCGTGTGAAAATTCAGACGCGTACTTTGTTCTTCGTGATGGTGCTTCTGGTCTATTTATGGCTGCGAGCAACTTCCCTAAATCACGTGAAACACGTGCACCATTAGTGGAAGAGCTGGTTCGTTTTAAAGACCGTATCTCACCTAAGTTCCAATACCTAGCATCAGCGCCAGTTGCTGACCCTGATGGTAAGCCGACAGTGGTTCGTTTTAGTCGTAAGACTAAAGAAAACTACGTTCGTACTGAAGTAGATGGAAAACCGTCCGGTTGGACTGCGTTGTACATCGACGGTAAGTGGGAAGTTACGGATAAGCGTAAAAAGCCTAAAGAGAAATAACTGAACGTTATTGATGAAAAAGCAGCCTAATGGCTGCTTTTTTTTGATCTCAATATGACTAAATATGCAACTTGTTGACCTGGTGTTTCGTCTGCGAGAATTTATTAAATTCACATCGCAAAATAAATAATGCCAATTAATCAGATTTTCTTATGCAACTTTAACGAGAATGTAACTTAATTAAAATATTGTAACTCACAGATCAGCGTTTAGTTGTATACCTGATGTGTGTCGGGTGTTAATGTAATGTTTCGTCTGGACGGTGTAGTGTGAGCTGCTTTAAGTCTTAGGAAAGCAATCAGCTTACGTACCACAGAATGGCGTATTAAAAATTGAATTCGGCCGAAAAGTCGATAACGTATATAAAACCAAGTGCAAAGAATAGTGCACACATAACAACGTTTGGCTTAGGATATTGTCACTGTATGTGAATGGATATTCGCTAAATACCGAAATAAGTGTTGGTGCTCATCCCCCAGAGGAAGATACCTCTACGAGTACTAACATCGACAAGCTATAGATATATGGAGAATAAAATGGCTGGTGTATTGGGAATGATTCTTGCTGGTGGTGAAGGCTCTCGCTTAAGACCTTTAACTGAATCTCGCAGCAAACCCTCGGTTCCTTTCGGTGGTAGTTACCGCTTAATTGATTTCGCTTTGAACAACTTCGTTAATGCTGATCTAATGAAGATCTACGTATTAACACAATTTAAGTCACAGTCACTGTTCCACCATATGAAAAAAGGCTGGAATATCAGTGGCATAACAGACCGTTTTATCGACCCAATTCCTGCGCAAATGCGTAAGGGAAAGCGTTGGTATGAAGGCACAGCAGATGCTATCTACCAAAACATGGGCTTTATGGAGTTGGAAGAACCTGATCAAGTATGTATTTTTGGTTCAGACCATATCTATAAGATGGACATCAAACAGATGCTTGATTTCCATAAAGAGAAGAAAGCGGCTCTAACAGTATCAGCATTGCGCATGCCGCTTGCTGAAGCATCAGAATTCGGTGTTATTGAGGTTGATGCTGACGGCCGTATGATTGGCTTTGAAGAGAAACCTGCAAATCCGAAGTCGATCCCGGGCGATCCAGAATCAGCGCTCGTTTCAATGGGCAACTACGTGTTCGAAGCGAAAGAGCTTTTTGCCGAACTAACGGAAGATGCTGATAGAGAAGGTTCGACACACGATTTCGGCAAAGACATTATTCCAAACATGTTCCCACGTGGTGATGTGTTTGTTTATGATTTCAGCACCAACCGTATTACTGGTGAGAAAGAAGAAGTTTACTGGCGCGATGTAGGTACGATTGACGCGTACTGGCAAGCGCACATGGACCTTCTTAAGAAAGATGCGCCATTCTCGCTATACAACCGTAAATGGCCTCTACACACTTATTACCCGCCACTACCACCAGCTACGTTTACTGATTCGGCAAATGGTCGAATTCAGATCATTGATAGCCTTGTGTGTAGCGGTAGTTATGTACGTGGTTCGCGTATTGAAAAGAGTGTACTGGGCTTCCGCAGCAATATCGCATCAGCGTGTGATATTAGCGAAAGCATCTTACTCGGTGATGTAAAAGTGGGTGAGGGTTGTATCTTGCGCCGCGTTATCATTGATAAAGACGCAGATATCGCACCGGGTACACAGATTGGTGTAAATCTGACAGAAGACAAAAAGCATTACCACGTATCTGACGATGGTGTCGTAGTGATTTCTAAAGGAGCACGAGTTGGTTACTAAGACTCTCTCGGTACTTTTTGTAGCGTCTGAAGTTGAAGGCTTGATTAAAAGTGGTGGCTTGGCTGATGTAGCCAAGGCACTGCCGAAAGCGTTGCAAACACTCGAACAGGACGTTCGAGTGACTATCCCCGCATATAGAAACATTCCAAACATTGATTCAGCAGAAGTTATTTTATCGACTGAACTCGATCATTGGCCTCATACGGCTTATCAAGTTAAAAAACTGAGCGTAGAAGGCGTTCCAGTTTTTGGTATTGAATGTGCCAAGTATTTCGACCGCCCGGAAATGTACGCAGAAAACAATCAAGCTTATGCTGATAACGGAGAGCGCTTCTCGTTCTTTAGTGCAGCCTGTCTTGATATGCTTCCTAAGCTTGGTTTCCAACCGGATATCATTCATGCAAATGACTGGCATACTGGTTTCGTTCCTTTCTTGCTTAAATCGCGTTATCAACAACACGATTTCTTTGAAAATACGCGCAGTGTTATTTCGATTCACAATGCGGTTTTCAAAGGTGTGTTCGCCTACGATGAACTTCAATTCCTGCCAGAGATGCACCGTTACCATGCGCCTGAAGCTTCAGTGAGTGACACTCATGTCACTATGCTAAGAGCTGGAGTGATGTGTGCGGATAAAGTGAACGCAGTAAGTCCTACCTATGCAGAAGAGTTGAAAACGGAATTAGGTAGCCACGGTATGGCTGCAGAATTCCAACACAGATCTGCTGATCTGTTCGGCATTTTGAATGGGTGTGATTATGGGGCTTGGAATCCGGAAACTGATGCTTTCCTTCCTCGTAAATACAAAGCGACCAAGCACAGCATGGCTCGCGGAAAATCAGCTTGTAAGCAAAAACTGCAACAAGATGTAGGTTTACCCGTTGCCGATTGCGCGGTTTATGGCATGGTTTGTCGCTTGACGAATCAAAAAGGTGTTCATTACTTACTGCCTATCATCGAACAGTTTTTGAAAAATGATCTTCAGATCGTGATTGTCGGTACTGGCGATCCGGTTTTGGCGAGTCAATTGAAAGAGCTATCAGCGCTTCACTCAGATAAGTTCTCGTTCGTAGAAGCGTACAATAATGAACTTGCGCACTTGGTTGAAGCAGGCTCTGATTTCTTCTTGATGCCTTCGGAATTTGAACCGTGTGGCTTAAACCAAATCTACAGCATGGCTTACGGTACTTTACCGATTGTTCGTTCTGTGGGAGGTTTAAAAGACAGCGTGAATGATTACGATGAAGATCCTGAAGTCGCGACTGGGTTTGCTTTTGAAGAGCCAACACCGCAGGCGTTATTGGCTGTGTTACATCGTTCATTACTGCTTTATGCACAAAACCCATCTGAAATTAAGCGTGCTCAGCTTTATGCGATGCAGCAAGATTTTAGTTGGGAAGATGCGGCTAAAGAATACCTAGCTATGTATCATTCAGCATTTTAACTTGTTGACTTAGCTTTAAAGTTAGCGGGAGAGCAACTGCCGCTCGAACTAAATGAAGGCGCTCTAATTGTAGAGTGCCTTTTTGTTTCCTGGTCAGAGCACATCACGTTTACGAAGACAAAGCTTGCAAACTCATTTTAGTCAGGTAGAAAAGGTGAGGTAGGTATTCACATGACTAATGATAGGTTTGACACTATTATCACTTAAAGTTCTTAATAGCGTGGTATCCTTAGTCATCGCCTCGTGATGAGGCATAGCTCCATTCCAATAATTAAAGCGATAGGTATGTCTGAGAGTTTACTATTTCATAAAACATTTACTCACCCTACGAGCGATGAGTGGGTTGTATTTGTGCATGGCGCAGGAGGCAGTTCCTCCATCTGGTTCAAGCAGATCAAAGCGTATAAACAGCATTTCAACTTACTTCTCATTGATCTGAGAGGGCACGGTAAATCAGACAATATACTTAAAGGGCTGATTTCGAATCGTTATACGTTCAAATCGGTGACGCTTGATATTCTTAAAGTGTTAGACCATCTTAAGATCCGTTCTGCACATTTCGTTGGCATGTCTTTGGGCACGATTATTGTGCGTAACGTTGCCGAACTGGCGGCTGGCCGTGTACGTTCAATGGTACTGGGTGGCGCTGTCACCAAGCTAAACACTCGCTCTCAAGTGTTAATCAAGTTGGGTAACCTCAGCAAGCACATCATTCCTTACATGTGGTTATACAGCCTTTTTGCTTATGTTGTGATGCCACAAAAAAGCCAAAAAGAGTCTCGTCACCTTTTTATCCGCGAAGCCAAAAAACTGTGCCAGAAAGAATTTAAACGCTGGTTTATCTTAACAGCTGATGTAAACCCCTTGATGAAATATTTTAAAGATAGAGAGCTACCAATACCGACTCTTTATTTGATGGGTGAACGTGACTACATGTTTATTAAGCCTGTAAAAGAAATGGTTGCAGCGCATGAATCGAGCGAGCTAGTAGAAATCCCGAATTGTGGACACGTGTGTAACGTGGAAAACCCTGAAGAGTTTAATCAGCGTTCGATTGCGTTTATTCAAAAACAAATTCAGTGATTTTCTAGGCGTGAAATCAAAGATGATGAGTTAATCGAATTGAAATAAAAACGGGAAGCTAACTTTAGCTTCCCGTTTTTAATTGGAGGAGGTATCTGACCGAATCGTTCTATCAGGTCACTGAAACCCTGCTATTCAGGTGAGGCAGCACCGCACTGCCAGCAAGAGCCGAATTGCGCTTCGTTGACTTCATGACACTCACCACAACGCCACTCTTCATAGATGATCGAATCTTGCTGCTTTTGGTAGTCATTGACAAGCATGCGAGCTTTACTGGCCAATTCTGGCTCATATAACCATACGTAAGGGTCAGTTTCTTCAGTGAATGGGATTTCCCCTTTCAATCCGAACAACCCCTCGCCACGGACTTCACAGGCAATATTCTCGCTTTCTAACAACCCACAGATGATATGAGCTTCTGTCGGATTCGATGCACTGAAGATTTTCATTGAATTAGAACCTTATTCGGCTATCTGTGTTATTTAGTTATTATAAATTATTCAGCTACGGGCGCTGAACGAAACTTACCCATCAACCATTTAGCCACTATTGGGAATATACCCAATAACGCAAATGACAATAGTACTGAAGGGGAGACGATGCCCGAAAGTGAATCAATTTCTGCGAGCTGAGTACCAGCATTCAAGAAAACCGCCGTCCCCGGTAACATCCCGATTTGACTCGTAAGGTAGTAACGACTCACTGACATGGGTGTTAGACCCATCAATAGGTTGATAAGGAAAAATGGGAATACAGGAATCAGACGCAGAGAAAACAGGTAAAATGCGCCGTCTTTTTCAACCCCCTTGTTAATCGTCGCCAATTTGTCACCAAACTTGGTTTGAATCCAGTCACGCAACAGGTAACGGCTACTTAAGAAGGCTAAGGTCGCACCGATCGCACTTGCGAAAGATACCAGCAGCAAGCTGTTCCAGAAGCCAAATAGCGCGGCCCCTAATAGGGTCACAACAGCGGCACCGGGAATGGAGAAAGCTGTAATCATTACATACGCGACAAAATAGATAGCGGCAGCCGCAATAAAGTTGCTGTCAATGTAGTCATTTAACACAGCTTGTTGGGCCTTAGCATTTTCAAGCGTTAAGTACTGGCCGAAATTGATGCCTAACAAGACGATGGTTACGACCAACACAATACCCAATATCATTTTCTTACTCATTGATACTTCCTCTAAATTTTCAATGCATACCGATAGTATAGATAGACAGGCAAAGCATAGATTAACTTTCACCAGATATAAAAAAAGCCGCAGTAAATGCGGCTTAGTTATGTATATAGATTGCACTGACAATGTTAATTGACGCGATTGATAAGCTCTTCGCGACGCTGCTGCGGTATAACAGACCAATGTGTACCATTAATCGCGCCTTCTAGCGCCCAAAGTAGTTCAATACTGACAGAAGACGCATGCGATTCTTTGATGGCGTTAAATGCGTTTACAGAGCCAGATTCATATAAACGTTCTACAGAATCGATCCCTGCCTTTTTCAACATACGCTCGGTAGCGAGTCGAAGATTAGGCAGATCTTTGAGTCGGGTCGGCTTAGCAGAAGACTGCTCAGCTTTTTCTTCTTTAGCAAAACCTAGAGACGTGGTTGCAAGCTGCAAGATTTTCTCTTGGTCTTGCCAGAGGCCTTCAGGTAAAGCGAAATATTTAGTAACGACAGGGAAACCACGTTTTTTGTAGACGTACGGTTGAAACCCTTGTTGTTCGAATTGTTTCGTTGTGCCTTTGTCTGCGCGTATGTGCAACTGGTCATTTACAACCAGAGCAAACATAGTGTCATCAGCAAAAAGACCGAAGCCACCAAACATTGAGCGTGATTTTATTTTTCCTAGGGACTCAAATAACTTCATCGAGTCCTTTAGTATCGGTTTATCCATGTTATTTATCTCGGTGTATTTGAACTACGCCACCAAATAAGCAGGTCCGAGAGATTAGCAAAATGTTGCAATTAAATTGTCAATAAGCCGTAAATTACTAAATTATTAGTAGTTACTGCATTTTGCCATCGGTAACCCCGCTACCATACCAACGAGTGGTTTAGGCCGGAAGCTTTGCGTCTCACTCTTTCGAGTGGTTTGCCCTGTGCGTGACTGATTGAATAGAATAAAGTTTTTGTTGAATGAAGCTCACAGTTGATATTTCAAAATGTGACATTGCTTCAATTAATGATCTTTCATTTATGCATAAGGGTTCATTATAGTTGCTGATAAAAAAAGCGCACCTAAAGGTGCGCTTGATGAAATTAAACTCGAATTATCAATTAATTTAACGTCTTAACTGTACTTCGTTCAACAATTTCAGGGTGCATTTCGAAGACGCGTTTTTCGTGGTCTTTGTCTTTGATGCGCTCCAATAGAATTTCGAATGCATTCTTACCAACACGACGTTTTGGTTGGTGAACTGTCGTTAACGGCGGAGAGAAGTATTCAGCGAGTTCGATGTTGTCGTAACCGATCACTGAGATATCTTCAGGAATGCGGATGCCTTTTTCTTGCAGTCGGCTCATTAAGCCGAGTGCCATTGTGTCGTTAAAGCAGAATACCGCCGTTGGACGATCTTCCATCTCAACGATTTGTTCTGCAGCAAGAACAGCCGTATCACACTCAAAGTTGCCTTCGATGATCATATTTTCATCAGCAGAAATCTTTGCTTCGTTCAGTGCGCGCTTGTAACCGGCAATACGTTCAACACATGCTGCTTTGTCTAAGTGGCCACTTAAACATGCAATCTTAGAGTGACCGCGTTCAATAAGGTATTTGGTCGCTAGGTAGCCACCTTCTTCTGAGTTATCGATGATCTTATCAGCCTGAGAGCTCTCAGGGCCCCAGTCCATGATAACTTTAGGGATGTCAGCGTGACGGTCTAACATCTCTCTTAGTTCTTCAGTTAGGTCAGAACACATAACTAAGATGCCATCTACACGTTTCTCTGCAAGCATTCGAATGTAGTCACGTTGCTTCTCATAGATGCCGCCCGTATTACACAGGATCAAAGTGTAACCTTGACGGTAGCAGTAGCTCTCAACACCATCGATAACTTCAGAGAAGAATAGATTAGTTGATTGAGTCACTAGCATGCCGATGGTGCGTGTTGTATTACACTTCAAGCTACGAGCAACAGCACTTGGTGCATAGTTCAGTTCATCTACGGCTTTGTTTACTTTTTCTTGCGTTGCTTCTGCAACAAAGCGAGTTTTATTGATTACGTGAGAAACGGTTGTTGTTGATACGCCGGCTAAGCGAGCGACATCTTTTATAGTGGCCATGGTTTTATCCTATTAGAAGCTACTTTCCCAAAGTACGGAATAAAGTAGCCGTTAAGCTACCTAACTAAGAGCTTAAATTTGTAGGGCTCTTTGGGTACTAAAAGTGCTAAAAAACAAAAAACCGCTATTGAGCGGCTTGTCTTAACACCGAAATGCTCAAAACTATAATAAGCATAGCATTTCGTGAATGTTTCATATTTTATCGTTTGCGGTCACAATTTTAGACTGACTAGAAATTACTCGCAATAAAATTCACCCGGAAATCCGGGTGAATTGTCACATTCTTCTGAATTTATTTAACGAGTCATCCAATAAGCTATTCACCAGCTAAATATTGAGTGTCTAATTGACAGAATGCGAGTAGCAACGATGAGACGGAGGCGTAGAAACCGAATTCATCAACGTCATGACATTTTACGTTGAACTTTGGTAACCAAGTCAGCAGTTGTTGTTCGATAAACTGCTGTTGAGCGGCAAATGAATTCTCTAGTTCTTCTTCAATATTCGTTTCGTTTGAACGAATGATCAAGTTACCAAGGAAATCGAGTTCGATAGCAATGTGGTCTGCTGGCTCTTTTAGATCTTGGTTCACAACTAAGTTGTGCTTAGCCATGATCTCTTCCATATCTTTTGCTGGCTTATCATTCAAAAGGCCAGTTTCGCCGATATACATTGAAGCGTAAGGAAGAGCGCCGTGCTTATCTGTCTTTAAGAAAAGATCGCAAAAGTCTGCAGACAGTTCTAGCTGAGCATCTTCACGAGTTTGTAGGCGGTTCAGCGCATCCACTAACTTATCAATCGCTGGCTTTAGTGTCTCATTTTCGCCTAAACCAGTTAGGAAAGAACGAATTTCAACAGAGTGGTAGTGATCGAGTTCTTCTTGAGTGAGCTCTTTGGCAAATAAGCTTGATAGCCACCAGTATATTTCTGCTCTTTGCTCGTTGAACGCTTTCGTATCTTTCATTTGTTAGATCCTGACTTAGTCTTGTGATGTTGCTTATATGCATCTTGAAGTCACTTGGGCATAAGCACACCAAGGCTGAATAACAAGGTTATTTGTGAAACGCAAAGTTACTCGTTAGTAGTAATGCCTATATTGAATTGCGATGGACGATAAATAGCAAGGTTTAAGATTGTCTTGTATCAAAAAAAATCCATGTTTCTGGCTTTTATCTTCTGTACCACTAGAATTGTTACTAGTTATGAATAGAATAGTCACTGAAACTATTAAATAAGAAAAGTGGTGTAGATGAGCTATCACGTATTAGTCGTAGAAGATGATGTGGTAACCCGCAGTAAACTGGTTGGATACTTCCAGAACGAGGGTTACACAGTGAGCGAAGCAGAAAGCGGCGCTCAAATGAGAAACGTGTTAGAAGAAAACAACGTTGACCTCATTATGCTGGACATCAACTTACCAGGCGAAGATGGATTGATGCTAACTCGCGAATTACGCAGTCAATCAGACATTGGAATTATTTTAGTTACTGGACGCACGGATAGCATCGACAAGATCGTAGGCCTTGAAATGGGCGCTGACGATTACGTTACTAAACCCTTCGAACTTCGCGAGTTATTAGTTCGAGTTAAAAACCTACTTTGGCGTATCTCTGCTGCTCGTAAAACAGCAGCGGGCGCTGTAGAAGAAACATCAGATGAGTCTGTGGTTCGTTTTGGTGAGTGGACATTTGATATCCCTCGTCGTGCGTTAAGCAAGAACGGCGAACCAGTGAAACTGACCAAAGCAGAATACGAACTGCTAGTGGCTTTGTCTTCTTACCCTAATCAAGTATTAAGCCGCGAACGTATTTTGAATATGATTAGCCACCGAGTGGACGCGCCTAATGACCGTACTATCGACGTATTGATTCGTCGTATGCGTGCAAAAATGGAGTTCGATCCTAAGAACCCACAAATCTTTGTGACGGTACACGGTGAAGGTTACA
This sequence comes from Vibrio sp. 10N.247.311.47, assembly GCF_041467535.1. Lineage (NCBI taxonomy): Bacteria > Pseudomonadati > Pseudomonadota > Gammaproteobacteria > Vibrionales > Vibrionaceae > Vibrio > Vibrio sp. 10N.247.311.47. The sequence continues at coordinate 16,694 of NZ_JBFSUR010000053.1, forward strand.
TGTTCGCTGGTGATTGATTTCCTTCGGGAGTGATTAATCAACAACGACATTTAAACGTAAAAAGCCGAGACATCATTGATGTCTCGGCTTTTTTATGGTTCATCGCGGCTTTCCGGGGAAAGCCGCTTTTATCTTCAAGAAGAAGTAGTC
>NZ_JBFSUR010000054.1:0-15574 GCF_041467535.1 Vibrio sp. 10N.247.311.47
TCGCAATCCGCGAAGGTGGCCGTACAGTTGGTGCTGGTGTTGTAGCTAAAATCTTTGCATAAGATTTGACGAACCACTAGTAAAAAGGGCATCATTTGATGCCCTTTTTCTGCGCTAAAAAAAGAGTTGGATGTTTTGACATCGATTTTTGCTCTTAGCAAAGAATTAAACGGTCTTTTTGACTAAAATGACTGTTAGATGTGTTGTTTTGCAACGCAAAGGAATGTGCCCTGCAACAGCGGGGTTATTGTCGTCTATATTTAAGACTTATCACAGGTTGGTTTTATGAAAGCAAACGCTGAAACTCCTGATAGCTCAGGTGCAGCAGATACAATGAAGTGGATTGTCGCTTTTGTTCTGTTGGCTGCTGCTGTTGTGGGTAATTACCTGTATGGTGAATTGTCTGTTGTAATTCGCGCTGCAGGTGTAGTTGTGCTGATTGCTGCCGCACTAGGCGTTGCAGCAACAACAACTAAAGGTAAAGCTGCGATCGATTTTGCAAAAGAATCTCGTATGGAGATTCGTAAAGTTGTTTGGCCTACTCGCCAAGAAACTATGCAAACTACATTGATCGTTTTAGCTGTATGTATTGTTATGTCTCTAGTGCTTTGGGGAATTGACGGCATTATGGTCCGTCTAGTTTCTCTAGCAACTGGGGTGTAGAGGGTTCTGATTCATGAGTGAAGCTCCAAAAAAACGTTGGTATGTAGTTCAAGCCTTTTCTGGCTTTGAAGGTCGTGTTGCACAGTCGCTACGCGAGCATATTAAAATGCACAACATGGAAGAACTATTTGGCGATGTGCTAGTACCTACTGAAGAAGTAGTGGAAATGCGTGCAGGCCAACGCCGTAAAAGTGAACGTAAATTCTTCCCTGGCTACGTATTAGTTCAAATGATCATGAATGATGAATCATGGCACTTAGTACGCAGCATTCCGCGTGTTATGGGCTTCATTGGTGGTACCTCTGATCGTCCTGCACCAATCACTGATAAAGAAGCTGATGCTATCTTGAACCGTCTAGAGAAAGCGAGCGAGTCTCCACGTCCTAAGACAATGTTCGAAGCGGGTGAAGTGGTTCGTGTGAACGATGGTCCATTTGCTGACTTCAACGGTACTGTTGAAGAAGTAGATTACGAGAAAAGCCGCATTAAGGTATCTGTATCGATCTTTGGTCGTGCAACACCGGTTGAGCTTGAATTTGGTCAGGTTGAAAAACTGGACTAAAACTCTAAGTTTTGAACAAGCTGTGGATAAATAGTTCATAAGCTGTTTAAAATTAAAGAGTATAAAAAATCACCTTTTTAGGGTTGTTAAAGGCGCGAATTATGATTATAATTTCGCGCCTTTTTGCTTCTGTGGAAGTGAAAAAGAGTTAATTGAATTTATGGGGAGCTCGCCTTGCGGCTAGCGCATGTACCCAAAATATTAGGAAATATCATGGCTAAGAAAGTTGAAGCTTATATCAAACTGCAAGTTGCAGCTGGTATGGCAAACCCAAGTCCACCGGTTGGTCCTGCTCTAGGTCAACACGGCGTGAACATCATGGAATTCTGTAAAGCGTTCAACGCAAAAACAGAATCTGTTGAGAAAGGTCTACCTACTCCAGTAGTTATTACTGTTTACAACGACCGTTCTTTCACGTTCGTAACTAAGACTCCACCTGCTGCTGTTCTTCTTAAGAAAGCTGCTGGCGTTAAGTCTGGTTCAGGTCGTCCAAACACTGAGAAAGTTGGTACTGTTACTGACGCTCAAGTTCAGGAAATCGCAGAAACTAAAGCTGCTGATATGACTGGTGCTGACATCGAAGCAATGAAACGTTCTATTGCTGGTACTGCTCGTTCAATGGGCCTAGTGGTAGAGGGATAAGATCATGGCTAAACTTACTAAGCGTATGCGCGTAATCCGCGACAAAGTTGACTCAACTAAAGAATACGAAATCAGCGAAGCTGTTGCTCTTCTTAAAGAACTAGCGACTGCTAAATTCGTTGAGTCTGTAGATGTTGCTGTTAACCTAGGCATCGATGCTCGTAAATCTGACCAAAACGTTCGTGGCGCAACAGTGCTACCTCACGGTACTGGCCGTGACATCCGCGTTGCTGTTTTCACTCAAGGTGCAAACGCAGAAGCTGCTAAAGCTGCTGGCGCAGATATCGTTGGTATGGAAGATCTTGCTGAGCAAGTGAAAAAAGGCGAAATGAACTTCGACGTAGTTGTTGCTTCTCCAGATGCAATGCGTGTTGTTGGTCAACTAGGTACAATCCTAGGTCCACGCGGCCTTATGCCAAACCCTAAAGTTGGTACTGTAACTCCTAACGTTGCTGAAGCGGTTAAGAACGCTAAAGCTGGTCAGGTTCGTTACCGTAACGACAAGAACGGCATCATCCACACTACTATCGGTAAAGCATCTTTCGAAGCTAGCCAGCTTCAAGAGAACCTAGAAGCACTTCTAGTTGCTCTTAAGAAAGCTAAGCCTTCTTCAGCTAAGGGTTCTTACCTGAAGAAAGTAAGCATCTCTACTACGATGGGTGCTGGTGTTGCTGTTGATCAAGCTAGTCTTGATACTCAAGCAAACTAATTTGCTTAGGCGCAGATTTAGTGTATACTTCTGCGCCTAATATTTGTGGTTGGGTGGTTTTAAAGCAATTTGAAATCATCTATCCCAAGACCGTAGGCGCTGTCGATTTTCATTAGATTATTGATAGCTTAATAAAACCTACGTAGGCGATGTTGTGGTTTGAAGTGGATTTATTCATTTTTAAATAACATCGTAAACGCTCAATACATTTTGTATTGGGTGCTGTAATCACAACCAGAGGTTAATCCAAATGGCTTTAAATCTTCAAGACAAAAAAGCAATTGTTGCTGAAGTCAACGAAGCTGCCAGTGGTGCACTTTCTGCAGTTGTAGCTGATTCTCGTGGCGTTGAAGTTGGCGCAATGACTTCTCTACGTAAACAAGCTCGCGAAGCGGGTGTTTACATGAAAGTTGTTCGTAACACACTAGCACGCCGTGCGGTTCAGGGTACAGACTACGAGTGTCTAGTAGACACTTTCACTGGTCCAACTCTGATCGCGTTCTCTAACGAGCACCCAGGTGCTGCAGCGCGTCTTTTCAAAGACTTCGCTAAAGAGAACAAAGATTTCGAGATCAAAGCTGCTGCATTTGAAGGCGCAGTTACTGATGCTGAAGTACTAGCGACACTACCAACTTACGACGAAGCTATCGCACGCCTAATGATGTGCATGAAAGAAGCTTCTGCTGGCAAGCTGGTTCGTACTATCGCTGCACTACGTGACCAAAAAGAAGAAGCAGCGGCTTAAGCCTTGCTTTTCACTGGTTGCAAATTAAACTTATTGTTGACTTAAAAGAGAATTGTTATGTCTATTACTAACGAGCAAATCCTAGACGCAGTTGCAGAAATGTCTGTAATGCAAGTTGTTGAGCTTATCGAAGCTATGGAAGAGAAATTCGGCGTTTCAGCTGCAGCTGCAGTTGTAGCTGGTGGCGCAGCTGGCGGCGACGCTGCTGCTGAGCAAACTGAATTCGACGTAATCCTAACTGCTGCTGGCGCTAACAAAGTACAAGTTATCAAAGCTGTACGTGGCGCAACTGGCCTAGGTCTTAAAGAAGCTAAAGGTCTTGTAGACTCAGCTCCTGCAGCGCTTAAAGAAGGCGTTGACAAAGCTGAAGCTGAAGCTCTTAAAGCACAGCTAGAAGAAGCTGGCGCTTCTGTTGAAATCAAGTAATTATTACTTAATTTCATAGCCGCAAGGCTAATGGCTGGTGGTTTATTAACCACCGGCCTTTTTGCGCTGTAGGGCTATGACGAAATTTCCGCTGTTTAACCGTCATAATCCGAGCAAAAAAACAGTCATTTTTTCGAAATGATTGTTCACTACCACTAAACAGCTGTTTGTCACCACCCCCTCTGAAGAGTGTTTTGGGTGGTTTGGGTCACTTATCAGCGAGCTGAGGAACCCCATGGTTTACTCTTATACCGAGAAAAAGCGCATCCGTAAGGATTTTGGTACTCGTCCACAAGTTTTGGACATTCCATACCTGTTATCGATCCAGCTTGATTCTTTCGACAAATTCATCGAACAGGATCCAGAAGGTCAATACGGTCTTGAAGCTGCTTTCCGTTCTGTATTTCCAATTCAGAGCTACAACGGCAATTCTGAGCTGCAATACGTTAGCTACCGTCTTGGTGAGCCAGTTTTTGACGTTAAAGAATGTCAAATCCGCGGTGTTACTTACTCAAAGCCACTACGCGTAAAACTACGTCTAGTTATCTTTGATCGAGATGCACCAGCAGGTACTGTAAAAGACATTAAAGAACAAGAAGTCTACATGGGCGAAATTCCGCTTATGACAGACAATGGTACTTTCGTAATTAATGGTACCGAGAGGGTTATCGTATCCCAGCTGCACCGAAGCCCAGGCGTGTTCTTCGACAGTGATAAGGGTAAGACCCACTCATCAGGTAAAGTTCTTTATAACGCACGTGTAATTCCTTACCGTGGCTCATGGTTAGACTTTGAGTTCGATCCTAAGGATAACTTATTCGTACGTATCGACCGTCGTCGTAAGCTACCAGCATCGATTATTCTTCGTGCACTTGGTAAATCGACTGAAGAGATCCTTGATCTGTTCTTCGACAAAGTGAACTTCGAAGTGAAAGACCAAACTCTTCTTATGGAGTTGGTTCCTGATCGTCTACGTGGTGAAACTGCGTCATTCGACATCGAAGCAAACGGTAAAACTTACGTTGAGACTGGTCGTCGTGTTACTGCTCGCCATATCCGTCAACTTGAAAAAGATGGCGTTGAGCACATCGAAGTACCAGTAGAGTACATCGTTGGTAAAGTTGCATCTAAAGATTACATCAACGAAGCAACTGGCGAGATCATCGTTGGCGCGAACCAAGAGATTAGCCTAGAAGCTCTTGCTAACCTGTCTCAAGCAGGCCACAAGGCTCTACAAACTCTGTTCACGAATGACCTAGATCACGGTCCATTCATGTCAGACACTCTACGTGCAGATAGCACAGTAGATCGCATCTCTGCATTGGTAGAAATCTACCGCATGATGCGTCCTGGCGAGCCACCAACGAAAGAAGCTGCAGAGTCTCTATTCGAAAGCCTATTCTTCTCTGAAGAACGTTACGACCTATCAACTGTAGGCCGTATGAAGTTCAACAGCTCTATCGAGCGTGAAGAAGAAGAAGAGCGCGGTACTCTGGATGAATCAGACATCATCGAAGTGATGAAGAAACTGATTGGTATCCGTAACGGTATTGGTGAAGTGGACGATATCGACCACCTTGGCAACCGTCGTATCCGTTCTGTAGGTGAAATGGCAGAAAACCAATTCCGTGTTGGTCTAGTTCGTGTAGAACGTGCCGTTAAAGAGCGCCTAAGCCTTGGTGACCTTGATGCAATCATGCCTCAAGACCTTATCAACGCTAAGCCGATCTCTGCTGCAGTTAAAGAATTCTTTGGCTCTTCACAGCTTTCACAGTTCATGGACCAAAACAACCCATTGTCAGAAGTTACGCACAAACGTCGTATCTCTGCTTTAGGTCCTGGTGGTCTTACTCGTGAGCGCGCAGGCTTCGAAGTACGTGACGTTCACGTAACTCACTACGGTCGTCTATGTCCGATCGAAACGCCTGAAGGTCCAAACATCGGTCTAATTAACTCACTATCTGCGTTTGCACGTTGTAACGATTACGGTTTCCTAGAAACTCCGTACCGTCGTGTAGTAGATGGTGTAGTAACAGAAGAAGTTGATTACCTGTCTGCAATCCAGGAAGGTCAATTCGTAATCGCGCAAGCAAACACCATTCTTACTGAAGAAGGTACGTTTGCAGATGAGCTAATCACAGCTCGTCAAAAAGGTGAATCTGGTCTTCACCCACGCGATCACGTTGACTACATGGACGTTGCGACAAACCAAGTAGTATCTATCGCTGCTTCGCTTATCCCGTTCCTAGAACACGATGATGCGAACCGTGCATTGATGGGTGCCAACATGCAACGTCAAGCTGTACCAACACTTAAGGCTGATAAGCCTCTAGTAGGTACTGGTATCGAACGTAACATCGCAGTTGACTCTGGTGTTACAGCGGTTGCTAAACGTGGTGGTCAAGTTCAGTCTGTAGACGCTTCTCGTATCGTAGTTAAGGTTAACGAAGATGAATTGGTACCTGGCGAAGCTGGTATCGATATCTACAACCTAACTAAGTACACGCGTTCGAACCAAAACACATGTATTAACCAACGTCCAACTGTACTTCCTGGTGAACCAGTTGCACGTGGCGATGTTCTTGCTGATGGTCCTTCAACAGACCTTGGTGAACTAGCTCTTGGCCAAAACATGCGTATCGCATTCATGCCTTGGAACGGTTACAACTTCGAAGACTCGATCTTAGTATCTGAGCGCGTAGTTCAAGAAGACCGTTTCACGACAATCCACATCCAAGAACTATCTTGTGTGGCTCGTGATACTAAGCTGGGTTCTGAAGAGATCACAGCTGATATTCCAAACGTAGGTGAGTCTGCTCTGTCTAAACTAGACGAGTCAGGTATCGTTTACATTGGTGCTGAAGTTAAGGGTGGCGACATCCTAGTTGGTAAAGTAACCCCTAAAGGTGAAACTCAACTGACTCCTGAAGAGAAGCTACTACGTGCTATCTTCGGTGAGAAAGCATCTGATGTTAAAGATACTTCTCTACGTGTACCAAACTCTGTTTCGGGTACTATCATCGATGTACAAGTCTTCACTCGCGATGGCGTAGAGAAAGACAAGCGTGCACTTGAAATCGAACAGATGCAGCTTAAAGAAGCTAAGAAAGACCTAACTGAAGAGTTCCAAATTCTTGAGGGTGGCCTTCTTAACCGTGTTAAAGCTGTACTTCTGTCAGGTGGTTACTCTGAAGCTAAGCTTGATACTATCGGTCGTAAGCAATGGCTAGAGCAAGTTCTAGAAGACGATGCGCTACAAACACAGCTTGAGCAACTTGCTGAGCAGTGGGATGAGCTAAAAGCAGACTTCGATAAGAAGTTTGAAACTAAGCGTCGTAAAATCACTCAAGGTGATGATCTAGCGCCTGGCGTTCTTAAGATTGTTAAAGTTTACCTAGCGGTTAAACGTCGTATCCAGCCTGGTGATAAGATGGCCGGTCGTCACGGTAACAAAGGTGTAATCTCTAAGATTAACCCTGTTGAAGACATGCCATACGATGAGAAAGGTCAGCCTGTAGACATCGTACTTAACCCGCTGGGTGTACCATCGCGTATGAACATCGGTCAGATCCTAGAAGTTCACTTAGGTTTGGCTGCGAAAGGTATCGGTGACAAGATCAACCAAATGGTTAAGGAACAACAAGAACTGCATAAGTTCCGTGAGTTCCTACAGAAGGTTTACGATCTTGGTGATACTCGTCAGAAAGTTGATATTGCTGAACTGTCTGATGATCAAGTTCGTACACTGATCAAGAACCTACGTGGCGGTCTACCGATTGCTACTCCTGTGTTCGACGGTGCTTCTGAGTCTCTAATCAAAGAACTACTTAAACTGGGTGATCTGCCAGAATCTGGTCAGCTTAAACTGTTTGATGGTCGTACTGGTGATTCGTTTGAGCGTCCTGTAACTGTTGGTTACATGTACATGCTGAAACTGAACCACTTGGTTGATGACAAGATGCATGCTCGTTCAACTGGTTCTTACAGCCTAGTAACTCAGCAACCACTTGGTGGTAAAGCTCAGTTCGGTGGTCAGCGTTTCGGTGAGATGGAAGTATGGGCACTAGAAGCATACGGTGCTGCATATACTCTACAAGAAATGCTAACAGTTAAGTCAGATGACGTTAACGGCCGTACTAAGATGTATAAGAACATCGTAGACGGTAACCATAGCATGGAACCTGGTATGCCTGAGTCGTTCAACGTACTGTTGAAAGAGATTCGCTCGCTAGGTATCAACATCGAGCTAGAAGACGAAGAGTAATCCCTCCTTCTTTTTAAAAGAAGATAGGATTATTTGGTAAAAGGGAGCTTGCTACAGCAGTGAGCTCCTTTAACTCCTTACAGGAGCTGAATGTGAAAGACTTATTAAACTTTCTAAAAGCACAGCATAAGACCGAAGAATTTGATGCAATCAAAATCGGTCTATCTTCACCAGATATGATCCGTTCATGGTCTTTTGGTGAAGTTAAAAAGCCGGAAACAATTAACTATCGTACGTTCAAACCTGAACGTGATGGTCTGTTCTGTGCACGTATTTTTGGTCCAGTTAAAGACTACGAATGTCTTTGTGGCAAATACAAGCGCCTGAAGCACCGTGGTGTTATCTGTGAGAAGTGTGGCGTTGAAGTTACACAAACTAAAGTTCGTCGTGACCGCATGGGCCACATCGAGCTAGCTTCACCAGTTGCTCACATCTGGTTCCTAAAATCACTGCCGTCTCGTATCGGTCTACTAATGGATATCCCTCTACGTGATATCGAACGTGTTCTTTACTTCGAGATGTACGTAGTAACTGAACCAGGTATGACTGATCTAGAAAAATCTCAGATGCTTACTGAAGAAGAGTATCTGGATCGTCTAGAAGAGTGGGGTGACGAATTTACTGCTAAGATGGGTGCTGAAGCGATCAAAGATCTGCTTGCAACAATGGACCTTCATCAAGAAGTGGAAGAAATGCGCGAAGAGTTAGAAACGACTAACTCAGAAACTAAGCGTAAAAAAGTTACTAAGCGCCTGAAGCTAGTTGAAGCGTTCATTGCATCGGGTAACGATCCGCAATGGATGATTCTGACTGTACTTCCGGTTCTGCCGCCAGATCTACGTCCTCTAGTACCACTAGATGGCGGTCGTTTTGCGACTTCAGATCTGAACGACCTTTACCGTCGTGTGATCAACCGTAACAACCGTTTGAAGCGCCTTCTAGAGCTAGCTGCTCCGGACATCATCGTACGTAACGAAAAGCGTATGCTGCAAGAGTCTGTTGATGCACTTCTAGATAACGGTCGTCGTGGTCGTGCTATCACTGGTTCTAACAAGCGTCCTCTGAAATCTCTTGCTGATATGATCAAGGGTAAACAAGGTCGTTTCCGTCAGAACCTTCTAGGTAAACGTGTAGACTACTCTGGCCGTTCTGTAATCACAGTAGGTCCATACCTTCGTCTACATCAGTGTGGTCTTCCTAAGAAGATGGCACTTGAGCTATTTAAGCCGTTCATCTACAGCAAGCTAGAAACTCGTGGCATGGCTACGACAATCAAAGCTGCTAAGAAGATGGTAGAGCGCGAAGAAGCTATCGTTTGGGATATCCTGGACGAAGTAATCCGCGAACACCCAGTACTGCTTAACCGTGCACCTACACTTCACCGTCTAGGTATCCAAGCGTTTGAACCAGTACTAATCGAAGGTAAAGCGATTCAGCTTCACCCACTAGTGTGTGCGGCATACAACGCCGACTTCGATGGTGACCAAATGGCGGTACACGTGCCTCTAACTCTAGAAGCACAGCTTGAAGCACGTACACTGATGATGTCGACGAATAACATTCTGTCGCCAGCGTCAGGTGATCCGATCATCGTACCTTCTCAGGACGTTGTATTGGGTCTTTACTACATGACACGTGACAAGATCAACGTGAAAGGCGAAGGTATGTACCTTGCTGGCCCTGCTGAGGCTGAAAAGGCATACCGTACTAAGACTGCTGAGCTACACGCTCGCGTTAAAGTACGTATCACCGAAACTGTAGTAGACGAAGATGGTAACAGCACTACTGAAACGAAGATGGTTGATACAACTGTCGGCCGTGCAATGCTATGGCAAATCGTTCCAGCTGGCCTACCGTACAGCATCGTTAACCAAAAGTTAGGTAAGAAGCAGATCTCTACTCTTCTTAACGAGTGTTACCGTAAGCTTGGTCTAAAAGATACAGTAGTATTTGCTGACCAAATCATGTACGCAGGTTTTGCATACGCTGCACTTTCTGGTGTTTCTGTAGGTATCGACGATATGGTTGTACCTCAAGCGAAATACGATGAAATTGAATCTGCTGAAGAAGAAGTTCGCGAAATCCAAGAGCAATTCCAATCTGGTCTTGTTACTGCGGGTGAGCGTTACAACAAAGTTATCGATATCTGGGCATCTACGAATGACCGCGTTGCGAAAGCAATGATGGATAACCTATCTTCTGAAACCGTTATCAACCGTGACGGCGAAGAAGAACAGCAAGAATCGTTCAACAGCATCTACATGATGGCCGACTCGGGCGCACGTGGTTCTGCAGCTCAGATTCGTCAGCTAGCAGGTATGCGTGGTCTGATGGCGCGTCCAGATGGTTCAATCATCGAAACGCCGATCACAGCGAACTTTAAAGAAGGTCTAAACGTCCTTCAGTACTTTATCTCAACGCACGGTGCTCGTAAGGGTCTTGCGGATACAGCACTGAAAACAGCAAACTCGGGTTACCTAACTCGTCGTCTAGTAGACGTTGCTCAAGACGTTGTAGTACACGAACATGACTGTGGCACGCATGAAGGTATCGACATGATGCCTCACATCGAAGGTGGTGACGTTAAAGTTGCACTTTCTGAGCTTGCTCTAGGTCGTGTAGTAGCTGAAGACGTTCTTAAGCCTGGTACTGAAGATGTACTGATTCCACGTAATACTCTGATTGATGAGAAGTGGTGTCAAATCATGGAAGACAACTCAGTAGATAGCATGAAAGTGCGCTCTGTTGTTACCTGTGATGCAGACTTCGGTTGTTGTGCACAGTGTTACGGTCGTGACCTAGCACGTGGTCACCTAGTGAACCAAGGTGAAGCAGTTGGTGTTATCGCTGCACAATCTATCGGTGAACCGGGTACACAGCTAACGATGCGTACGTTCCACATCGGTGGTGCGGCATCTACTGCAGCAGCAGAGAACAGCATCCAAGCTAAGACAACTGGTACTGTGAAACTTCACAATGCTAAGTTCGTAGTTAACAAAGATAAGAAACTGGTTATCACTTCTCGTGCATCTGAGATGACGATTATTGATGAATTCGGCCGTACTAAAGAGAAGCACAAACTTCCTTACGGTTCGATGCTAACCAAAGGCGACAACGCAGCAGTTACTGCTGGTGAAGTTGTAGCTAACTGGGAAGCGCATACCATGCCAATCATCACTGAAGTGGCAGGTCGTATCCAATTCGTAGATATGATCGATGGTATTACAGTTTCTCGTCAAACTGACGATCTAACGGGTCTTTCTTCAAGTGAAGTTACAGACGCAGCAGCTCGCCCAGCAGCAGGTAAAGATATGCGTCCAGCTATCAAACTTGTTGATGAGCAAGGTAACGACGTAATGATCCCTGGTACTGATATGCCAGCTCACTACTTCCTACCTGGCAAAGCGATTGTAAACATCGAAGATGGCGCTGAAGTTGGCATCGGTGACACACTATCTCGTATCCCTCAAAAATCGAGCGGAAACAAAGATATCACCGGTGGTCTACCACGCGTAGCTGACCTATTCGAAGCTCGTAAGCCTAAAGAGCCTGCGATCCTTGCTGAGCACACAGGTACTGTGTCTTTCGGTAAAGAAACGAAAGGTAAGCGTCGTCTAGTCATCACTCGTGAAGGCGGTGACGCTTACGAAGAGATGATTCCTAAGCATCGTCAATTGAACGTGTTCGAAGGTGAGAAGATTGAACGTGGTGATGTAATCGCCGACGGTCCTGAAACTCCACACGATATCCTGCGTCTACGTGGTATCCACGCAGTAACTCAGTACATCGCGAACGAAGTTCAAGAAGTTTACCGCTTACAAGGCGTAAAGATTAACGATAAGCACATCGAGACTATCGTTCGTCAAATGCTACGTAAGTGTACAATCACTCATTCTGGTGACTCTCCGTTCCTACCTGGCGAACAAGTTGAGTACCACAATGTTAAGATTGCTAACCGTAAGCTAGAAGCTGAAGGTAAAGAACTAGTACGTTTCGAACGTGATCTACTAGGTATTACTAAAGCATCTCTTGCAACTGAGTCATTCATCTCAGCTGCATCGTTCCAAGAAACGACTCGCGTACTAACAGAAGCTGCGGTTTCTGGTAAGCGTGATGACCTTCGCGGTCTGAAAGAGAACGTAATTGTTGGTCGTCTGATCCCAGCTGGTACTGGTTTCGCATACCACCAAGAGCGTCAAAAACAACGTGAAGAAGAGCAAGAAGGTCCTTCAGCTGAACAAGCTACTGACAATCTAGCAGCACTTCTAAACGCTGGTTTCTCTTCAGAAGAGTAAGCTCTACGAGTAGTCTCTAAGAGATAAGAAAAAGGCACCTTCGGGTGCCTTTTTTGTATCTGGCGTATTGGTATTTAGCTATGACTTATAAAGTGATAGGTGTGCTTATCTAGCTGGTGAGGTTGGATTTATGTCCTGAAGAGTGCTCTTTGAGGCCAGTAAGATAAAGGGTAGAGATGACTAGGCTGATTAGGGCTGTAACCATATGCTTATGGCTAAAGGTCAGGGCGAGCGAGTAAGCTCTGTCTGAAAGGTTCTGGGTAGTTTGGATAACCTTACAGACAAAACAAAAAGCTTGTACAGAGGCAAGCTTATTAAGGATTCGGCTAACTAAGCGCCTGGTGGAATCGCTAAACTGTCTGCAATAAGCTGGATAAGATTATCTTCTACTTCAAAACGTAGTTCGAGTAGTTCACCTACTTTGGACATATCTCCTTCGAAGTTAGGCAACTCATCGTCTGCATTTACTTTAACGTACTTATCATTGAATTCTAGAAGCGGCTCGGTTGTAAGTACGATCTTCGCGTAAGTTGTATCAATCTCGTCATTGGTTTTAAAGCCTGTTGCTTGCCATTTTTTCATGACCATATCGTAGATCTTAAAATGACCCTCTGAGATATAATCGACAACATGATCACAGAATGAGCTTATTTCTTTAGGGGAAGGGAGTTCAACAACGTTTGATTGCCCGTTGCTAGCTGGCTGCAAGGCACCTAGCTTACAATACTCAACGATTAGAGACTGTCGAGTTTCGAGCCAATGATCGATGACCTCATTAGAGCCACCCCATTGTTCTTGTATTTGTTTGAATTTATTTAGCATGACCATGTCCTCATGATCTGATCACAACCTTGTGATCAAGTAATTGCCTAAGCAGGGTCCGTTTTATTGGTAGCTACTAAAAGTAATAGCTTGAAATATTCTCTGCTACAACTCTAGTATGAAATTAGATTGCCAGTAAAATGAACGAACTGCAAGCAATGAGGCATAGGGATGTTAAAAAAAAGTGATAACAAAATGACAGAGCAAGCTTATTGGTGCGTCGTTTCTGGTAGTGATATTTGGGTTAATAATGATCAGTTTCCGTTTGGCTCTGCTGAAGAGCTTGGGCTGAGTGTGGAGCATGCAATCTGTATTGGTCAGCATCAAGGTCGCAAGGTGTATTGGCTCAACGATTGTGATGTGGAGAATGAGCTGAGCATGGTCAGCCTAAGAGAGTTACTGCACTGGCCTGAAGTGAGTTTCTTGACTGCAAGCAAAGCCATCCAATATGGGCATATGACTCAAAGTATGCGTTTTTGCCCTCAGTGTGGTGGTCGAAATCATCTCAACCATAACCAGGTGGCGATGCAGTGTGGAGATTGCCGCACACTTCATTATCCTCGTATCTTCCCGTGCATCATTGTCGCTGTACGAAACGACAACAAGATATTGCTTGCGCAGCACCCAAGACATAAGACAGGTATGTATACCGTGATAGCGGGCTTCCTAGAGGTCGGAGAGACCTTAGAGCAGTGTGTGGCAAGAGAAGTCAAAGAAGAAACGGGTATCGATGTCGATAATATTCGTTATTTTGGCAGCCAGCCATGGGCGTTTCCATCGAGTATGATGATGGGCTTTCTCGCAGATTATGCTGGTGGTACGCTCAAGCCTGACTACAGCGAGCTATCGGATGCTCAATGGTTTGACGTAACAAGCCTGCCTGATGTTGCTCCTGTTGGAACCATTGCGAGACAGTTGATTGAGAAAACCGTTGATGACGTGATGAAAGATGGTGTGACTGAGCAGATACTAGAGCACTAATTTGCCTGTGATAGTATTTGGCCTATGGGTGATCAAAAGCTAAAAAAAACCCTCCACAAGTGGAGGGGGTAAGTAAGATGTCGTTATGAGATGCTGAGTAGTGACTACTCAGATGTTATAATTGTAATTTTCGCTAGCGAACAAATTTTTAACATGCTCCCGTAATTGGGTGCAAATTAAGCATTGATTTAAAAGTTAATAACTTGATCTAGGTTGCAAAGCACAAAGCTTTTACCCTTCAATCAGTGTTAGAATACTTGCCATCAAAACTAGACAAGATTGAATTGGAATTTAACGGAATGACCGAATTAAAAAACGATCGCTATTTACGCGCACTTTTAAAACAGCCTGTTGATTACACACCGGTATGGATGATGCGCCAAGCTGGCCGCTATCTTCCTGAATACAAAGCAACGCGCGCTGAAGCGGGCGATTTCATGTCTTTGTGCAAAAACGCGGAACTGGCATCAGAAGTAACACTTCAACCTTTACGTCGTTTCCCGCTTGATGCGGCAATCTTGTTCTCAGACATCCTAACTATCCCTGATGCAATGGGCTTAGGTTTGTACTTTGAAACAGGTGAAGGTCCTAAGTTTGAGCGTCCTATCACGTGTAAAGCTGACGTAGAGAAGATTGGCCTACCTGATCCAGAAGGCGAGCTTCAATACGTAATGAATGCCGTTCGTCAGATCCGTAAAGACCTGAAAGGCGAAGTGCCACTGATTGGTTTCTCTGGTAGCCCATGGACTCTAGCGACATACATGGTTGAAGGTGGAAGCTCTAAAGCATTCACTAAGATCAAGAAGATGATGTACGCAGAACCACAAACGCTGCACCTGCTTCTAGACAAGCTGGCTGACAGTGTTATCGAATACTTGAACGCGCAAATTAAAGCGGGTGCTCAATCGGTAATGGTATTTGATACATGGGGTGGTGTACTGACTCCTCGTGACTACAACCTATTCTCACTGCAATACATGCACAAAATCGTTGATGGCCTAATCCGTGAAAACGAAGGTCGCCGTGTGCCGGTTACTCTGTTCACTAAGAACGGCGGCATGTGGCTTGAGTCTATCGCAGCAACAGGTTGTGATGCGGTTGGTCTAGACTGGACAATCAACATCGCAGATGCAAAAGCTCGCATCGGCGACAAAGTTGCTCTGCAAGGTAACATGGATCCTTCAATGCTTTACGCTCAGCCTGAACGTATTCGCGAAGAAGTGGGCAGCATCCTTGAAGGCTTCGGCGACGGTGGTACAGGTCATGTATTTAACCTAGGCCACGGTATCCACTTAGATGTACCGCCAGAGAACGCTGGTGTATTCGTTGACGCTGTTCACGAATTGTCTAAGCCTTACCACAAGTAATTCTGAGTAAGATTATTGAAAGCGCTGTTGGGAAACCAACAGCGCTTTTTTATGGTTCATCGCGGCTTTCCGGGGAAAGCCGCTTTTATCTTCAAGAA
>NZ_JBFSUR010000055.1:0-14707 GCF_041467535.1 Vibrio sp. 10N.247.311.47
TTTCATTCAGGCTTTCAGCAAACCTCTCAACATAATTCATAACCATAATACGCACTAATATAGTGATAAATTATAATCTTTTCAAGTTGTTATCTGTGGTCGTTTTTTGCTTATCTGGGCGCCTAACTGCCTTGTTTTCCTTAATCTTTACCCTGAAATTATCCTATTAATTACTTTTTTGGACGCTCGGCTTCGCTATAGTGTTCCAAATACAATATTTAATTTTCAAGAAACCGCTGCAGTTTGATAGTCAATGACTATCAAGCCACCAAAGTAAAATAGGAATAAACTATCAATAACCACTAATATTTTTTGAGGTCGATCACATGAGAACCCCGCCATTTGCTGAGTTGGTGAACCAACATTTTGATTCTTTGCACGACGCTGCGGCGTTTTTTCATGTGACGGTACCGACCATTCGGCGTTGGTTGTCGGGCCAATACTCGATCAATCCCATCGCCGAGAAGCTGATGAATGTGCATGCACGTGGCTATTTGCCCTTAGATCACCGTTGGGACGGTTTTAAAATTAACGTCGACCGTGCCACCTTGATCACACCCGAAAGACGCGAATTCAACCCTAAAGAATTGCTCAGTTTTGCCTACTGGCGTGATGAGCATCGTCAACTGGTTGAGCGCCACGGCAAGATTGATTCACCGAAATATTACCCACCTAAGGAGCATCCATTGCCGTTTCGTGGCGGTCGTCGAATGCCCCCCAAACCTTGGGTCCCCAGCAAATTCAAATAAAGAAGCAAGTTAAAAAGGATTAGCGATGAAAGTGAGTGTCTATATCGATCAAGTGCTGTTCAACCAAGCGCTCAAAGCCGCCAAAGGCTCTGGAGTGACGCCGTCCCAAAAAATCGCCCACTGGGCAGAAATGGGTCAATTTATGGAAACCAAATCCCTTGGCTCATTGAGACTGATACAAAGTGGTCAGAAAAAGAAGTGACTCACCTGCCCGCTTTTATCGATTTGGCGCTGACGATCCCCCAAAAGAAGGCTCAGCTCAGCGCCGCTTTGACTTAAAAGAGAATAAAATGAAGACGTTACGACAACGACTTATAGAAGGTGAAGACAGTGGGATCGCGGATTATCACCTTGACGCCTTGATGAAAGCGTTGGATTACGAGAGAGACAAGCTCCCTCCCGATGAGCCGGCTTGACTCCGTGTTAGGGATGACTCGCGTTGGCGGACACGCAACTGGCTGCCAAACCTTCTGTTCGACTTTTTGGGAAAACGAATCCTGTGTTTTTTAATGCAACACTAAAAAATTCAAAAGGCAGTGCCGTTTGTCGCCCAGGCATGGATTGACTTGCTGTCCAATAATCGACTTGATTAAATACGCCATAATTGTCATAGAGGTTTCCTGAGCCCTGATAAAGCGCCGATAATTCTAGGCCTGTGGCACGGCGCCAATCCTTTCTTTCCAAGAACTGAATCTCAGCAAGGTGTTGGCAATAGCGGTCATATTGACCTTGGGTGCCGTCTAAAGTGGCGTCCTGTCCATCTTGACGAAACAATCCAAAAAGCCCACTGGCCGTCGCGTTGAGACCGACCCCAACAACACTGGAGGCGTACGTTTTGCCCGCGTTATCAACGGTGTCCTCTTGACGGTAATTCAACGCGTTTAAAAAAGAAAGGCTTGGGGTACCGGTGAAGAGTTTGTTCTTAGCCTCAGCATATCTCCCTTTGACCACTTTTAAACAGGTTTCACCCGAGTTATTTTTATCGGTATTATTCACCTGACCACACGAAGTTAACAGCGGTAAGATCTTCAACTTTAGGGGTGCACTCTGCACGCCTCCAAAGTGTGCGTATACCGTGACGGGCCCTTCCTTTCGAGCAATGCCGATCCGCTCACCGTCTGGAATGCTCAAGATATCCGGATCCATGGATTCAAGTCTGAGTCCCGGCAGCGTTGAAATGTTCACGCGTGATGACGAAGTGTGCGCTGCGATGTCTTGTGGGCCATCAAACAAGGCTTCGGTTTCTGCAAACACCTCGAACGTGATGATACTCTTCACGGGGAAGGTGCGACTGTCCGCCGTAACGATCACCTCACTGATTTGGAATGATTGCGTTTCAACCTCTGTGCTCTCGCTGTTTTCAATTTCAATATCTTCAACCTTTTCGAACAGGTTTTTATCTTTGCAACCGACCAATAACACACCGACGATCAACATTGTGCTTTTCAATACTTTAATAGAACTGGGGTGTTTCATTCTTAATTTCCTCATGGCGTTATATGAACGTCGAGGAATATATACATTATGATCGTTGCGCGTTTTTGCTCTGTCCGCTTCTTTGAAATTAATAATTATAAATTAGAATGCGAAACCACTCAGAGAGGCGTAATTTGGCTTGGAATTGGAAAGTTAATTTTAATATTCAAACATTTAGACAGGTGTACCCGAAAGAAAAAACACTCAAGAGAAACCCATTTAGTCTTCTACTCTCAACACGACCTCGCCCTGCTCTAGCAGCTCAACAATCGCTTGTTGGTACGCTTCTTCGACGATGGTTTGTTCCCAAACGCGCTCATAATTAGGTAAGACTTGCGGTCTGGAGATGGTCGATACACCGAAGCTTAAGGCGCCCTCGATACGGTGTCGCTTGATGGTGATCAGTTTGGCCTCAGTCCATGAAGGCACTGGTTTGGTGAGACGTTTAGATTGAAGTGTTTTTTTCTTTTTCGCCATGTTGAACCCTCCTCTATGTAGACCATCAGCCTATCAGAGGTAGCACAAACGCTTTACTGTTTGCTCAGCAAAAATCGACGTAAATCTCGCTCCGCACGCATAACAAACAGGATGTAGACTTTGTCAGCTTCTTGTTTGTAAAAAACACGACACGGATTCACCACGACTTCACGATAATTAAGGTGCTCTAGCTCGGGAGGCAGACGCCCAGACTCAGGAAAGTCGACGAGTCGTTCAACTTTGTCGAAGACGTTTTGAACGAGTTGTTTGGCCGCAACCAAATTTTCAAGAGCAATATATTCCGCGATATCGTTAAGGTCCAATAACGCGGGCTCACTCCAAATCACTTCAGCCATTTTGACATCTTGTCTTTGGCTTCGTCATGACTCAGCGACTTGCCTTCAGAAATGGCTCGCTCACCGCGTGCGATCCCTTCGAGGATAGCCAAGCGGTTTTGCATAAACTGATAGTCATCGACGTCAACCAAATACGCAGAAGGTTTGCCATGCTCGGTGATCAACACGGGCTCTTTGGTGTCGTGCAGATCGGCAAGGATTTTGGTCGCTTGACGCTTAAGGGAAGTAACGAGCTCGACTTTCATGAGTATGACTCCAACAGAAGATTAAAGTGATACTATTGTATCACTTCCTGTATAGCAAGTTTAGCGCAGAACACTGCCATCCGTTAGGAGTCGTTGTTAATAAGTACTAAATTATGTGATTGGAAAGCTCCAAACTCCAGGTACCTTCTTTACGACGAACTAATTGCACGTCAACCCCGTTAGATTTCCATTTGTTACAAGTATTGATGTAAAACTCTTCTTCCAGGGCTAAGCGAGTAACGTTGCTATAACTAGCACACCCCAAATATGCTTCGACGATAGACTCCTTTGGTATTGATAAACAATACAATGGACGACCTGAAACTATTACTTGGTTCCATTTACCTGCTAGGTTCTCAAACTCGCTCACTGAATATCGAGAGTGTTTGTTACCCTTAATATTCTTAACAACGCGCACCTCCTCTTCATACCCCCATACAAGATCTTTCATCAGAAAAGCATTTTTAAATAGACCATAATCATGATGTCTAAAGCTTCTAACTTCTTCACCGACACTCATTAGCGAGTCAAAGTTGGAGGTTGGTAACATATTTTTAGGCATTGTTGATGTGTAAACTATTTCACCGAATTGAGCAGGAATAACACATGAGCTTTCATCAAGTAAGCTTGCTTTTTCCATATCAATACCAATAACAACACCTCGATGGTCATCACCGTAATGAGACCACATAAGGGGGTTTAATGGATTACGAGTAAGCGAAAGAACACCATAGTTGCGACTTAAGCGATTACGATAAGGGTTTATCTTTAACTGACTACTTTCATCATCAGAACCTTCAAAGCAGATAGCCGTTCCTTCAAATGGGTCATTGAGATCTTCTAAGCAAGAGAAGCCAATTGAAAGACCATCTATAACTAAACACGCTGATTTGAAAGACATGTATTTATAGAGAATCATAATTTTCCTATTTATCCGAAGCAACTAGCGAATTAGTTATGTGAAACGTAGTGCGATTAAGCCAAAGTTACGCACAACAAACCCAACACCGAGACAAAAACACCTCAGCGTTGGAATTCACTTTTAAATACTTTGCATGGATAGGTAGCACTATTTAGTTAGTGCGAAGTGTATGTAGACCTCGCAGACGAAGATAGCACGGAATTGGAAACATGCGTTTTATTCTGCGAATAGAAAAGATTTTGAAATGTCAGTAACTCTTCAGGGGGGTTACTCAGGACGCTTAGGGTCCGTCTATTAAAGGATGAGCCATCAAAACTCATCGTGACGAACCGGTTAAGCTCGTCACCATTAGAACATAGCAAATCAAACACTACTTCACCGACGTAGTGTTTAAAATTAAGGCATAGTTCAATCTCAGGGAGATCATGTAATGGACTTTCATAAGACACACTACTAATAACTATACCGAATTTACTATGCTCTACTTTGTAATTCATAAGTCTGTACAAGCCACGTACATCGCGTCAATTTTACCCGCGATGTCACTGCTAATCCTCATAACCTCACCAAGAGAGCTGATAATACGTGAACTCAGGACCATATCGCTCATATGGAACAGGGAGTGCCGTTGCTCTCTATAATACTGATAGCAAATTTCTAATTGAGAAATCGTACCGCTATCAATCCCACTATCGTACTCACTCTTTAACGAGCAACTCGTTCGAGTACAGTCGAAGTATTCACCAATGTCAACTCTTGAACTGTCAGTATACAAGCCGTACAACGATAATACTTGCTTAATCACGCCTTCCAAAACTCTGAGATCGGCATAAAGCAGCATAGAATACTCAGGTAAAGACGGTGATGCAAGTTTTACACAGTAACTAGACACAAGTAGATTCTTAAATGGGGCATCCATCCTTGAAAACGAATTAGAGTACTCTTTTTCAATAAATAGCTGAGCAACCTCTTCACGAACAATTGTTCGATCATCATCTGATGTTTTACTTATTACAGACTGCAACGCTGCTTGATCTAAAAGTATTGAGAGAGAATAAGTTAAATTTCGGTAACAGAACAGAGGCTTGCCTTGAATTTGTAGTACATTAGTACTGTAATGCGTTAGAACGAGCCTATCTTTACATTGCACGCTGTAAAGCTCAATTCTAGTACCATGGGCCTGAGGGTGTCGGGTCACTTCAATTTGTTTCTGACCATCTTCATCAGTTATGTCTTCAAGGTCAGATAACAAAGTTTCAACGGTCTCTGTACAAACGCCCTTAAGGGAGAAGTTCACTGGTATACGTTCGTTAGGATCAACTGTTGAATAAAGAAAATCAGCTAGTTGCTTACCCAGAAGTTGGTTACGTCCGGTTTTGTACTGAATCGTAGTCAAACCACCAGTTTTATAAAACAAAACAACGGTGGCATCATCTAAACCTATCCCACCAAACTTAATCGTGTATTTAGCGTCAGTTCGATCCTGAGAGCGAATTTTTAAATGACTATTTTGACTAAAGAATGAATCAAAATATGTCGCTGTGAGTTCTTGCTTAAACGGCAAGTCTTGATAATTTTTATCCATAAGTTATAAACCTAGTCTAACTGAGAATTGAATAATATCAGCCCTAATTGCACCCATGTGAATTCTAAAGATGAGGCTGAACAGTTATCAGATAGAAAAATTCTGCGTTTAAATAAAGAATTTTTCTGTCTAGTTTGATTAATGGGGCTGATTATAACGACCAACCCCATTTATAACAGTGATTTAAATCATTAGCTGTAAAACAAGGTGCTGATAACTTAGTCTCTTATAGATTAAATGCAAAAAAAGCCACTTTTATAAGAAAATGGCTCTTTCAATTGGTTGATTTTATCGGCGTTTTTTGTAGCGTTTTCGAGTGGTGTTCGCCCTAACTACACGCCCGTTCTTGAGCGTATATCCTTTCTTAAGTTGGCCGTTTGGTCGGCGGCCTTTGCACTTGTGTCCTTTCATTCGGTATCTCCAGTTTTCGTATTCGTTGCTCTTGGTCTTGCTGCACTCGCTTTATCCAGTTGATGTCCGTTTTCAAAGCCGCAATCGTGCCAAGGCTTGAGACTCCGCCTGTCATAAACGCAATAATCAGTGTGTCCAGAAACCCCATCATTTTTCCTTCCATCTCGATACGTAAAATTCGAGGAGATAGCGAACCATGGCGCGCATCCCGAGCGTATCCACGACGACTGCCCCCACCACAAACCAATACGGATTGGGGATACGCTGCAGCGCGGTAAAGCCTTGCTCAACATAAGGGGCGTAATTGGGGATGAATGAGAGGATGAGCGGCACAAACACCACTAAGAGGATGAACTCATCTTTGAGTCCCCGCTCTCGAATGCTGACTTCATCGAGACTACTGGCCTGCTCTTCTCCGTTTTGAAGTCGACGCACCCTCGCCTGATGCTTCTCGCTCTCGAGTTCATCTTTGCGCTTAAGCGTTTCGGCTCGGTTTTGGTTGTGCTGCTTGTACGCCGCCACACCACCGGTCACGAGATTAATGAGCGCGCCAATCATGTGTACACCCGACGACTCAATTCAATGTGCGGACCGTCTTTCAGGCTCTTCCAATCACCGCCCCAAACAATCGCGACATTCAGCTCTCGAGCGGCTTGTTTAAAGGCTCGGCTGATGGCGGCGTAATACTTAAAGTCCCACGTGACTTTGTTGTTTTCGTCGTAGGCCACGAAATCGATCGCATGGCCAGACTGGTGCCGGCTAAGACGTTTCGCCCCATCGAGCTGGCTCAAGCCTTCTTGATAGAGCTGATATTGGCGTTTCGCGGTGCGTAGACCTTCCGTGATGCCAAAATCATACGGTGACAGCTCGAGTGCTCGACGTACAACCTTTTTCAAGTCGCCATGCACGCCCAACATGCGGGTTTCGCTACGGGCAGACAGCACAAAGTCGCTGACCGTTTCATCAATGGTTCGCTTATTCATAAGGTACACTCCGGCCAGTAAGCCACTGGCGAGTAACATTAGCCATCTCATTCGCCCTCCGATTTCACAAGGAGTCTCGAATGCAGCGTAACGCTAGCATCAACGTGGAAGACGGTGATCTCAAGCTTGGTCGCGGCTTTTGGCTTGATAAGAGATATTGGATAGCCATAACGTTGATTCGCAGCAAAATACAGAAAGAGCAAACGCCCCGATACGTTGGTATCGTTGGCAGTCAAAAACTTGATTTGGACGACGCCTTCCTCTGCCGGAAGCGAAAACGAGTTTCGGCGCTGGTTGTGTGGCGTTGCTTGCTCAAGTTTATGGCGGTTAATACTCAAATCGAGCAATTCAAGGTGGTTGGAAAGCGGAAACGTCGCCTCTCGATTTGAGTGGACAATGAATTTTATCTGATTGTCGTGTTTCGCTTCCACGTTCAACACGCCATCATTAGCGCTGACAATCTCAGGATTGGTTAACGACAGCATCATAGCGCTTCTCCTACTTTAAGGCGGTCGCTCGCGGTGCCTTGCAAGCTCACGGCTTGATTGGTGTTGAGCGTCAAATGTCCGCCCGGACGTAACTCCAAGAAACCTTGCACGATGACCGTGCCTTCATTGGTGGCCAGAGCTTGTAAGATGAGTGCCTTTCTCGCGCTTTTCTCTCGAATGCGTTGATAGCCTCCCGTCATTAACAAAGTGCCATTGCCAATTCTGGCGAACGTCACGCGCTCTGGATCCGACGTCACTTTCAATTCGGTGTTGGTGATGGTCGCTTGCACGTCCAGTGACGCGTTCCCAACCTCGACATTCACCGGTTGTTGGATGCGCTCAATGGTTAACGGCCGTGTGATTTGGTCGATCGTCACCGGCTCGGCCACTCGATTGACATTAACCGGCGTTTGAACCTCACTAATCGTGGTAGGTGTTTGTATTTCTGATATTTTAACCGGAGTGACAATGTCACTAACCTTGACGGGCTCACGCACTTTTTGAACCGATACTGGCGTTTCAATCTGCGCCACACGCACCGGCGTTTGTACTTCACTGACCTGTACGGGATCTTGCACTTTTCTCACGTGCACCGGCTTTTCAATTTCACTGACCAACAGCGCGTTATTGACGCTGATTTTCTGCGCCTTGGTCATGATCAATAAATCCGACACTTGATACTCAAACGTCACATCGACAGACTGATGATTGTTCAGCTCGAGCTTGTCAAAGGCAGACACATCGACGGTGTCACCCCCGAAGATCTCAACGGGACGCATGGTATCGCCCTGCAGCAGTAACGAGTGCGTGGTATCACGCAAGATAAGGTACTTACCGGATTGACCGGCGTTAAACGTCAGCGTGTGATTGGGCTCGAGTGTGTGGGTCTGTTTCATGATGCGCGCCTTGTCATGACCACCCCAATGGTGACCATCGTGCCGATGATCCCAAGGATGAGAGAGAGTTTTTTCAACGTAGAGTTGTCGGATTCATTGGTGCCCGTTTGCTCTCGCGCTTTCGCGTTGTTGGCTAAGGCAATCGCCGCTTTGGTGGTTTCGGTTTGTTGACCGGCCATCGATTTGATCGAATCAATGGCGTATTGACTGACTTCGGATTGCTCTTCTAGGGCTGACGTCCCAAAGCCAAAGGCTTCGTCGACGGTGTTATCGACCACACGCAACGAGTTATCGACCATGTTCAATGAATCCCCGACCACTGATTCATTGACTCTTAACGCTTGGGTACCAAAATCAAACGCTTCTTCGGCGGTACGTCCCGCAATGGCCATCGCGCCATGATCGGTCATGGTCAAATTGATGTCCGAGTCACTGACGCCCGACAGCATCACACCGGTATTGTCGCCCCCGACCGCCGCACTGCTGCTGGTGTTTGTGGTCGTCGTGGTGTTGCTTTGACGACTTTTCGAAGAACTTCTTCCACCCATATCCGCTAACCTTATTTGTAAAATTCGCTCATCACCGCGACGTTCAATTTCCTGAACTGGTAATTTCAACCGCCTTGCTATGAACCGCTGTGCGCCATCACGATAAAAATGCGCTCGCACCGAATCAAAGCCATGCTGTTTGGCATGCTCGACGGCGGCCAATGTGCCGGTAGCCATGTCGCCCGCTAACCCCACCACAACCAGCTCTTTGGTGTGGTTTTTCAGCCTTTCACCACGCAGCAACACGACAGTGTCACTTATTTGATACGTTGCCTCTAAGCCTTTTGCCACTTGGGTTTGTGCGTGTTGGTAATAGTCTCTCAGTGCTGGTTTTAGCCGTTGATGAACGTGCGCCCACTTTGTTGGCTGTAAGCTATCGTTTGGATAACGCATACAAGGCAAACAGCGCCATCAACACAATGAACCACCACGGCATACCGCGTTGTTCACCGAGGCTGATGTGCCCGCCTTCAAACCCACTGTTGTTGGTGGTGTTGCCGGAGGTTCCGGACGTAGCGGGTCCTGCTGCGCCTCCTTGAAGGCCACCGCCACCGGTTAATGATGTCAATGATCCGAGCATCAGCGCCCTCCTTTGAGCCACATCAGTGACGCGACAAACAGCACC
This sequence comes from Vibrio sp. 10N.247.311.47, assembly GCF_041467535.1. NCBI lineage: Bacteria > Pseudomonadati > Pseudomonadota > Gammaproteobacteria > Vibrionales > Vibrionaceae > Vibrio > Vibrio sp. 10N.247.311.47. Next base: position 9,762 of record NZ_JBFSUR010000055.1, read on the forward strand.
ACAAGCAACACTTTATTGAGCCCTTTGCCAGCGCTCAGCCCAAACAGGCTGCCGACCCCAAATCCACCCAATCCCCAAAACAATAACGGCATCACCGTCTCCTTATCGTCGAAACGCCAGCGCGCCCAATATCAAGACCAGCAGCACACCAACCCCACCTCCGACGTACAACATCGTGTTGTCTTTCTGAGGTTGAGCTTGCGGTGTGGTCACCGTATTCCCCTTGTTGTCCACTTGAGGATGATTGGGTTGCTGCGTCTTATCAGGGTTCGTGGATTGGTCATTGGTGGGAAACAGCCAGTCGGCGTTTTCCCCGACCGAATCCAATGCGCCCGCGCCAAATTCCAACAGATCATCAAAAAAGCTTTTCATTGGCGCTCCTTAGGCCGCGCCACTCTGCAACATTTCCGGTCGCGTCACTTTCACCGACTCCACCAAGATCGGGATTGAGCCTGGGACATCGGTGGTGGTCACGGAGAATTTTAAGTTGGAGCTGTGCTGCGTCGGAAACAGTTCATCAATGGAGAATCCACGAACGATCGGGTCAAAATGGAAATACCCGTCTTGTGGCGTACGCTCATTACGTTTCGCGTTGGCTTCTGAAATGAAGGTATTGGCTTCGTACTCTTTGACAAAGTCGCGCTCAATTTCCAATTTGCTGATCTTGTCGTGCATGAAATGCATGCGACGAATGCTGATGAGTGGACTCGCCACCAAGTTGGTGAACTCGTTCTCGCCTTGCGCATTGGCCGGCATGGTTTCGCGTTTGATCATCGGTACCAAGACCCGCATCGCTTGAGAGTTACTCACCCACGCATGCACTTGTATAGACAGTGGCGTCGCATTGGCCGCCTTGCCTTTGAATTGGATATCGAGGTGGATATTGTCGCCCAGTTCAGTGACCAAACCGGTGTAACGCACCCCATTTTTAGTGCGTGCCACGATGTCACTGAACGGGATCACAAAATGCCCCGCGGTGGTGTCTCGTTGCTTGTAACGCTCGAGCATCAACAACTCTTCACCGGTTAAGACGTAGATCTCTTCGGCGTTCAGCGTAATGGCAATGCGCTGCATGTCAGCAGCGCTGGCGTTGGTTTCCAGTACCAACTCGTGGTACGTCGGGCCATTAGGGATAGGCAATGTGCCTTTTTGTCCCCACGACGCGCCAACCATCGAATTCAGTTTGATTGGTTTGACTGACATCGTATTCCCCTTTAAAACCAGCCAGAGCGACCCAGCAACTTATCGAGGCCGCCGACTTTATTGTTCACAGCAAAGACGATCGCACCCGTCGTGACCGCCGCAATTCCGGCGACAATCGCCACATTTTTCACGTTCAATCTCATGGGAGTTCCTTTAGAGTGATTGATGCTGATAACGTGGTGTATAGAGAGAAAAATGACCAGAGCCTTGAACCTGTTAGGCTCAAAGTTAAACCTATTAGGTTACCCATCATCGCTTGGGGTAGATTTTTCCTTGTTCCCACTTGCCCAATCCCGGTGATTTGAGAATGTAATCGGCGAACTTTTTGCGCCCTAAATGCTCCCTATCGACGCAGCTTTGCAACCCCAAAATGGCCTCGATGGGAATATCGAAATAGTCCGCAATGTACTTAGCATTGCGCCGTGAGCTGACCGCACCGACGTACACATATTTGGATTCATCGAGCACCGTTTTAGGCACTTCTTGCCCGCGCTGAAACGTCGCGTGCATCACCAAGCCAAAGCCGCGGCCACCCGTCCAGAGTTCGCCAGCTAACCCATCGAGCTTTGACGGTGTATTGGTGAACTTGGCAAGCTCTTCAATCACACAGTGCAGTTTTTTCGGATGATGGCCATCGCCTAATGACCAGACCATGTTGGCAAACAACTCAAGGTTCTCTCGGGTTCGCGCTTGCTCGACCAGAGCCAACCGAAACGCGGTCTTTTTCTTTCGGGCAAACCACGCCTTGTGGTAGAACTCATCAAAGCTGTGACACGCTTGCACGCGGGCACCTTTGAGCGGCGCCTCGATGTGCTCACTGTACGGATCGAACATCACTACTTGAGACGAACGCTCAATGAAATTGAGCTGACGAATGGCGGTGGTTTTGCAGCTGCCCGTGGTGCCCATGTAACAAACGTGCTCCGCATTGTGGGCGTTATTCTTGTTCACTGGATTGGGAAGCTTCACTGTCCACCTCCTGCGGCGTCTCGGGCTCAGTTGTCTCCTGAGCCTGTTTAAGTTGGCGCACTTGTTTGGCGCAGCCTCCAATCAAGGTCATCGAGGCCATAGCAAACACAAACTCGCCTTGGTACTGTCCAAACCATTTCAAACCGGCGGGACCATACTTCTGCAGCATGGGTGATGCGGCGTCTAGCCACTGGTTACCGGCTCGGGTGTCGATTTCAAACGGCACATCAAACACACTGCCGACGGTCATCTCCACCACACCTAAGCCGTAAGAAAGCATCATGCGCGCGTCTTCTTCCCCGAAACCCAATGGCTCCGGCGAAGCGTCTTGCGTCTCTGACGGCTCGGCCTCGTCTTGCTCTCGGGCTTCACGTAAGGTTTCTACGGCTTCAACGGCTTGTTGGTCGCGTTCATCCAGTTCGTTCTCCACGGGCGTGAATGGGGCTTCATTGCTCATGAGTGACTCCTTTTTTCTTCGTTAAACCAAACCACAACAACGCGCAGGTGCTTAACAGCAACAAGAATGACCAGCCTAACCGGGTGTTAACCGACACGGGTTGGTTCTCGTTGGGTTTGTCGGGATTGCTTGAGCCCTTATCGGGCTTGGTTTCGTTCGGTTTTAAAGGGGTGTTTGGGTCGGGTTTCTTATTGGCACTGTCTTTATAGCCAGTAGTGGCTTTATCTGGACTCGACACCATGTGGTTGTGCAACCAGTCTTGAAACGGTTTACCCGCACTTTGATTGGTTTTGCAACTGGGGCAAATCGTATAGAGCTGACCGAGACGGCGCTTATTCTTAGGCGGCTCGCCCCCTTCGATGAGCTTGTGTTCGCCCACGGCGTGCACGGTGCAGAGCTCATCACAGCCATGCGTTGGGCACGCGATGTAACCTTTGACGGGATTCTTACTGGCCATGCTTGGTCTCCAGTTCGCTCAAACGAAGATGGAAATTGTTCATGAGGGATTTCAGCAAGTGGATGGTCGTCGCCACCTGGTGGCTGGCTTCTTCGGCCGCTTGAATCGCGACAAGGGGTTTCTTGAACGTTGGAATGGTGCTCCAATCTGGCGCCGCTTGGGTCAGCGATTGTTCAACGAGCTCAAGCTCGCTGACCAATTGTTGGTAGCTCTGTTGATGCTTTGTCATTGTATTGTCCTCTGTCTCACGACGTTGGTGTGTCCCTGTCTCTCGACGTTAACCAATAGATTATAACAATTAAAACATGAAACTTAATAGGTTTAAGTAATCAAACTGTGCACTTCGATTTCGCCTTTGCTTTCCTAACAGACCGTCGCGCAGCGACTCCATGCCCGTTGCATCACACGCGCACGGTGTGCTTATCGCCATGCTATCGAACGTCTCGCGACACAAGGCTCCAGCTCGCTGGCGAGCTCGATGAGCCGCTTCCTTTAATAAGTTATCCCCGTTTTTCACGGGGTAACACTAACTGTCCCTTACATCTATCTTTAGATAGATCATTAGTCTTTAGACTATGCGTTGTGATCTCAAAGCGTGACTTCATGGAGTAGTTAACGCAGTAAAACACCGGTTAATGAAACGGTTATCCACAACGAGGAATTCACGGTCTTAAATCGATGAGATTGGATAGGAATAGAGACAAAAAACCCCGAAAAATCGGGGTTCAGGCGGATCTAGGCACAGTTTGAGCTTTGATCTTAAGGCACAGTGCTGTTGTGGCGCTGAGTACTGCGACGCGCAAACTTACGTAACAAAGTGATGGGTGTTAAAAGATAACGGATGTGTACGCCGGTTGAGGCGGCCATTTTCTTGAGGTTCTTAGTTGCGGCTTGTTTGGCGTTCGCGTAAGCCAGGTTCAAACCGAGATCGCGGAAATACTTGTCGGTGATGCGCTTAATGGATGCCAATCCATACCAGTCGCCATTGATGTTCTCTCGAGGTTGCTTTGAGGTGATCCAGCCTCGATCTTTTGCGTAACTCACGCACTGTTTCACCCGCCATTCTGGTAAGCCGGTACCTTTGGCTGCATTCGCCCAAGTACGAAGCAAGAACCCGTTCGCGGTCACTACTCCTACCTTACAAGTACGAAACTCCAACTCACTCACCAAGTAGTCCATCACTCGGCCAATATCGGTTAAGTATTGGCGTTGCGTCGACTTGCCCGAACGAGACAACAGATAGTCATATTGGGACGGGTTCTCCAACAGCTTTCTCCAACGATCACGATTGAGCGCGGCCAATGGCCGCGCACTTCTTTTGAAACTTTTGTTAGGAGATCGATGACTGACTTTCATTAGAGTGATAGCAAACTAAACGTTGCCTTCCTAGAGTATTAAACCTTTGACATAAATCACTCTACTGGAATTTATTTGCTACTGGCAAGCATGCCCCGTATGGCTTTGAAGCTAAATCCACCCCTACAATGAACGAAATATGAGGGATCATAATGGAACGCTTTACATACGAAAATGCGCTTTTGAATCGTACTAAAGCTAAGTTCGGTCTCACCTCAGAGTACCAACTAGCAAAAAAGCTGAATGTCGACCAATCAACCGTAAGAAACTGGCGGAATGGTCGGAATTCTATAGACTGGAAGATAGCTTTCCATATCGCAGGCTTGCTCCATGAAAGTGATCAAAATTTGGTCTGGGGTCTCATCGCCCACAAGATAAAAAATGAGAGAGTTATTAAGGTCTTAGAGGATTCAAGACCTTGAAAATTAGCGTATTATGTATTTACCCGCATATACATAATACGCACTTAGGCTAGTTTGATTTTGAGGGGCTTTCTAGGCTCAT
>NZ_JBFSUR010000056.1:0-14293 GCF_041467535.1 Vibrio sp. 10N.247.311.47
GACACTTCCAATCCAAGTATGCCTATTTCGTACTGCCCGAAACCGCCCCCTATTTTCGTGCAGATTGGCTTAAATATAGGCTACTGGGAACCTTACTCACTCGTGGATGTGACTCGCGTACCTTATTGCATGGTGAACATGGGAATGCAACTGAGCACCAGTAACAGTCAGCAACTCGGGGGCGCTCAGCACGATTCAAGTAGTCAGACCAGCGGTGACGCTTTCTATCACGTGCACTGGTACAAATATCCGGTGATTTACTGGCTGCAATTGATGCAATCCGCTGCTTGTATGGCAACCGACAACTTTGATGTCGCGTACATAACCGAACTCGACCCCTTTTGGGACGATGATGAAATGTCTTTCATTTTAAATCCCGAAGCAATTTTGTTCGGTGATCCCATGACGCAATTAGCCTGCGTCACAGAAGCGATGGCGACGACGACGGGGCGAGTGCTGCCTTTTGATGCGCTCTTTTGGTGTTTAGGCTCACAGGGAGGAGCGTATCCACTGACGGGGAATAACGATTACTCACATACCGGGCCTCAAGTCGCCACACTAACGATGCAGCGGTTTAATTTTAAATTGCACCGTCAAGGTATCGTATGGGAGACGCGAGGAGAAGATGGCGCCATTTGCTACCAATGGCCGGAGCCTATCTTGCCAAAAAGTCGCTATCGATATCAATTAGCGGCGCCGATTGGAGATGCGGGTAACTGCTACCCCTACGGCACGACCTCAACCTTGTGGGAGCAAGGTAAAGATAACCCCACAACAGGCGGTAACTTTGGTTTTGTAAACTGGCGAAAACGTAACTGTGTTTTCTTATAAATTAGGATTCGATATGAACAAAATTCTGTGTTTTTTATCCCCAAACAGGCAACCAAAAACCTCTGACGACATGCTCATTGAGTTTTTACAGCAGTGCCGCATACAAGGCATCCACTTTTTATTTCAGACTTCTTCTATTGAGCATCAAATTAAGACGCTCATCCAATCACTCAATTTATCATGCAGCGACACCCAAACACGGTTAAACGCACACTTAACGCCTATCTCTACTTCCAATCTTGGTACTGCTGAGTTTTTCACGTCCATGAATCATGATGAGAAACAAGCCTTTCCATGCCAAATGTGTGATAAGTGCGCCCCTGAATTATTTAAACACTACGGTTATCGCGTGGCTGACCATAGTTGGTGCAGTCAGTGCCATCAAAATGGCGAATGCCTTGATATTGCACTGATTGAGCATTATCGAAAACACGGCATCAATGATGAAACCATCCATCACAAACTACCAAGAGCTCGGTGGAGCCCAAGAGGTGAGCCGCTCAAGCACCAATCACTTAAAGACATTGAAATGGCTTATCAACCCGTGTTTGAGGCGGCGAGGCAAAATACGAATACGGTGAAATAACCCTCTGGTGTAATAAGCCACAAGAACATTTTTCATAACGGGTTCAACCCCATTAGCGGTTAAAAACACACGACCAATCACCGTTCGATGATGTCCATCATCGATATAAAGCTCACCATCAATATTGCAAAACTCATACTTCTGTTTCTTTTCTTCAGACTTATAGTAATCCGGCGTTCTTTGAAGATCTCGCATACGCTCGAAACAACGCTTAAGACCATAAGGGGCATCTGTGCAAGGAAATAAATCCAACCACGTTTTGCCGGCATATCGGGGATCTAGACTTCCCACAACATCGGCAAGATGCACATCCGTGACGTGCCAATGATTACCTTCGGCATCAATAGGTACTTTGTCATGACTCTGAATCCCTTGACGAAGTACGTGATGAGCAAAAGGAAGTTTCGCCACTTCCGCCTGAGTAAATTCGGTTTTCATCAAAGTCCTCTTTCATTTAAAAATTGGAGTCATTATGAGAAATATTCTTCCCTTTCTCTCGTCAAAACCAACGTCATCGGTGAGTTCACTACTTGCCTTCTTGCAACAATGCAAAACGCACAAAATACACCTTATTGCTAAAGCGAACAGTAACAACAAACATCAAATCCGAGCGCTGCTCAAGCCACTTCGCTTATCGCGCCGTGACAGAAAAACGCTCATTCACGATCATTTGACCCCGCTATCGAAACTCATCATCAACCCTGATGATATTTACTGCGCCATAGAGCATAACGACCAACAAGCCTTTCCGAGTCAGATATGTGACAACTGTGCTCCTGGATTATTTAAGCACTATGGTTACAGGGTAGCCGACGCGGGTTGGTGCAGCCAATGCCACGAAAGAGGTGAGTGCCTTGATGTCGCACTGATTGAGCATTATCGAAAATACGGCATCGATGATTACACCATATGCCGATATCTGCCAAGGAAACGTTACCAAAGCAATGTTTGCCCTTTGCCCTTGAGGTATCAGTCCATTGACGACATCGAGAAAGCTCACCAAACGCTGTTTAACGCGTTTAAGATCCAGAAGAGATTAGGAGACTCAACATTGTTGGCAAGGTAGCCGGTGCGTTCAAGCCTGTGATTTAAACACCCGCGTCGATAGTTTTGACGTCGCCTCTTCACTCAACGAAATAGCACACAAAGGAGGCTCTATGCCATTTTGTGCCAAAATCTTATTTGCGCTGGTCATACTGTTCGCAAGCCCTTTATCCCTTGCCGACATAGGTTATTCTCAAGAGGAGCTTAAAGCCCTCGCCAAGCGCGAGCAAGCCGTAACAGAGCCACCGAACCACCCAAACGAACTGGCCGCCATCATTGAGCGCAGTCAGCAACATAAACACGAAGCGTTAACGATGCATCAACACCTTGATAAAGCATTGCAAGACTCACCGCTGGCAAGTGTACTGGGCACACCACAGGCCAATCCTCACAAAAAAGCGCACGGTGTCATGGCGTTTGTGTCACTTTCGATGCCAGACCACGCGTTCCAGCAATTACTACAACAAAGTCAGACCTACCAGGTGCCTCTCATTATTCGAGGCGTGTTGCCAGAGGGTTTTGTGCCAACAGCTTCACGCATCACGAAGTTATTAAAAAGGCCGGACGGACGCACCATTAACAGCGGCATTGCCATCAGCCCCGCGTGGTTTAACCAGTTTAATATCACTCATGTACCGGCTTTTGTCGCCATCAGTGATCAGTGCAGTGAAACTCACTGCGCCGCCAATGACTATGACATCGTTCACGGGAATATCTCGATACCGAGCGCGTTGAATATTTTAAGTCAAGGGGACGTCGGGCATATTGCTCAGCGCGTTTTACAAGGCACTCCCAATGAGTAAACTCAAACGCATCTTTAACCACCTCCCTCTCTTTGCCACTTTGTTTATCGCCACTCACGCGTTAAGCGCCTCACAAGAGCACACCTTTTACGAGCATGTGGATTGGGCGAAAAATGCGCCAAATGAGGCCTACGCAGAGATGAGCATCGATTTATCTGACTTTTGCAGCGACAACAATCCTGATTGCGACAATCAAATTCGAAATCCAGATGAAGCAAGCATGAATGACGCTCAAATCACTGACCAATCCACAACCGAGTATTACAACAACGAGCAGGCTCAAGCGGTGCAGGAGGGGTTTAACAACAACAGCGCTCACATTGACCCAAACGATGACACCTATCGATTCGCCACCCTTGGCATTGATAACGCCTATGAAATCAGCCACGGTTTATCGAATCAATACGCAGATTGCGACAGCGGTACTCAATGTAATATCGATTACATCCCAAGAAGCTGCCTTCAACCAACTTATGATCTTGTTCCTTGTTTTGAACTCCCAACCGCGACAGTGGCATTGGGAACGACCCATAAAAAATGCCTATCCGGTTATACTTTAAACGGTCTAACATGTAATAAAACCTCGAATGTATGTCGGTATAACAAGAACAATAAAGCCATAGAAATAAGTGGCTGGATCACCTATATATGGGACGGCATAGAATATAGTGGTTACCAATTTAATACTGGTGATCACGGTGAATTTTCGTTAGGTGAGCGTAAATACTATACAACTGAAGATGATGCTGATGATATAACCGAGTATGAGGTCTGTAAAACGACACAATATTCGTACCCGGTCACGTTGCACTGCGATTCAGGCTACACCCTCTCTGGAGGGCAATGTATAAAAAACATCATATCTTGGTCAACCACATGCTCACTCACCAGTGAGTGTAAACAAACTCACCGTACCTGCATCGAAGGTCCAGAAACACGAGTCATTAATGGCGTCTCCACCACGCTCGATTGCTGGAAATACCAACTCGACCATCAATGCGACCGCCCTGACACTTGCGCTTCTCTCCCTACGGACTGCACCACGACCTCAAGCGCGTGCAGCCTCATGCAAAACGGCATTTGCATAGAGCAAGAGTTTAATATGTCTTGCCCTGAACAAACCTGTAGTGCGACAAATCTTATTTGCGGTGAGACTTCTTTTTGTCTGGATGGTGACTGCTTTGAAGAGATGGCGACGTTTGATGACAGCTTTGATGAAAGTGCGTCTGCCCTGGCGGCGCTCGCCGAAGCCGCTGATGGGCTTGGCGATCCCCCGGTCATATTTACGGGGCAAGGAATGCAGTGTACCGACAAAGCCTTTGGTTTTGCTGATTGTTGCAAAGATAGCGGCTGGGGAGCCAGCCTCGGACTGGATGAATGCAATGAAGAAGAAAAAGCGCTAGGACAAGCCAAAGAGCAAGGCATCACTATCTCGCTTGGAAGTTATTGCGCCAGCTCGGTTCTTGGTGTGTGTACCCGTAAGAAAAAAACGTACTGCGTATTCGACAGCAAGCTCGCTCGCATCATCCAAGAGCAAGGCTCACAGGGTCAACTTGGCATCAGTCTCGGCACTGCACAAAGCCCAATTTGCGGGGCTATCACTCCTGAACAACTCCAAGAAATAGACTTCGAGATATTGGATTTCTCCGATTTTTACGACGATATGCACGACGGTACAAACATTCCTTCAGCACAAGAAATCCAAGACCGCCTACAAAGCGCTTACGAGCAATAATGTTTGTTAAAAACGGAGCACAAACCACCCTAGCTCCTTATTCACACAATAAGTAATTCATTGATATAGGAAAATGCAATGAACACACCGTGGCATCGCTTAGAGCGATATTTAAAAACACTATTTCAATTCATCATACTACCGTTAGTCGTGACCATATCGATACAAATACTCTGTTTCATTGGGGTGGTGTATTACGCTTTTGCTTATTACCCCATTCCAGAATCGTATTCAACATTCTCACTTTCTGATTGGCAAAAAACTATGAAATGTCTCTGGCAACTGTCTTTGGAGTACACAGCCTTACTGCATTTTTTCATAGGTATAAGCATTGTGATTTACCTCTTCGCTCAAAACAAAGCAAAGAGCTTATCCACAGAATTGGAAAATCCCCCTCTCGATGCTGAGCAAAACTCATCGTTAGGCAAACAGTCACCAACGCCATAGTTTGACCAAAATAAAATAATGATCACCACAAAAAACGCCCAAATAGCCAACTTATGCATATCGCACCTTCAACATCTATCTCATTAACCCTATCAAGAGCCCAAAGCATAACCAATAATAATATAAGGAAATATCATGTATTCATTGCTGTTACTGGCCTTAACCGGATTTGCGCTCACCCTCATCCGGCACATCTTATTTAAACGAGCACTCTACAAACTCAAACAAGACATGCAGTTGCATAAGAAAGAACACGGCAATGATGAAGCACTTTGGACGCTCTTTAACTCGCGCACTGAGAAGATGTTGCGCTTTTGGCAATAGAAGACAAGGAGAAAGCAATGAACACGCCGTGGCATCGCCTAGATGCTGAGCAAAATCTATCAGCGCCATAGTTTGGCCATAATAGAAAATGGCCACCACACAGCGACACTGAACCATCGAATCATGAGATATCCACCATGGCACATTTATCCACAAAAACGGTGAACAACTCAATTAACCGATTAATAATCAAATCCCTATCGGTCGTGTTGTTGTCTTTGTTTACCTTTCACAGCCTCGCCAGCGAGACACCCAAAGGCTGGCGATGGTACAACGAAGCCAAACCCCAAAAAGTAAAGCCTAAAGAAGAGGAGCCAGCCCTGCCACCCAACAGTGTTTCGACGGTGATGAGCGCTACCGAACAAATGCAGTGGTTTCACCGTGAGTTTGACGAGGCATTAAATGACGCCACCATCAATCCAACGGATGAGGAAAAGAACCTTAAGGTGATGAGACTTAAGAAATTCATTGATGAAAAAACCACACAAACGGGCATGACATTCAAGAAACTCATCACCGAAAACCCTGAGTTGTCATACACCAAAGACCGCCCCACAGAACAAGCTGCACGAGACACTTATTATCAAACGATTAAGGTTAAGAACGAAGCCAGCGTTCGCCAGCTTGTTCAGGAAGGCTGGGGAATTTACTTTGTCTACGAGGGCAACGACGCTCTTTCTCAAACGTTAGCCCCCTCCGTACAAGACTTTGCCAATCGTTACCACATCGACCTTGTAGGCATAAGCAAAGATGGACACGTTTTTGACGTCATCAAAGAAAATCACATCGATAACACCGGTCGCGTACAAGTGCGTTACACGCCAGCCTTAATGCTGGCCAACATTCACACCAAAGAGCTTAAACCCCTCGCTTACGGTTTTATCTCTCAAAATGATTTGCTCTCCCGCTTTCACAACGTCGCTACGAACTATCAAGTCCCTGACTTTTAACGACGGACTCTTTCAAGGACATCACAATGAACACTTTTATTCGTATTCTGCTTTTGAGTATGGCGATGACTTTCGCCTCAATATCACCGGTAACAGCTCAAACCATGGCGGGTCAGTACGCTTTGGTTTTGTTTCATTTCAGCCAGTGCAGTGAATGTCATCAATTTGCGCCCACCATGAAACAGTTTGAGCAGGCAACTCAACTCCCTGTCTATGACTTCTCTTTCGATGGGCAACCTATTCCAGGCTACAGCACGCCGATACCAGCAACACCGGACATCACCACCGCTTTTTTTGGTGATACCAAAAATGCCATTACCCCCGCCACCTTTTTAATCAACGTCAACACGGGTAAATACGTTCGCATCAGCGAGGGAAATGTGAGCTATCAAGCCCTATTGAGTAGCTATCAAAACATCAGAGCCAGCGCCTCAACCATGGAGAGTTTGCGATGACCCCTTTAAAACCTTGCTCTGTAGTGTTACTGGCGTGCTGCTCATGGCAAGTACACGCCAGTTTAGGCAGTTCAATGTCAGACTTTTTTAACGACTCAGGCTTTAATAGCAACATCACCAACCCAAGCGCTTATGAGGGACAATCGGCGACCTACTACAACGCAGGGAGCTTGTTCTCACGCACGAAAATTCAAAACATTCAGCTGGCGTCTATCACCTTACCTTCCGTCAGCGCAGGGTGTGGCGGGATTGATGCGTTCATGGGGGGATTTTCGCACATCAATTCTGACCAACTGGTCTCATTTGGTAAATCGGTCATCGCCAACGCCGTCCCCTTTGCCGTGGACTTAGCGCTGCAAACCTGGGCGCCCGCGATTAAAGCGAACCGCGATAAGCTGCAAGCCATTGCTGACCAATTCAACACCACCTCAATGAACTCCTGCCAAATTGCGCAATCGGCCGTCTCTGGATTGGCCGCCTTTGCAGACGGTGAAGCCAAGCGTCACGCCTGCTCGACACTCGGTACACAACGTAATGCATTTTCAGACTGGCTAGAAGCGCAGCACGAATGCAGCAGCGTCGGCACCAACCAAAGCACGTTGGCCAGCAATAGCGACGAGGCGACCGCTCACGCCATCAAGGTCAACTTAAACGTGGTGTGGGATGCGTTAATGAAAAGCAGTTACCTAGAAAGCAACAAAGAGGTCGCAGAATTTATTATGAACCTGACGGGGACTGTCATTTATAACTCAGAAGGGACACCAAGTTACATTCCGTCGATGATAGTCGGTAACGACACCGCCATCGATACCATGCTCAAAGGCGGCACTTTGGATTTATACCGCTGCCAAAGTACCGATACCTGCTTAACGATGAGCCTTGGAAACATAACGTTAACCGAAAGCCACGCGTTTAACGCCAAAGTGCGTCAAACCATCGATACCCTCTACGCCAGTTTACAGGCCGACACGCCCATTACCGACTCAATAAAGAGTTTCATTGAACTCAGTGATATCCCCATTTTTGCCATGCTCATTGATGACGCGCATTTAAACGTCTCACCAGAAAGTCATTTGTATTCTGAAAGCATCGCCGCCGATATCTTGTACGCGTATTTAAACAACATGGTCATGATGGTGAATCAATCCATCGCCAACCTTTCATCAGTCAACCCTGCTGATGTCGCGCGCACCTTTGAGTCTATCGATACCGTGCAAGCTTACTTACAGACGGTGCGTTTACGCAGCAAAGAAAAACTCAATAAACACCTAGCACTGACGGAGCGCTTAAAGCGAAAACGTTCACTGCTTGACCAAGCCGCCAGTGATGCGTCCATCGCAAACCTCGCCTTTGGGCATTAAAGAAACAAAGGATATACAACTATGGTACTGGATTTTTATACCTACGGGGCGGGCGCTCAAATGCAATACGCATTAAATGCGGTCGCCACGTTTTTCACCACCACCACTTTTGGGAGTTTGGTTGAAACGGCCTTACAACTCTCTTTCATCATCGCCGCGACCCTGTTTCTTCTTTATCGAGACGCCAAACATGTGATGCGATTTGCTGTGATATTTCTGGCCATTCCGACGTTTCTTATCAGCATGAAAGCCACCGTCCAAATCCAAGACGCGCAAAATCCGATGCACTCTTATTCGGTCGATAATGTCCCCTACATTGTCGCGATACCAGGATGGGCGGCCACCACATTCATGCACGGCCTCACCCACGGCATAGAAACCGTGTTTAGCTCAACCGATGATAGAAGTTATAGCACCTCTGGAATGGTCTTTGGCTCTGAGCTTTACACTCTGGTGCGCAGCACCAACGCCGAAACCCTTTCTCTCCAGCAATATTGGAAAGATTTTTATCACAACTGCATTGTGGGCGATATCCGCATCAACAAGAAATACACGATGCAAGACATCTTACAAGCCGACGACTTGCTCGCTTTTTTACAGGGGCAATCTATGTCACCAGTGCGCGGCCTCTACAACCCAAGCGGTACTTACCAAACTTGTCAAACCGCCTTTCCTGATATCGTCACTCAGTTTAACGCAGAGGCGGACAAAACCATCAACAAACTGGGCGCTTACATTTTGGGGCGAGAAAATTCAATTGAGTTGTCATTTTTAAAAAATGCCGTTGAAAACAGCCATCAAGATTTAATTGGCGTCAGTAATAACGCGGTCGATATTCTCAAGCAAAACATGGCCATCAATATGACGCGCTGGAACATTGAAAATAACCGCAATAGTGTCGCCGCAAATTACGCTTACACCGCCAACCAAATGCAAACAACCAGCATGTGGGCGAACATCGGCTTGCAAGCCAAAGAGTTCATTCCAATGATGCACTCCATCGCGCTCATTTTGTTTGTTTGCTTCGGCTCTATCGTTGTGATTATTGCACTATTGCCCCACATGGCCTTGCCCGTATTAAAAAACTATTTAAGCAGCTTTTTCTTTCTTGCGACGTGGCCGATGATATTCACTATCCTCAATGCGATTATGATGTGGTTTTTACAGAGCGCAACCAACGGCGCCACACAGGGACTGCATGGCATTACGCTCTCCAACATGAATGGGATTGATTATGTGAATACACGCTACGCTGCGATTACTGGCTACCTCATGATGTCAACGCCTGCGATAGCGATGGCATTAACCAAAGGGGCTAGCGCGATGATGAGCAGTCTCAACTACCAACTGGCAGGTATGATTAATCAAACCAACGCCCGCACTTCGGCAGCGGCTTCATCGGGTGACATCAGCCACGGCAACACGCAGATGCAAACGCACACATTTAATAATGTGAATGGCAATAAGCTCGATACCTCCACCTTACTCAAAGAGCACGGCACCACCACGCAAGGCTCGGATGGAATGCTGACCACACAATATGGCGATAAAACGGTGTACGACACTAACCCTACCGCCTCAAACTTCCAGTGGAATATGAAATGGGACAGCCAGTACAGTGAAGCGGTACAAGATACCTACAACCAAGCCCAAACCAATCTATCCTCCAACCAAGCCGCGCTCTCTAATAGTGCGCAAAGCGGCACGCAGCTTATGGCCGATTGGAAAGACACCGCCAGCAAAAACCAGAGCTACGGCTTAACGCACGGACACGGGGCAAGCGCTGCGGCCACCAAAGGGCTAGAGCTGATGAGCCAGTCAACAGAGCAAGTGATGGCGGCAACAGGGTGGAGTGAAGAGAAAGCCAACGCTTATCTGCATTCGGCTTACCGCGGGGTTGATGGGGACTTTGGGGTTAACACCGAAGCTCTGGGCGGCGTTGTGGGGATGTTGAGTCCTGTCAAAGCAGGCATCGACATTTCAACGGGTCAAAAGTGGACAGAAGAAGACCGTGAGACATTAAGCAACACAACCAGCGAGCAACAAAGTCAAATCCAAGCCGCGATTGAGTCTTACCGCTCAGGCGCTAACCAGACCATTGATGCGAGCAACCGCCTCACGGCTGATGAACGCCATTCAGAGGTGGGCACTTACGCAACGGGCTTTGCGGCTAACTTTGGTGAGACGCAGCAACTGATGAATACGACCACCAAATCGCAGCAAGAGGTAGACACGTTGAGCCGAGCCAACAGCCTAGAGCAGCGTGAAATGGCCAGCCTGACGGAGAAACTGGAGGTGCCGTTTCAGGAGTTTGTTGAGGCAGGGCACAGCAAAGAAGAGGCCAAACAAATTCTTACTGGCAATAACAGCGAAGCTCGTCAAGGTCGTGCTAATTTATGGGAAGAATTTAAACAGACCGACGCCTTTAAAGACTTTGTGCTGGCCAGCGTGCCGTCAAAAGAGGCGCACGACAATCACTTTAATGGTGAGCCGACTCAAGCTGAGTGGCAGACAATGGTTGGCGAGCAACACAAGGGGAAAGCGCTGAGTCAGACCAGCGAGGCCATTTTAAACCAACATGAGCAACGGGGCGGCACGGAGACATACTATACCCCTGAAACGCACACACAAATTGTCGATGATACGCGCGAGCAATTTGAGCGTACCAGCGCTCATGTGGACGCGCCCGCTTCACTGCAAGAGACCGATAAACAAACGCGAACTTAACCAGGCGAAAGTGCGGTGAATCCTTACACCAAAAACGATGACATTTCGCACAATCACTGGTAATATATACAGGTGAATAATGGAGGGTAAATGATGAAGAAATGGATCGTATTAGGATTAACCGCACTGTGCTCATTTTCAGGGTTCGCGGCAAACCCCTTTGATGAAAATATAAGTAGTAAAAACAACCCCGCCTCGATGCGTTACTACATTGAACATTATCAAAATACCGACAGCCAAGAATACAAATACATATTAGTGAGTGTTCGAGCCGCTGCCGATGCGGTAAGTTTTTACACCATGCGTTTAGATGCCCGCAACCAACGCATTGATTATTGCTTACCAATGAGTGACCCCGCCAATCGTGAAATATTGTGGAGCTGGAAAACTGAAGATTTAATTTCGATGATGAACAATTATATTGAACAAAAACCGTCTTTCAAAAAGTACGGTAAATTTGGCATTGGGGGCAGTATCGCAAGCTATCTCGCGGCGGCTCTTAAAGAGCAATACCCTTGCCCTGTACAAAAGCAGTGGTAATGACAACCTAGTACATCCATAAAATAAGACGCTTCTTTCTTAACTGGCACCTCCAAGCCACCGTCTTCATTCTCATTCATCATACCAACCAAAAGCGCCCACTCTTTCAGTGGGCGCTTTTTCTATGTCTACCTTTGGTGAGACGCAGCAACTGATGAATACGACCACCAAATCGCAGCAAGAGGTAGACACGCTGAGCCGAGCCAACAGCCTAGAGCAGCGCGAAATGGCCAGCCTGACTGAGAAACTGGAAGTGCCGTTTCAGGAGTATGTTGAAGGTCAATACGAGAACCAAAAAGGAAAAGCGCAACAAATTCTTACCGGCAATAACAGCGAAGCTAGAAAAAATCGGGCTGATGAGTGGGAAGAATTTAAACAAACCGACGCTTTCAAAGACTTCGTGTTGGCCAGCGTGCCGTCAAAAGAGGCGCACGACAATCACTTTAATGCTGAGCCAACTCAAGCCGAGTGGCAGGAGATGGTCGGCGAGCAATACAAGGGGAAAGCACTTGGTCAGACTAGTGAGGTCATTTTAAACCAACATGAGAAACGGGGCGGCACGGAGACATACTACACCCCTGAAGCGCACACACAAATTGTCGATGATACGCGCGATCAATTTGAGCGTACCAGCGCTCATGTGGACGCGCCCGCTTCACTGCAAGAGACCGACAAACAAACGCGAACTTAACTAGGCAAAAATGCGGTAAATCCTACACCAAAAGCGATGATTTTTCGCACGATTACTGGTAATATATACAGGTCAATAATGGAGGGTAAATGATGAAAAAATGGATCGTATTAGGGTTGGCCACGTTGTGTTCATATTCTGCCTTAGCAAGCAATCAAACCACCGGAGGTCAATTAGCAATATGGTGTCAAGCCGGCCCCCTTTCTAAACCACATAACGCACGACTAGAGGGCGGATGTAATGGGTATTTAATGGGGTTTATTGAAAGCCATGGATTTTCTCAAGCCCAAGGAAACGCAGCTTTATTTTGTATTCCTGACAGTGTAAGCCAAACTGAAAGAGTACAAACTTATATTGATTTTATTAAAAAAAATCCAGAGTTCAAAGAGACAAGTAGGATACATGCTGTTACTACTGCGCTCATGAGAGCATACCCATGCCCGGTGCAAAAACAGATGCGATAAGCAAACGCTTTTCATTAGGCCAAACAAGGACACGGACACAAGAGGTTCAACCAGATGAGAATTCCCCTCTTAAAAGTAGCATTGAGTATAATTTTATTTTGGTGGTGGTGCCTTTCATTTAAAGCTCTATCTATAAGCGGCAACATGAAAGTTTTCACTTACAAAGCAGACCCTTTAGCTATCGTCTTTATCCTATTATTTCTTATCGTAAGCTTTGCAATTTTAAGTGCTCACAAACTCAAAGCAACAAGCACTATGACTGCTTTTATATTATCTTTTATTTCTACTTATTTACTGTTGTCATCCGAACAACCTCTTACTCAATCAATTGAACAAGTTGGATTCTTATTTATGAGTTATCTTTGCCTTTTCTTTTCTGTCGTAGATTGTAAAGGCAAATATATTGACAAATCCATCCATAGATTAACCTATCTCGATGAGGTCGAAGAATATAAACATAGATCAAGCTGTGTTTTAAGTCATCATTATTTTAACCCGTCCATTAATAGCTATCACTCTTCCTCTCAAAGCCTTTTTAACGAGCAAGGCACCAATATAGCAACATTTGACGATACATCTTACACTGACGACACAACTCACTCTAATATTCATTCACATGATTACTTTGATTCGCTAAATACCCAAGAAGTAAATCCTGCCACTGGTTTATTGTCTTTTGGTGGTATTGATACTAATGGCAATCCGAACGGCTGTAACCTAAATACCCACTCATTCGATAGTGGCTCTTTCAGTGTATACAGTTAGGCAAATTAATTGCCATTACTCAGCTTGCGCAACTGATTCCATTAAGCGACGAGCATTAACCAGATTCGACAAAAGATAAATAGTATCTTTCCAGCGATTAAATTCCGATTCGCTCTTATCTTTTTCATCATTTTAAACAAAAGCGCCCACTCTTTCAGTGGGCGCTTTTTCTATGCCTATCCATAAGGAATATCTCTATGTCTACCACTCGTGGCGGTCAAATCACTTTCCATAACATTCGTATGTGGTGGCAAGTGAACGTGACCACAATCAAGTACGTCAATGTTGTTGCGGGCTTACTCGGACTTGTCACTACCTACATCATTACCTCAGCCAACACATTAACCGGTACGTACTACTACACGCTTTTTTGGCTGTTTAACAAACTCGGCTTTAGCGAAAACCGTAACGTCGTGGTCGAGTGGGAGGGACAGCGTTACAGCAGTACCCTTGGACAGCAAATCCATAACCCAACACTTGCACAGAGTCACCAAGAGTTTTTGCAAGCGTTATTTATTGGAATGCTGGTTTATCTCATTACATCAACCCTGTTTTTCGTCCTGATTAACA
>NZ_JBFSUR010000057.1:0-13957 GCF_041467535.1 Vibrio sp. 10N.247.311.47
GGTAAAAGTGAGCGCGACTTCTATCAATCCTGCTGACGCTAAAATTCGTATTCGTAATGCCAAAGACAAAACTCTTGAGCAGCCAAAAGTGCTGGGCTATGACGCAGTCGGTGAAGTTGTTGGCAAAGGTGCTGACGTTGAAGGCTTCAAAGTCGGTGACCGTGTGTACTATGCAGGTGACGTAACTCGTATGGGCGCTAATGCCGAATACCAAGCTGTGGACTACCGTATTACCGCTAAAGCGCCGAAGAGCCTTTCTGATGAAGCTGCAGCCGTTATGCCACTAGCAACGCTTACGGCTTGGGAAGCATTGTTTGACCGCTTGCGTGTTCGTCCTGAAGAGAAAAAGTCTATCCTGATCATTGGTGGAGCAGGCGGTGTTGGTTCAATTACGATTCAACTGGCTAAGCAACTGACCAACCTAAATGTTATCGCAACAGCTTCAAGACCCGAAACTGAACAGTGGGTAAGGGATATGGGGGCGGATTATGTGGTGAACCACCGTAACCTTGTCGAGTCTGTGCGAGAGCAAGGCATTCAACATGTCGACTACATTTTCAATGTTGCAGACACAAAAGGGCACTGGGATGCGATGGTTGAATTGATCGCACCGCAAGGCATGATCAGTTCGATTGTTGAATTTGATGGTGGCATTGACTTGTCAGCGCTGCAAGGCAAATCAGCAGGCTTTGTTTGGGAGCTGATGTTTACACGTTCACTGTTTAACACCGAAGATATCCAGAAGCAGCAAGACATCCTATTCCAAGCCGCGAATCTGATTGATGCGGGCCGTATTAAATCGACGCTAACCTCGACCCTAAATGGCTTTAGTGTGGAAACACTTAAAGATGCACACCAACGTATTGAAAGCAGTGCCTCGATTGGTAAAACAGCTATCAAATACTAATTGCTGATGTTTTAATCCGCCGTTGTTTTGAATTGTTGACGGTTTAAATAGAAGAAGCCCCTGATATCTGATTGCTAGTCAAAAGGTTTCAGGGGCTTTTGTTTGTTTTCAGTTTAGTCAGTTTAGTCAGCTTCTGGTGATGTGATAGGTTTCGATGTTCTGAAGTGAAGCTGTATTAGGTCTAGCTCAAAAGGCGAGGGCTCTTTGTCCGCAATCAAAAAACCGATTTGTTTGATGTCTCGTGCCTTAAGTTCCGGCGCATCGCTCAGTAGCCGACCTCTGAACACAGCTTGAAAATCATTGAAGTGGAACACCTTGTTAAGCCGCACTCCCTTTATCGTAACGAAATCGTGTTTGTATTGAACTCGATTACCATCTTTCGATGTTGTGAGCCTCAGTTGGTAGGTGCGACCATCACCAACGAAAACTAGCTCTGCGCTATCTATTTCATGGGCTGGTGATTCAATGGAGCGCTTTACAGAACTGAAACCACCATTGTTTTCTAACGATAGCTCGCCCCTAAATCGACTCATATCATCAAGATAAATGAGCCCGCCCGTTGAGATGCCACCCATTACATCGTCGTTGGTCGCTGTCCAATTCTTGTGTTCGTTCGGTTGTATAAAATCAATCATACCTATGCCTGCTACAGATACTTGAGACCATAAAAAGGAGAGGCTGAGTACTAGCCAAAAAGGGTGTCTTCGCTTAAGCAATGAAGCCGTTTCGTTCATGATTGTCTCCGTTAGCCGTTAGCCGTTAGCCGTTAGTCTGTTCGCGTTTTATGGAGAAGGTTCAGTGGCAAGCATACCCATACAATGCTCAATAAATTCAGAGTAATTTGAAGCGTTGTCGTACTCGATTTTCAATGAACCATGAAACATCAGCGTCACTGTTACGTCTTTATAGCTTAGCCAACAGGTATAACCATCATAATCATGCCAAGCCGCCATTTCGCCCACTTGATATTTATTGTCCAGTTGCTCGCCAGAGGTGCGAATGCACTCAAACACTCTGAGAAACTCAATAATGGTGATTCTGTTGTCCATGTATCACTCCCGCTGCGCAGTCGATGAAAAATGCTAAGTGCTTGTATTCGAATTAACTACGGTTTGGTTCTGCATTACGATCACTGTGGGGGGGCGGTTGCTCAATCACTGCAGCTGTTTTGCAAAAGGGCTAAGATAAACAGAAGAAAGGCGTTAGTAGACTTGAGTTTACTAACGCCTTTTTATTTGGTGACTTTTTATTGAGTGCCTTTAGCTGGCTCTATGGAGTTTCAACTCAAACTATCAGTTAGAAATCATAGAGCACAGCGGATGCCTAGAAGTAATGAAACACCGGAGGTTCATGCATTAAGAAGTTTTGATGCGAGATGTTCCAAGCATAAGCGCCTGCTAGCGTGAACACCACATAGTCACCGATGTCGATGTGATCGATATTTTGATTCCGTGCCAGAACATCTTTTGGGGTGCACAACTGACCAACTAGTGTGGCTGTAGTCTGGTCTATTGGGTTTGAAATAGTGGGTTGCTGATTACTTTTCACGATTGCAAAAGGGTGGTCATGGCTTTGCGCTGCCGGAGTACGGAAATGATGTGTGCCTCCGCGAGCAATCACAAAGTTCTCACCGAGATTTTGTTTAATGTCTAACACCTCCATCACGTAGTAGCCACAAGGTGCTGAGATGTAGCGCCCGCACTCAAAACGCAGTGTCCAATCTTGTAGTTGTTCTTTGGCAATCAGAAATTCCAATTTGTCACAAAACTCTACCCACGGAAAATGTTGTTTCTGATCTTGATAATTGATTCCCATACCGCCACCCAAGTTGATCGTAAGATCTTCAAGTGAGTATTCTTCTTTCCATTCCTTCACTACTTGGAAATAGCGTTCCATCAAAGCTAAGTGTCGACCGACTTCAAGCTGGTGTGACATCAAATGGAAGTGAAAGCCATTCAACTTGATTAAGGGGAAATCGCGTAGGTACATCAAGGCATTACTTAACTCACTCTCATCGAGGCCAAACGGGGTGGGCTTTCCTCCCATGGCTAATTTGCTAAGTGTGATGTCACCAATGTCTATGTTCATACGCAGGAAGATCGGAGCAGGTCGATTCAACTTTTGTGTTAAAGAACCAATGCGTTGTAACTCAGTGAGGCTCTCTACATGAATCGCATCAACATCGAGTATAATCGCTTGATCTAACTCACTGGGCACTTTCCCTGGGCCACCAAAGATCAGTGGTTTATTGAGTTGTTGCTGGTGGAGGTGTGCAAGCTCTCCGCCTGATGCTGCTTCGAAACCATCAACATAAGGGGCTAAAGTGCGTAATATCGGCTCTGAAGGATTCGCTTTCGCGGCGTAAAATAGCTCTACGTTTTTTGGCAATACATGGCGCATCTGCTTAATGTGCTGCTCCAATGCATCGAGATCATAAAGATAAGCACATAATGGTTGCGTTTGTTGTTTGGCCAATTGCTGGATTTCTTGATGGATAGAGGCTGAAAGTTGAGGAGAATTAAGCATGGTGAACTCCTTTTGAATGAGTTGGCCACGGTGCTGCAACTTGGGTGTAACCGGACTCTTTATCGGCATTTTGCATCAAACGTGTTGTGAAGTTATTTTTGCTTGGAAAATGACCATCGTTAAGCAATGCCATTAGTTCGGGTTGCTGGCCATTGATAGACGTCCAGCGGACGATAGCGTCTTTTAAAGTTCCCCATAACGTATTCTCAAGTGCCGAGTTACCCTCAGCGATAAAGAAAATGGCCTCGCTGATATTGTTAATGAAGGTGCAATAGCCAATACGGTTCCAACCTTGCTCACGGCTGTAGTACACCGATTGACGAGCACGCTCTGAAAGTTGCTGAAGTGTTTCTGATGGCCAAAATTCGCGTAGTAGCTTGGTACCTTCTAAGTCTCGAATCCATACACAGCAAGGCATGCCTTTTTCAAATCCAATCAACGTATTTTGTAAGTGCGGTTCAAACGCAACCCCATGTTTGAAGTAGTAGTTAAAGACGCCCGGAATCAAACAATGCAGATAGCGCTCAAACCACAGCGTGGCGACATTGTCATATTGGCTTTGTGTTGTTTGCGCTTTTTGTTTGAGTTGAGTGGCGATGCAGCTGTTCCCGTCTGTATCGTAAGCAAAGAGGGCACCCGCTAACGTTGGTTGCAAAATATCGGTTTCGCTTAAGGTGAAATTCTCTCGATACAAAATACCAAACGACTCGCGAGCTTTAATAACATCGGCTTGTTCCTGCTCGGCAACCGACTCTAGATCCAATGTGGTCGCGTAAGGTTCAGTCATTACCTTGAATACAGGATTACGTAACTGTTCACTCTCTTTGATGGGATGCAGAATCGAGGTTAATTGAACGGCACTATCGAGCTCATACCATGCGTTTTTACGTACGCAGTTAGTTAAACGCACATTGATAGAGAACTTAGCAAACCAATCCATATCTGGGTGGTACAGAGTGCGCACGGATGAAGTGGGTAAGAGTTTTTCACCACTTAATCCAAGCGGGATGATTTTGCCTTGTTCAATGGCCGTTTTGACCACTGGGTTTTGCAAAAGTGTGTAACTTTCCCAAGGGTGGCAAGGGTAAAGCATAGTACCTGCTGAATTGTTTTCATCAGGTGCAAGTTGTTCAAGCATGGTAGTTGGTGAGGTTCGGTTATCTGAACTCAAGACGTCGAGCAACGCGGTGTTGACCTTAAACCAATACAGGGGAACCTTAGCGCCAACCTCAGGGGAACACGCTAGCAGATCATCGATACTGACCCCTGAGCGACTCTTTGGCGTTGGATGAAAAGTATGTCCCCAAAGTAACGATTGCTCTGATGCGATAAACGCGTTGTGATGCTGAGGTGAGCTGTCTGAGTTTAGGAACTGTTCGGTGATCAACAAACTGTTTTCCATTTGCTCGACCAGTTCGTAATTGAATGGAATCGTCAGCACTTCTTTTAGGTAACTGAGTAGAAGCGTCAGGGTTTGCGTTGCGTCCAATTTGCACCAAGCTGCGCCGGGCATTTTAGCCCAAGGTGTATCACTGAGCTTCACTTTCCCCAGTTTACTGATGTACTCAACGGGTAAAACCATCAGACCATTTTTCTGAGGTTGATCTTGGTGAGGTAGGTGAATGGCCACGCGCTGGTTAGCGTTGTAGTTTCTTTTCAAAGTTTGAGGCAGAGAGGCAGAACTGTAGCGCCAATTAACCTGTTCATTGGGTATCGCGTATTCACGTAAGTAACAGTTCACCACGCCCATGATGGTATTGAGTTGGGCTTTTTCTCGGTTTAGCAGTACTTTTTTACGATTTTGAAGAGCTTGGTCTTCAGCGTAATACTCACTTGGAGATAATTGATTCTGTAACATGTTGATGTCCAAATTTTGAATGGATGATCAGCGCGATAGCAGCAATGCCACTGACCAACATAGAAAGTATGAAAGGAACCTCAAGCCAGCCCAAGCTTGATATAAAAGACGCGCTCAACCCAGCCGTAACGCCACCCCATTTAGACATAGCGTCAAAGCGCGAAAATACTTTGCCGCTTTGTCGTCGATCAATTTGGTTTGCTAACGCTTGATGCAAGCCGTGATAACAGCAAACCATGCCAAGTCCGAAAACAATACGAGCAATAATCAACACTTCTTGATAAGGAGTGAGATGCATTGCTGCACTGAGTGAAAGCAAACCAAAGCCTAGCCATAAAGTACGCTGCGCTTGATTGCGTTCAAACTGGTGGCGATCAACCCATTCTGAGAACAGATGGACTTTTCCTGCAAAGAGCAGATAAACACCATGTGGGAGGGCATATAAAAACCCAATCCACGCTTGGCTTGTCACGCCATATTGCTGCACATAAGGCGAGAAATAGGGGAACGTGACGACCATGGCGAAAGCAAAGCTGAACTGCGCGCCAAACACCCAATAAAGCGTATTTAACGAGTTGGTTTGGCTGCTTTGAGCTTTATTCGATACCTGATCTTTTACAATTCCCTTAGATTTCGCTAAGTCATCGATGGGTAATGTTAAGGTGAACAATAGCGCGAATAGCGGCAAAGCGGACAACCACAGATACGCGTTCAGCGGGTTTGTTTCTGATAAGCTCCAGCCAAGCCCTATCGGAGCAATAATTAGCGCCAGACGGGCAGAAAGCTGAGTTTTATTGAGTGACTTACCGAGTGATTTCGCATCGTTGATTTGGCTGGATAAGTAGCTGTTTGAGGCGGCCATGGTGCCACCAAAGGTTCCTTGAATGATAAGACCAAACACAAACATTGAGAGATTATCGGCTAAGCCACACAGCGCGAAGCCTGCTGCAAGCCCGAGTTGAGCACGTAATAGAGAGCGACGTCTGCCATATTTATCAGCAAACTGCCCCCAAAAGCGTGCCGCAACGGCAGTGCAAAAGGTCGGCAAAATAAACAGTACCCCCGCCCAGTCCGAAGTAATGTTTGCATCCAGTGTTGGCAATACCATTGGCAAAAACAGCGGCATTCCTAAGGCTGCAAACGCGGCGATAAAGTGGCTTAAAAGTACACAATAGATGAGTTTGGTCATGATGCGTTAACTCACACTCTGCTTGATGTTTTCAAGGTAAGCGTGTTGTGCTTCTTCGCTGGTTAGCAATAAAAAGTTCGGTGCTGACAAGCCATAAAATTTATTGATATCGCTTGCACCGGATAACTCTTTAGACAACAAGCTACCTGAGCTCAATAGATATTTAGCGTATAGGTTGGGTGACTCAAACAACATCTCGTTTGCGAGCTTGGTGTTGTGTCCTTGTTTGTCCAACTGGCTAAGCTGTTGGGAAAGGCTATTGGCAACCACTTCATACAGATAAGCTGACGTGGCGATTCCTTTCGTCGCCATTGCTTCGACAATCGCGGCAATGTCTAACTGCAAAGTAATCGTGGTAAACATCTGACCAAGAGCAAGTTCGTTGTCTACAGTGATGCGTTGATCTAAAAGCTGCTCACATTTTACAGGCGATTGTTGTTCAAACGTTTGGAAACGTTCTGGCCAGATACGCGCTGCATCGTTGTCTTTCATGGCTAAGGTCATCTTGCCTTGCTCATCGAATGCAATGATGGCGTTTTGTTGGTTAGACTCCAACGCGATACCGTAACGAATCCACAATGTAAGATGCACTTTGCAAAGCAGATCAACGTAATCTTTAAACCAAGTCAGTGTATCTTGCTGATAATACTGTTCGGCGAGGTGTTCCAAGAACAAGCGTTCATCATGCATTGGACTGGCAAGAGCAGCCACAGGCACCAGTGCTTTGTCTTGGAAGTAATTCGGCGGATATTCACGCACAATGTAAGCAAAGGTTTTATCGTCTCCAACATGGCCGCCATGTTTCTCATTACAATGGAAAAGCGTGCCACGTAAGTCTTGATCTGTTTGCTCTAAGTGCGTCAATAAACGTTCAAACCAATGCCCATCATAGAGCGTCGATGGTTTGATTAGGCGAATGTTTTTAGTACCTAAAGATCGCATGATCAGCGGTACTTTGATGTGGGTCTGTGGTGCTTGATTCACGACCACAGTGCGCACTGACAGGGTAGGAGTCACCTCAAGACACGCAACCGGCGCTTCAATGACACCATCAGGAAGTCCATCAAGACTTCTTAGTGTTAATGGGTGTGCGGGGAATAACTCATGGCTAAGAGCAAAATCGGCGGGCAGACCCACTTGTTCCATCGTTGGCCAACATTCTGGTTGTGGACTGGTCAATGTAACGAGTGACTTCTCGATTGCGAGCCAACGAAGTTCAAAGCTTTGTGCAAATTCTGGCGCGAATTGTTCTAGGTCGTGATCGCTTAAACCGAACTTAGCACGTGCTGTCGGGTAGTAAGGGTGGTCAAGATAGGATGCGATTTGATCGGCACGTAATAGCTTTTGCTCCCAACGTTCTAGTTGAGAAATCGGTTGCATTAGTGATTCGGATTGCTGACTGAAGGCACTATCACACAATCCTTTGTGTTTTTCTGCGCATTCGAGTTCTTGCAAATAACCATCTAATAACGAATGCGAGCTTTCGTGAGCACTTGCTTTCAGTAGTTCGATCCAATCTTGATAGTGCTGCTGGGTTTCAACGACACCATTTCTCTCGATGAACCAACCATCACCTTTCGAACCATCTGGTTGCCCGTATACCCAACGCTGCATGTAATAGCTCGGAGTAACGGGCAAGTAGAGTGTAAAGTCTGAACCCGCAAAAATAGCCCAAATTTGATTACGAGGATAAGAAGATAGTTTGAGTGTATTTGGTAGCTGAGATTTAAATTGGCTTTGAGAAACTAATCCAAACAAATCTTCACGCAAGCAAGTATCGATTAGTCGCTGAGTGAGGTATAACGCGTTGCCATTCATGCTGTTACCTCGTTTGTTGCTGTTAGATTGAAGCGAGAGATTGCCTGTTGTAGTACGGGTTCTAGAGTTTGACTAGAAGGGGAAACGACCGAAATTCTCGCTAAGTAATCCTTGTTGGAGAAACTTTGTTGGAACGTCTCACCAACCTTTTTAAGCACTTGCTGTTGAGTGACAATATCGCCCTCTTGGTGAATGAAAGAGGTTGATGACCCTTCAATCAAACCGCTTTGTTGCGCCACTACATAGTGCACATGGGCACTGCCATCAATACGAAATATAGGGTCAAGCTTGTGACCCAAGTGAAGATTTAAGATGGTATTGAACCAATTCCCGCCACTGAGGTTATCAAGTAAAAACTCTCGTCCATCACCAATACTTCGATAGTTGATCTCGACCAGTACCGGCCCCGAATCTGTGATGATGAATTCGCTATGGCAGACACCAAACCCCACCCCAAATTTTTGAAGCTGACGTATACATTCTTCTCGGTAGTGAACGCTGTTAATACCATTCCAACTCGCAGCGGTTTCGATGAAGTAAGGTGGCGCAGAGAGTTCTACATCGAACCCCCCAAGTGCGACTAAATTTTCCCCGTCACCAATGGTTTCGACAGTGATAAGCGGACCTTGTAAAAACGCCTCAACCAAAATGGGAGTCGTAGGGTGCTTTTGCCAAAACGTATCGCAATAGTTATCCAGCTCAGCTGCAGACTCGCAGCGCTGCACGTCTAAACTAGCCACGCCTTCCTTGGGCTTCGCAACGACAGGAAAATCGAAATCGAATACAGGAGCGCTCTCTCGACTTACCAAAACACTTTGAGTATTAGGTAACGATTTTTCGTTGAGAACCTGACGAGTTAAGTATTTGTTTTTCGCCTTAAGAGTCACATTCCAATCTTTAGCAGGCACACCAAAGAATTGTGCACAGATTGCGGTGGAAGTTTGTAGGTGGTCGCTGTTACTGAAAACAGCATGAGGTTCTAGCTCTTGCTCTGTGATGATTTCGATGAGTTCAAGAGGGTTGAAGACATCGCATTCCAAAATTTCATCGGGATTAAAGCGGTCATCTTCATTTGCCAGTTTTAAGTGGTTGAGTTTGTGGTCTGTGATCAAAATGACGTGGAGACCCATCGCTTTTGCTGTCGGCACGAAGCCGTGAGTGATCGCATCATTCACGACGTGACTCACGATGATTATCGTAGATTTCATGGGGCTTTCCTAATTTCCAAAACGTTGTTGTCGCCTGCTCACAACTCGCTTTCAAGTGCTCTCTTTCGGGGTTAAAAGAAAGAGAATTTTTCTATCTTATTGTTTTTATTTATTCTTATATCATTAGTGGTGTTGCATATTGCAAAGCAAATATAGATCAAAAAATATATATTGCAAATATAAATGATATTTGTTCTTATTCGCAATATTGTTATTTTATAAACTAAAACGGAATTAGAAAATGAACATTAGATTGGCCTTGTCCCCTCTCGCTTTGGCTATTGGAGGTGCATTAACCGCAGTGGCTACCGTGTCGAATGTAATGGCTGCAGAAGTAACGGTAGATGAAACCCTACAAGTTATTGGTCATCAGTACGAAGGTTACGCGGAGCACATGCCTCAGTCAGGAACCAAAACGGATGTCGAATGGTTGGATATACCGCAGGCAGTATCGGTGGTCACAAAGACGGAAATGGAAGACCGCGGTGCTGTACGTTTGGTGGATGCACTTGATGGTGTCGCAGGGGTTAACAATACCTTGGGTGAGGGAAGCCGAGACCAATTTGTGATTCGTGGTTTTGATGCACTCAACGACATGTACCGTGATGGTATGCGTGATGACGGGACTCTGCAATCGTACCGAAGCCTTGCGAATATCGAGCGTGTCGAAGTGGTAAAGGGCCCTGCAGGCGCACTTTACGGCCGAGGTTCAGCCGGCGGTATCATCAACTTGGTCACCAAGCGTGCTAACGGTGATAATTTCACACACGTCAACGGCAGTGTTGGCAGCAATAATCTTTTTGTTGGTCAGGTTGACAGCTCGATGGCGCTTAGTGACAAGGTTAGTGGTCGTATCAACGTGGAAAGTCGACAGTCTGATTCCTATGTAGATCACGTCGACTCTAATGATTTCTTTATCGCACCGACCATTCGTGTATTGCCTGCTGAGGGGCATACCATTGATCTCGATGTAGAATATGCGCACCAAGAGTTGGTGCCATATCGTGGTGTTCCATCTAAAAACGGTAAGCCTGTCGATGTCTCGGAAAGCACATTTTACGGTGGTACGAATGACTATCAAGAGTCGGACAGCATTCGTGTTGGCGTTAATTATGAATGGCTTTTGAACAGTGAATGGGCATGGACAAACCGCGCAGCATACAACCAT
This sequence comes from Vibrio sp. 10N.247.311.47, assembly GCF_041467535.1. Lineage (NCBI taxonomy): Bacteria > Pseudomonadati > Pseudomonadota > Gammaproteobacteria > Vibrionales > Vibrionaceae > Vibrio > Vibrio sp. 10N.247.311.47. Next base: position 10,675 of record NZ_JBFSUR010000057.1, read on the forward strand.
ATCGAGCTTGAGCAAAAGGGTACACGCCAAGGGACGGTAACTGGGAATGGAGTATCTCAGACTGTAAATAACTTCGGTTACGATCCTCGTACCACGACGACTCTTCAATCTGAGCTAGTTTGGGAAACCGATTCGAACCAAATGATGATCGGTGCGGATTATAATCAGATCAATATCGACTTAACGCTCGCAAGTGATAAAACCTTACCTCCAAAAGATATCTACAACCCTGTAGCAGGCCCAACACCTGATCCGGGTTTCAAACCTTTCCGTGATAACACGACAACGACGACAGGTGTATACATTCAAGACGTTTACACCTTTGGTGATCTTTCAGTGATCGGCAATGTGCGTTACGACTCGATGGAGCTGGAACAGCAAAAAGCGGGCTCAGCAAAAGAGAATCTAGACGATGACAAAGTGAGCTACCGCGGTGGTTTGGTCTACCGAATCAACAACGATATGTCAGTGTACGCAAGCTTAGCTCGTTCATGGCAATTGCCTTACTCAGGTATCTACATCAACCCTAAATTAGCAGAATTCTTCCACACCGATCTAAAAGAAATTGGCGCAAAAGCTTACCTATTAGATAACGCTTTGATGCTGAATGCCGCGGTCTTCCAAATCGATCAAGAACAACCTGAAACCAATATAGACGGAGACGTTGTTAACAAGATCGAAGCTCGTCACCAAGGTATTGAATTAGAAGCTCGCGGTCAGTTTACCGAGCAGTGGGACATTTCTGTAGGCTACAGCTATTTAGACGCGGAGAACAAAGAGACAGGCAAAAAGCCAAACGATGTGTCTGATCATTTGTTCTCTCTTTGGAGCACTTATCAGTTAGATGACAACTGGCGTTTAGGTGGTGGCGTGAAATACGTAGGCGACCGTTACGCGGGTAATGATGAAGCGGTAGCTCTGGGTGACTACACCACGGTTGACTTGATGGCAGCGTACACCACGGGTCGTCACAAAGTTCAAGCGAATGCTTACAACGTGCTTAATGAGAAATACATTCTGGGCGCAACCAACGGCACGTCTGGTACTAACCAGATTGGTTACGGAGCACCAGCCGAATTTATGCTCAGCTACGGCTATCAGTTTTAAAAGCTAATTCAGTTCTAAGAGTTCGTTCATTTCTAAGAGCTAGTTCGACTCTAAAAACGATTGATTTGTTCACTACGAGTGAGTGAACAGTTGGCTTCATTTTGAGGCCGTTTAGCCCATAGGATCAAAGCGCTGAATCGTAAACATGGCCTTTGATCCTAACTTGCCTATTTAGGAGATTTTCATGCCTTACCAGAATTTGGATGGTAAACCCTGTACTCAATCACATCAAAAGTTGCGTCTAAGTGCCCTTGCAATGGCCATCGCTTCAGTGACTTCCATGGGCGCATTTGCCGCGTCAGATCCACAAACGACGACCATGGAAACGGTTGTCGTGACGGGCAGCTTGATCGGTAATTCAGAACTTGAGGATGTGAAAGAGTATCCGGGAGCTCGTACTGTTCTGACTAATGAACAAATTAAAAAGACTGGCGCACTCTCGATTGACTCTGCCTTCCAAAGTGTACCGGGCATTAAGGTTCAAGACGAAACGGGCACCGGTGTTTTGCCTAACATCTCAGTGCGTGGTTTGAAAGCGAGTCGCAGTGGGCACGCTCAATTCCTCATGGATGGTGTTCCTCTGACACTGGCGCCGTATGGTCACACAGGACAATCAATTTTCCCTGCAACGCTGTCGATGCTTGATCGTATTGATATTGTGCGAGGCGGTGCGGCGGTTCAGTACGGACCAAACAACGTCGGTGGTGTGATCAACTTGGTGACCAAGCCTATTCCACATGAGTGGCAAACGGAAATCAGTAATCGCTTTACTGTATTCGAGGGTGGCGATACGCCGCTCAACGACTTTTACCTGCGAACGGGTGGTTGGTTAACTGATACGCTGGCACTTCAAGTCGAGGGGAACTTCTTAAAAGGTGAGAGCTTCCGTGAACACTCCGACACGGATGTAAAAAACTTCCAAGCGAAATTGCAATGGTTACTGAGCGATACTCAAGAGTTACAAGCTTTCGTTCAACGTTATGATGCCGACACCCAAATGCCGGGCGCTTTATCGCCAGATGATTACGAAAAAGATCGTACTCAGTCGAAGCGCCCATACGATGAATATCAAGGCACTTCAACGCGTTGGAGCCTGAAGTATTTACATGACTTGAATATTGCAGATAGCGCCGAATTAGAAATACTGACGTTTGGCCACCGTTCTGAGCGTTTCTTCCAATGGGGCTTTAACAGCGCTGGCGGTCACTGGGCGGACCCGGCATTACCATCAACCGATATTCGTACGTCACCACGTGAATTTGCTGTTTATGGTGTTGAACCTAAACTCGCGATGTACTTTGACGGAAATACCGTAACGCAAAATGTGATTGTTGGGGCACGCTACGTCAACGAAGATATCGATTACAAGCTGACTCAAACGCCAATTGCTGGTGGTGCTACAACAACCCCACGTGATTGGCACTTAGATACTGACGCTTTTGCTGGTTACATCAGCAATGAAATCGGCCTGTTCAATGACGTACTGAAAGTCACGCCGGGTATTCGTTACGAATCGATTGATATGACGTTTGATGATCTGGGTACAGCACAAAGCACAGACAACAAAGTGACGGAGTGGTTGCCGGGCTTAACTTTGGCATACCACCTGACAGAGCAATGGGTTGGTTACACTAATGCACAGAAATCTTTGCGTGCACCACAAATTGCTTACATTCGAGGCAAGGGTGAAGAGGGCAGTGAGCTAGCGTGGAACTACGAGTTGGGTGCTCGCTACAACCAAGATTCAACCAGCTTTAACATTGCACTTTACCGCATTGATTTTGAAGATCAGCTGCAATGGCAAAGTGCTACCCAAACTTTCGATAACATTGGTAAAACCCTTCACCAAGGTGTTGAGCTCTCTGGTCGTTATATTCCTCAAGCGATGCAAGCTTTGAGTTTGGGCGCTGGCTATAACTACTTAGATGCAACGTTAGAGGAAGAGGGTGCAAACAAAGGTAATCAACTCCCTTATACGTCTAAACACCAATTTAGCTGGGATGCGACTTACGCCTTTAGCAAGGTAGATACGACTTTGTCTGGTTACTACTTCAGCGAGTCTTACTCTGACAATGCGAATACAAGTGCCGAAGATGCAACGGGCGCGACAGGTAAAGTGCCTGCCTACATGGTCTGGAACTTTAACCTAGGTTCGGATTTGTACAAGGATGAAAAC
>NZ_JBFSUR010000058.1:0-12994 GCF_041467535.1 Vibrio sp. 10N.247.311.47
GACTACTTCTTCTTGAAGATAAAAGCGGCTTTCCCCGGAAAGCCGCGATGAACCCAAAAAAAGCCCCCGTAGGAGCTTCTTTTATTGAGTGCTGATTATTGGCTCATACGAATCAATGATTTACCAATCAGCCACTCTAGTTCTTTACCGCTAGTATCGCCAAACTGAGTTTCAGTCAGCTTGTATAGACGATCAATACCGTTTGCAGCGAACTCATGCGCGCTCTCAGCAGTAACGATATGATGGAAAAGTAAACGTAAGATTGCTAGGAACTCAGCGTCTTCAAGTGCTGCAACCCAGCTAGCTGAAAATGCGTCAAGGCCATTTTCGAAGTCAATGTGTTCCATGAACATCTTGAAAATACGACCGTCTAGAGCAGCAGTAAAATCCGTTTTCTTTGGAAAGTGATGACTTATACCTGTACGAGAAACACCCGTTTGTTGACTCAACGTCGTGTATGACATCTTGTCGTAACCCAATCTTAGTAGCTGGTCTACAACGGCATCCATGATTTTCTGGATCGTGATTTCTGTATCTTCTTTACTACGCTTTGGCATATTCAGGCTCTTCTCTTTGTAAATCCATCTAACTCAATCAAATGAAGTCAGAATGAAAATCGTTATCAGCATTATGTGAGCAAGGTATTTTTTCGCAAGTATTTATAACTAAATTCACACAAATACTATGTACGAACAATTTTACAGTGATGCCTCTTTGGACACTTTGTCTAATTATTCTTCGAAAATCACCTTACAATCCTAAGTCGATAAGTTTAAATAACTACTTAGAATATGAAATACCCAACGAAAAATTCATTGTATAAATACCTATCAAGCGATAGATAGTCTTATAAAATCATTTCTGGCGCAACTAAGTGAATGATATTCTGACATATTAATAACATTCCTTTTCAACAAAACGTGAGGTAAATCACATACATATTTGGCGGCGCGAATATAGATATTCATCAAACACCTTAACAAACAACATAGCATACCAGTATAAATTAGTTCAAAGGTTTTAATTTTTGTAGATACAGTTCAAATTGCTCGTTAGAATAACCTCAGACTTTGTAAGAGGATTATTTATGAGCCAAGATATTGGTAACAACGATGTATGTGAGGCTTGCGGCTGTGCAGGCGAAATCGGGTTCATCATTAAAGAAGGCGACGATGTTGCTGAAGTAACGGTTTACGGAAACTCAAAAGCACTGATTGAAGCTGAGTTTGCTAAGTATGTTGAACTTGCTAAACAAGTGTCTAGCAACGTTGAGTTCGAAGCATCAGAGATGACTGAAGAAAGCACAGAGTTGCACGCTCGCTTTAAATTTGAAGTTAGCGCTGAGAAGATTATTTTTGAACTTAAGACTCGCTCTCTAGCGCGTTAATATAAGCATTTATATGCTTATTAAAAGACGAGTGAATTACTCGTCTTTTTTTAATTGAACCCAAGCCAGTGACCCATTTTGCTCAAAATCGTTTTCTGCAGCGCACTGAATCACTACGCCCCCCACCTCTAACACTGCCCCAATGCTATAAGCCTTGTCATCGTAATAACAAACTCGTTGCTGTTGACCGCTTTGTGTCACAACCACCGCAGCTTTACCGGGCGTTGAAATTACTTTGTTGGCACTCGCAGACATTGAGCCAAACACTGAAGCGGCTATCAGAAAGACCTTAATAATTCGTATATTTACTCTAATCATTAATTTACCTATCATCTTTGCTCCATTCCTCGTTAATCTACCGCCAAATGGGTAAAACACTATGCGAGATTAATTTTTCCATTATAGTGTAAGCGTCTATAGTAATAAGAAGCCTGTTATGCTCAGAATAATTGCACTTATTATTGGTTCCTTAACCATAACAAATGTCAGTGCTGAACCACTCGATCACTATCAAATATTGAACCATCTCGATAATTACGGAAACTTATATCTACGAAATAAGCCTTATACATCACTTCCAACTGGCTTGGTGGTAGATGGTAATCTCAATATAGAGAATACTGCGATCACACGCCTACCCAAAGGGTTAGAAGTGAACGGCAGCCTTAAAGGCTCTAACAGCCAACTCGCTCGAGTCCCGAGCGGGGTTAAGATAAAAGGTTACGTCGACTTGATTGGCAGCCAAATCACCAGCTGGCCAAGAGGTGTAAGAGTGGGCGGCTTTATCAACCTCACCGACACTCCACTGGAAAGGCTACCGAATGGCTTTAGAGTAAAAGGCGATCTGAGCGTGATCCGCACTCCTTTAACCGAGTTACCCAACGGGATCGTGATTGACGGCGACCTTTATATAGGCGGTTCTGGGATTACAACATTCCCCGAGACCATGACAGTCAAAGGCAACATCTATCTGGGCGGCAACACCGTAACCAAATGGCCAACCAATCTAGATCTCGGTGGTGCAGTCGCTCGCTAATTCAGGCTAATGCTCTAATGCTCTAATGCTCTAATGCTCTAATGCTCTAATACGTTAATGCTCGATCGCAGCAACAAATGGTGATTCAGAAACAAAAAAGGAGCCCAAGGCTCCTTTTTCAATTCAATCAAGTTGCTAATCAACTAGCAAGCTAACTAACGCTCGTTAACCAATGTTCTTCACTGGGTTGGCGTAGCTATCGATCAAGTACTGACGCGCACCTTGTGGCAGGCTCGACAGTTTAGCTTCAAACTCTTGTTTAACGGCCGCTGTAATCGACTCATCTTCTTTTTCTGCTGCCAGCAAGTTTACTGGGAACAGTTTGTAGTTATCGTGGATCTGACGATCGATCTCTTCAGCAAGCGCTTCAGGCGTATCAAAATCTTGGTCGATAACCTGACCGAAACCAACGTGAACGCGTCCTTTATCACCGATGATGCCTTGAATGATACTTTCGATATCTTCAAACTCACCCTTTTCGTAACTGCCGTTTACGTCTTTTTCGAAAAGCTCTATCGCTTTAGCCGTGTCACATGGGTCGTTCTCGTAAGAAATAGCCACAGGAACAATCTTCAATGACTTCACGTATTCAGGGAAAGCAATTTTTTGCTTACGTCCTTCAACGTGGAACATTTTCAAAATTGCTGGCTCAGTAAAATCGTTACCGTCTTTCGCACGACCTTCCTTTTGAGCGATCCAGATTGAGTTGCCCGTTTCTAGAGAGTGCTTAATGTAAGAAGACAACTGCCCTAGCGCTTTCATCATCTCACGCGGTCCTTTCAAAGAACGCTTTACGATGAAGCTCTTGTTTAAACGCATCAATTCAGTCGCACATGGCTTTTTCAACAGGTTGTCTCCGATAGCGATACGACAAGTCTGATGATTATTTTGATGCAGAGCGTAATTTACTAACGCAGGATCCATAGCAATGTCACGATGGTTTGATACAAACAGATAAGCTTGGTTCGCATCCAGTGACTCGATACCAGTGTACGTCACACCGTTAGTGGTTTTCGCTAACGTGTCGCGTAAGTACTTTTTCACTTCAATCTGAATGGATTCAACGCTAGTCAGCTTGCTCCACTTCATTTTTAAGTACACACGCAAAATCGGGCTCATTAATGCTTTGAACCAAGACGCATGGTTTGAAAAACGGTAATGCAAGATTGCACTGATAAATTCTTCATCATTAATAAGACGGTTTAGTGCCGCTGGAATTTCATCATCGCCGTAAGGACGAATATCAACATATGGATCGGTTGGAGAGGTCATTTTTTAATTCATATAATAAAAAGCTGGCTCATTCTACGCGTTGTTTTGACTTCTCGCAGCTACAGAGCCCATACTTTTGACAAGGTCAGACCAGAAACATTGAAAATCCCCTGTTATTGTTGGCATTCTTTAAGATTAACGGTAATCTTGACGCCCCAAAATTAAGGTACTATCTATGAACTTCGCTATTGAATATACATCGGCTTACTTTTCACACTTGGTGATCACACCACGCAAGAAAGTACTTAAACATAGCCTTGTATCGGTTCAAAATGGCTTGGTTTTGATTAAGTTAGGCAAACAAGAGTATGCCGTTGAACCAGGACAAAGCGTCTGGATTCCATACGACTGCCTAACGTCACTGACCTACTTTCCAAACACTCAGGTTAACCGTGTCGATTTTTCTGTTCGTTTGACGGATTCATTCCCAAGACAAGCGGGTTACATCACGCAAACCAACCTCTCTTCGGCACTACTAGAAAAGCTAGAACAAACCAAAGCTCGCGCTTCTAATGCCAATAATACGGAACAAGCGTTTAAAGATATGCTTTCTGTATTGAAGCAAGAAGTGTTGTCGTTTAAACCCCTGCTTTGCGAAAGTGCTTTGTCTCAGCGATTCAATCAATGGAACATTGATGACTCAAACTTGCCACAAGAGCACACTCTGGTGATGGTGATGCGAGAAGCGAAGAAACGCATGCAGTCAGGTCAAAAACGTTCACTTGTGATTGATGATCTGTTCTCAGGTAAAGAAGAAGAGTTCGAGCAACTGTGTATGCTTGTTTTTGGTGAAGATTTATAGCTTGGCGGAAAGTGAGTGCTGGTATTAAAACTCGCAAGCCAGATACTAAAAAGCCGCAAAAACTGAGTTTTTGCGGCTTTTTTAATTCTTACTATTTAGACGTAGATAGCAATCTATCTGTGTATCTGCCTGTCTAAAATGGCAACTCAACCTGCATCATTAGGTCGGCGTCACGTGAGTCGTGCCAACGATAATCAAAGCGCATACGCGGCTGCCCTTCGACTTTCTCGCCAAAACCGATGCTGAGTTGAAGACCATGATTCATCAACCACTCTTCAGTCGACATATCATACTGCTCATCTTCAAGGTCTTCTGGAAACCACATACCCAAGCCAACATAGTTTGACTCAATGCTTTGTGTCAGCAATGGCGAGTCTTTGGTTTGAAGAACCCAGTCAGACCAATAGTCCGGTGTGCTTTCCGGTTCATCATCGCTCAGCCCACTGATTTCCATCATACGTTGGCCAAAAGAATCAATGCTGGTCGAGAAATCTAGACAATTGTCATCTTCATCAGAAGTCAGCATGATTGAATCTAAGCTAAAAAAATCACACTCAGCATACGCAGGCATACTACATGCTGCCATGATCAACGTCGCTGGTATCGCGCTCTTTAGCATAGTCCTCTGACCTCTTGATTAGTGAACTTACATTATCTGATACAGTCCACTATCTTGCAACATCTTTGTAACTGACTTTGTACTCAGTTTTGCAACATCGCTTCCACTTATCAGTGCATTACGTATGTCTGTGCTGCGAATTTTCACTTTTTCAGGGCAAGCCATTACAGACCACTGCTCGGTAATCTCATCTGATTTATAGAAAGATGAGAACTTAAAGAAGTTATCTGGGCCAATAACAAACGTCAGTTCAGCGTCACGATGTAACTTTTGCAGTTCACTGAGTACAGCAAAAGTCGTCACGCTTTCGCCGGGTGTAAATAAGCTCTTTTCGATCAACGAAAGCTCAACTTGATCCAGTGAAAGATCACTGATAAATGCATTAACTAACTGACATCTCGTATCAAAGTCTAGCATCTCTTTTCCCCAAGCATGGGCAATACTTGGAACGAGTAGAATTTTGTCAAAGTGAGCCAACGAATCAATCACACTTTTATGCCCTAGGCTCGGTGGATTAAACGCACTACCGAAAATGGCTATTTTTTCCATTGTTTATTACTGCCTTCTCTTTCTAAGCTTGTGCAAAGAGGTTTTTAAATCGGATGATTTAGGTATGATAACACTAGATTTTTAATTTGCTTGCAGGAAAGGAATACGAATGGAACAGTTAATTCGTGACGAAATGCGCGTACTACCTTCAATTGACCCTCACTTCGAAGTGACTCGTCGTGTGGACTTTATTAAAACGAAACTTCAGCAGTCAGGCTGCAAGTCTCTGATCCTTGGTATCAGTGGCGGTGTAGACTCAACGACCTGTGGCCGCTTGGCACAGATGGCCGTGGATAGCCTGAATGAAAACTCTGGCAGCAACGACTACCAATTCATTGCGGTTCGCCTACCTTACGGCGAACAAAAAGATGAAGATGAAGCACAACTTGCTCTCTCTTTCATCCAGCCTTCTCAATCTGTTTCTGTAAACATCAAAGCGGGTGTTGATGGGCTTCACGCAGCATCTCACGTTGCACTTGAAGGTACAGGTTTACTACCAACAGACTCAGCAAAAATCGACTTTGTTAAAGGTAATGTGAAAGCTCGCGCTCGCATGATCGCGCAATACGAAATTGCGGGTTACGTTGGTGGTCTTGTGATTGGTACTGACCACTCAGCAGAAAACATCACTGGCTTCTACACCAAACACGGTGACGGTGCATGTGATTTAGCGCCTTTGTTTGGCCTGAACAAGCGTCAAGTTCGTGAACTTGCAGCAACGCTAGGTGCGCCAGAGCTATTGGTTAAGAAAGTGCCTACTGCCGACCTAGAAGAGCTTGATCCACAGAAAGCCGACGAAGCAGCATTGAACCTTTCTTACGACCAAATCGATGATTTCCTTGAAGGTAAAGAAGTCCCTCAAGACGTGTCAGACCGCTTAGTAGGCATCTACAAAGCAACACAGCACAAGCGTCAACCGATCCCAACGATCTACGATTAATTGTTTGAATTAATCTTAGAATCAAAAAGGCCGGAAGTTCATTTCAGTGAACTTCCGGCCTTTTCTATTCAATGTGCTTTTCTTTCTGGCCTTCCGACCTACCGAGTTAGTCTACAACTTCGATATCAGTTTGAGGCACACTGCAACACGCCAGTATTTGCCCCATGTTGCGTTCATGCTCTTGCAACGCCGGTACATCAGGTTGATGAACTTGCCCAGACTCAAGGGTCACTTTACAAGCACCACAGAAACCCGCGCGACAGCTTGATGCGATAGACACACCTGCCGACTCAGCTTGCTCTAGTAGTGTTGATTGGTTGTTGCCTTCGAACAGGTAGCCGTTAACGCTCAACTGCAGTTGCTTCACCGCTTCTTCCGTTGATTGAGCAACACCAAACGCTTCTTGATGATAATGCTGAGGATTCAGCCCCATTTGAATCAGCAATTTCTTGGCATTATCCATAAAGCCGTCAGGGCCACACACGAATGCTTGGCGCTTATGAAGGTCCTCAATTTTGGCGACATGAGACACACTCAAACGACCTGACAAACCATCCCACTCTTTCGTTGGTTGGCTTAGTGAATAAATCACACTTAGACCAGCATGTTCGCGAGCGATCTTATCAATCTCAGCTTGATAAGGGATATCTTCTTCACTGCTGCATTGGTGATAGAACACCACATCATCAATCTGACCATGGTCGGCTAAGTAACGAAGCATCGACAACATAGGGGTGATGCCGCTTCCCGCTGATAACAGCAGTAATGGATGTGTTGGGTTATCTTCTAAGTAGAATGCGCCATCTGGATTCTGAGCAACTAGCGTGTCACCGACTTGGAAGTGATCATTGAGCCAGTTTGAGATTTGACCATCGTCCACTCGCTTCACGGAAATCGCCAAACGACCTGCGCGTGAAGGGCTAGAAGATAACGTGTAACGACGAGACACTTTCTCGCCATTAATTACCATTTCAATCGGTAGATGTTGCCCTGGCTGATAGCTTGGTAATGCGTGGTTCTCTTTCGCTGGCTCTAGCCAGAACGTCGTAAAGTCTCGAGCGATCTCTTCACGCTCAACGCAAGTTAAGTGTAGCGATTCTACCCATGTATCTTGGTAGTGCTCTTTTTCTTTAGTTTCTAATACTTCAACAACATCACCGGCTTTGACTAAGCCTTCATTTTTAGCCACAAGGTTTTGGCCAAAGAAAACGCCACCACGTTCATTGGCTCTGAACGTAGAAAAGGTATTGAGTGGCTCTTTTGTTGCTCTGAATTCGCCGCTCTCAACATCGACTGTCGTTAGGATACAGCGCTCACAAGGCTTCACCGCTTCGAATTCAACCTCACCAATTCGAATGCGCTTCCAACCATCTTCAGCAAACGCTTCAGTGTTTGAGACGACAAAATTGGTGCGGAACTGATCCATGGAATGCGTTTCAGGACTACGGCGATTCAACTCATCAAGCGAAGCTTGGCTGATGATTAACATCGGGTAACCATCGGCGAAACTGACATTCTGACCAAGCTTTTCTCGAACACGATTAGATTGCTCACCACAGAACAGAAGTTCTACGCGAACACCAAGCACATCGCTAAACCAATCATCCGCCTCGTCGTTGGTGGTATACGCAGTGAAGCTATCTTTCCACACTGTTGCAGGCGCTTCTTGCATCTTGAAGTTTGCATATTTTAGGCGCAGCGGTTCTTTGCCTTCGTAAGTAAAAATCAAACCGTCTGGCTGCAAGCTAGAAGACACCTTGACCATTTTAGGGTACTTACGCGCCGTCACCATTGAGCCGTCAGCCAAGGCCAACATAAAACGTCTGTCGAAGGTAAGGCCCTGTTTTTCGACCCAAGCAGAAGAGAGTGCAATCCCACCTACTGATTTAACCGGAAACACATTAATTTGAGATAAGGAGGGCTGTTGACCTGAAAGCTCTTGCTCCAAAGCCTTTTGATCCAAAGGTGACTGCGACATAACGATTCCAATGTTTTGTTGTTTGTCCCAATGCTAACAAATGGTTATAAATAGATAAACTGGCAGGCATTAAACACTTGATACTAAGTAGGCATGATTAAACTAATAGAATGGCATTATGTTCCGGCAAACCTAAAACTCTTGAAACTAACGATGATGCTTTACACACTAAAAGTAACCCGAATTTATTCACGCTATTTTTAAGTAGATCAGCAATATGCTGCACCTTGTTTCGACAATTGACTCAATGAGCCAGGTTTGCCTAAGTGATAGCCCTGAAAATAATCTATGCCCTGCGATTGTGCAAAACGTAAATCTTCATGGTTTTCTATACCTTCAGATAACAATTCAATCTGATACTTCCGAGCTAAAAATCTAAGACGCTCCCAAAAGGTCGAATTATCACTCCGGTTTCTCATTAGCGACCGATCTATTTTCACTATGTTCGGTTTAACAACCCTAATCAGTGCTTCACCAGTGTTATAACCACTGCCATAGTCGTCTATCGCGATTTTAATTCCAAGACCACGACATACTCCAAACTGGGACATCATCCTTTTCTCGTCAATGCCAACCGGGTATTGTTCATTCTCAGTTAGCTCAATCCATAAGGTTATACCCAACTTATTACATGCTTGCCAAATTGGGGAAATATCACGTAGAAAAGTGAAACTTAAAACGTGATCAGGGGAGATATTAATAGTCAGAAAATCAATCATTTTCTTCTGAGACAATAATTCCTCGGACACTCTTAACAAGAATATTTGAGTAAACCATGCAATCTTCTTAGAGTCTAACAGACAGCGAATTGACGATTCAACATCGTGCCCTTTTTCCCAACGTAACAAAACCTCAGCACCGACAGTTCCATTGCCATTAGTTATCGGTTGAAAAACAGGATAAAACAATCCCTGATTAACATCGTCAACAAGTGCTTCGGCTTGTAAATTTTCAGACAACATATTCGTATTCATAAACAAACCTCTTTTTGTGATTAATCCATACTACAGATCAATAATTAGCAAGGATTAGCATGAACAAATCATATGTAGCTTTACATGCCTACTTCTTAACCGTGAAGACAAACTGCATAAGTAGTTAAACGAACTCCTGTACAAATACACAATGCCGTTTCAAAACGGTAATCTCGAGTCTGTTACATTTAGATAGGCTATTAAAAATGCCATAAACTATCATAGATGACTATACTTCAATTAGATCAAATTACGCTTAGGGATAATGTATGTTTGGTGACTATTTAAAGGAATTGAGAGTCTCACTAGGTCTTACTCAGAGTGAGCTTGCTGTTAAGTTAAACCTTGCAAATGAAGAGTTTCGCTCTGTAGACGTGGTAACTCTCAGTCGTTGGGAACGAGGAAAAACCAAACCAACACTTGCAAAATGCCTAAGAATCTTGCGTTGTTTACAGGTTGACCTGAGTGACTTTTATGAATTAATACCTAATCCAAACGAAACAAAGCTACTAGACGAGATTGAACAACTTCGTTTTAATAACAGGGTAACGAAGCTTTCATCATTAAGTTATGAAGAGCCACAAGAGCCACAATCAACTTTAATTACTGAGATGCCACTTCTTTTGAAAGATGATGACAAGATACTATCTAGCCTTAAAATCTTTTACGAAACAGCCATCCATACACCGAAGGGTTTTTTCGACATTAATCTATATGACTACCAACAAAACAAACGAGCTATTTTAAAAAGATTTATAACAGAAAGCGGGCAGTTGGTAGGTCACTCAATTAGTTTTATATTCGAAAGTGACTATTTTGACAAAGTTACTCATTCAAAAATCATTGATATCGACCTGACAAAATCTGTCAGTTATAAAAATTCGACTAAGTTATCGGTTTGTAATTATAATCGTTACTCTTCTAATTTCCAGATATTTCGATGTATGTTAGTTTCTCAATTTATAAACCTAATTCACTATTCAAATGTTCAACGTTATTATTTCTTTAGTGCATGGCCTGAAATCGGACAAATTTTAGAGCAACTTGGATTTAAGAAAATAGCATTTGATATTGAGTCAGAAAAAGGAGGTTTTAAATTAGGCAACCGCTCATTCGAACATTGCTTATACGAAATTGATACAGCGACACTTCTTTCTCAACCCGAAATAATAACCCTCATAAAAACAACCCAGTGGGATAACCAATACTCAATCAAAAATCATTAGGCATAGCCAAACAGACTTTAAATTAAGATGCCTACCATCTTAAGTTTCTACACATAATAATACTTCGCCTTATGCAAAAGATTGGAGAAAATTACTGTGTTTGGCGAATACTTAAAAAAATATCGAATCGCGAATGAACTAACACAAAGTCAAGCAGCTACAAAGCTCAACTTACTCGGAGGAGATCTATCGAACATTGATACCGTTACACTTAGTCGATGGGAAAGAGGAACAACTAAACCAACTCTTAGCCGTAGTATTCGTGTTTTGCGAGAATTTACCAACGATCTTGAGCCTTATCTATCTAAAGTTAGTCATTTACAACATCAAGACCCTAGTTCTAAAAATAGAGTTGATCAATTCAATACTCTGATGGAAGAGAAATACCGTAGTTTAAATAACTTGATCGCCAGAGCAAATTATCAGTCAACATCGATGATCGAACACAATCCTGTTTGTGAATATCCGATTGGAAATTCTAATGATAGTGAGATTGTAAATTCTGTACTTGTTTTTCATGAGAAAACCTCTGATGAGAATATTAAGCATGGACTCTATAAAATCGATTTTTTAAAATATTGCAATGAAAAACGTTTCATTGCCTATAAATATGTCGACAGCGTCACAGGGGAGCTATTAGGACATAACATAGGCACTATATTCACGACTGAAGGTATGATCTCCGAAATTGAAACACTTTCTCAAAAGTCGATTGATGAAATAGATTTAAGAAAAACCGTTCCTTATAATAAAAGACGAAAATTAGCTTATTTTGCGGTGAGCCAGCATTCGCTGTACGAGCGACCTTTTCGTCTACAATTAAATAGAGAATTCAGGTTTCTAGCAAAACACGCTAACATTACCGACTACTACACAACAGTTGCTATAAAGAGCTCAGCAGAAGTACTCGAAAAAATGGGATTTTCTGTTGTTTCGTACGAGAAAAAATCAACCAACGGTGCAATCAAAATTGGTAAACACTATTATTCTAAAGCTTTAATGCACATAAAAACAAGCCAGCTATTTACTCAACCCGAGTTCTTGAACTTGCTTACAGGCTGTCAAACCTGTTCAAACCCATGCTCAATTAGCTCTCAGTGTTGCTAAGCGGTCTCTTTCCGCGCACATTAACAGGAGTACCAATCCATCTAAAGATAGTTCTGATGGATGAACTCCTGCTTGCTTCAATCTTTCAAAACACAGCTCTACAGTTTTGACATTCGTATTCGATATTATTGAACCAATATACCTCATTATTTTCCCACTTAAATTATCAGTACAATCTATATACTATGTAATTAAGCGATTGAGTATTAAAGCATATGGTAAAAAGTTAGAATCTAATATGCTATGTTCGCTTGACTACATGTCAACCTCACGAACAATTACATCATCTACTTCATTGTTTAGTAATGTTACATAACTGCTCTGAGTCATGCCTCTTACAGCTTTCGTGTTTTGCATGCCATCCACATTCGTTAGACTTTTGTCAGAATAAATTGCTCGTATATCTCCATCGACTCGGCCTGAAAACGTGACATCATCAGCACTAATAGAAGCAATCGCTGAGGTTGCAAAAAATAAAAACGAACATAAAACGACCTTAATATTGACAAACGACTTCATAAACACCTCAAATGTAATTGGTTACATATGAAAGTTTAGCTTATTCGCAGGAAAAAAGAAGTCTAATGCCTACCAGCCACTCTTGCATCCGTGATGTTAGATTTGTAAACATTAATTTGTTCAGAAAAGTCCATTCATAACGATCATGACATAGCATGGATACGGCCACATCAATTCACCAGACTTATGCATATTATGCACTGGTTAGCGATTTGATGGCAGTTAAACCTTAGGGAGAGACCGAAGAGTAAAACGCTAATACATATCTTGCAAGTCTTCATAGTAGTTTAATGGTTTTACATTAAGAGAATTAAATTTTATCTAACTTCGTAATATTTAATACCTGAACCTAAGATCTGGTATGTAAACCATGATTCTTGGCAACACTTGATTATTCACATCAACGTAAGCTATGTAAGATCATAGATGAATAGTTAGACAGATTTAATCGAGTGCAAAAAAAAGCATCACCATACCTTATAAGAAATAGGTCTAGTAATACTTTAATATTGATCAGGTTACCGGTAAGAGGCTTTGTTGCGTAATTAAATTTAAAGATAGAACAACCCCGTTTCGCGTATTTCT
>NZ_JBFSUR010000059.1:0-11612 GCF_041467535.1 Vibrio sp. 10N.247.311.47
CACTTACTACCGTTTTTGTTTTTAGTTCCCGCTAATCCGCGATGAACCTTTTTTAATTCACAGTTCTAATTAAATTTATGAATTTTAAGTCTTTATTCTAATTACAGACACTAGTTCCAAATGTCACATTTTCAATGCAACAAGATATCACTTCAGAGCCTTGCCTGTGACAAGAATCACTTACAGAATGATATCCATCTCATAACATGCGCGTCCCAAATTTCTTTCAGCAATTAGCGGACCCACTTTATGAAATTGTTAAAAACATCTATCGCTTTCGCCATCTCTTCTGCACTTTTGATTGGTTGCAGCAGTGACACAGATTACGTTCAACCTGAAGAAGTAAAGATCGCGACTTATAACTTGTCTTTTGATCGTGCCACCTTCGAAGACCTTGTAACAGAAATGCAGATTGAACCAAGCGCTCAAACAAAACTAGTAACCGACTATTTGGATAACACGATTGATGACGCTGACAAAGTAACAGCTGCCAAGGTTATCCAGATCCGCAACGTCGCTGCCGTGATTCAAAAGAATCGACCTGATGTGCTGATGATGGCTGAATTTAACAATAATGGTACTGGTACCGACAAATCAGCGCTCGAAGGCTTCCAGAAGAACTACCTTTCTGTTGCTCAAAGTATCGAAGGTGCAGGTGGCGACGCGAACCTAGAACCAATTTCATATCCATATTTTGAAAGCTACTCGACCAATACAGGTTTGTTGAACGAATTTGGTTTTGATTTAGACAATGACGGTAATTTTGGAACACTTCCCGGTGATGCGTGGGGCTTCGGTTTCTACCATGGTCAGTATGCGTTTGCTCTAATGTCTAAATATGAGATAGACACGGCCAACACTCGCACATTCCAAGAATTTAAATGGAAAGATCTTGAAGGTGCAACCATCCCAACAATCACAGTTTGTGATGATCCTAGTAAGTTCCCTGTCGGCATGAACTGTGGCGACGAGTGGTACACAGCAGCTGAATGGGAAGAAGTTCGTCTATCGTCAAAAAACCACGTTGACGCGCCGATCCTAATTCCAACTAAAAACGGGACAGAAACCGTTCACTTGTTGATGTCACACCCTACTCCTCCAGCTTTTGATGTGGGTAAGAACATTGAGCAAAACGCAGCGGAAGTCGACTTCTGGCACCAATACATCCAAAACAAGTCGTTCATCTATGATGACACTGGAAAAACAGGTGGCCTAGAGCAAGGCAAGCACTTTGTTATGATGGGTGACCAAAACCTAGATCCTGTTGATGGCGACGGCATTAGCTCTGTAATGCAAGATTTGCATAACGACTCGTTAGTTAACCAAGACGTCACCAATGGCAGCTTGTATCCAACAAGTTATGGCGCAGCTGAACATGCGGTAGATAAATCATCGTCTCACCCACAACCGAACCGTATCACTTCAACATTTGGACTTGCTGTAGATTACGCACTGCCTTCAGCAACACTTAACATCGTTGATTCTGGTGTTTACTGGGCCGCTTCTTATGAAGAAGGACGCAAGCTATTCAATGACTCACGAATTGGTGATTATGGTAACGGTAAAGATGTTTCATCTGACCACCGCATGATCTGGGTAAAGGCTGATTTCAGTAACTAATTCATTCACTTTTTAAAATGCCCGGCTTAGTGTCGGGCTTTCTTATGAGCGTAATTCATTAAAAATCTCGCGATTACAAAGAGAATTATGGACACAAACAGCCATAGTCATTGGATAGATCGTATCTTTTTCTTTGGTTTATAGATACTTATATTACCCGGACCCAGAGATTTATTGCCCTAGGAATTCACAATGACTAAGCTAACCATTATTGCAACGATCGTCTCTAAAGAAGATAAAACTGAGCTAGTTAAATCAGAGATGATTAAATTGATCGATAAAACCCGCTCCGAAGAAGGCTGTATCAACTACGACCTCCATCAAGATAACAGTAACCCTGCTCACTTCGTTTTTCATGAGAACTGGGATTCTGAAGCTCATCTAGAGAAACACTTAGCGAGCCAACACATCGCCGAGTACATGGCTGCGACTGAAAACTGTATTGAAACCTTTGTGATTAACAAAATGACGCACATTGCCTAACCAGTCACTCAGTACTGATTCAATAAAAACCCTGCTTTCAACGCAGGGTTTCGCTTTTCTTGCCTGTCATGTTGTTTCGAGTTCATTTTGTGCCAGGCTCGATGTGCCGCTTCCTCCCTCATAAACAGAAGCTAATCTCTCCACAGTCGAAATATTCCTAAACCAATATCAAGTAACCTCACGAAAGATCATTCACATTCATTTAAATACTGTTCGCGCGCTTTGACCATAAACTAAGCGCCAAATTACAAGAACAACAGTCGACAGGAATGTAGATGAATACCAAACAACTTGAGGACGCTGTAAGTGGAGTGAACTTATTCAATCAGCACCTATACTTAATCCAATCCGTGCATACCATTCCGGCCCCAAAAATGAATTGGGAGTCGATTGCGATGGAGCCTGCTCCGGTAATGCCAACAGTTCGATTCGATCATAAAGTCAAAGCCATGGAAGCACTCGATGAGTACAAGCCTAGCTGGCTAGATATGCTGCTAGGCAACAAGTCGAAATTGTACACCCTCACCAACAATATTGAGCGTGCCGCCGAACAGGACATCGAGCAATACAAGACAGAGTTTGTGCATTGGGTTCAAAGCTACAGCTACTGGGCCAAGGGCAATCAATTATCGAAAGGTATTTTAAACAACGATAGCGAAGCAAAGCTTTCTGCCCTTTCCGAAGCTCAGCAGAACTCCATTAACGCCGCGGTAGCCGACACTAAGCTGATTAACCATAACTTCAATACTTATAAGAATGGTCACCTGCTAGAAATCAATATTCAGGTTAATAAGCACAACGTGATCCCTAAAGAAAAAAAGGTAATGTGCCAAGGTGAAGTGAAGCTTGAAACGATGTCTCTTTCTGAAAGCAATGCTTTATATCGAGAGTATGTCTCCAGCTGTATTCTCAAATGTGCGCAAGATGCTTTCAATGCCTTACCCGAGACGAGCGTTGTGATCAATGTTGAACAGATTTCAGCAGATCAATCAAGCGAGACCATAGTTTCATGGCATGTCGAACAAGGGCTACTCGAGTTCTTATTAATCGAAGACGATAAACCTTCTGAGATACTTGAATTCTTTGTCCACATTGAAGATTTCAATCCTCATCGAGGTAGCGGGTTCTCAGCGATAAAAACGATTTTTTCGCCTTTACCTATGGCGTCGTAACTCACTAGCTTTTTCGATTCAATCATTGGCGACTCTTCACGACTAACCTTGCGTTCGTCGTGTTCTATCATTTTATATACCAAACCATTATGTCGACACACGCTATCTCGCAAACAACGCGCCCATTAACAAACACAGTTTCATACACACGATACCTAGGAAAGCTACCTTTAGCTCTCATCGCGTTCTCTATGCCCATATTTGGAAAAGAGGCTGGAGAGGAGGTTGAAGAAGTGGAAGTCGAGGACCAAGTCGTATTAAGCGAAGGTTCTGAATTACAAGAAGAAGCTAAAGAATCCCCTTTTACGACCTTGACCAAGCTTGGGTTTATCTACTCACAAAACACCAGCTCATCTTTGTCGATCAACTCTGGAATCTCTATTGGATACAAAAAAGAGAACTGGGGCCAACGAGTTCAGTTTGATACCTACTATACCGATGCTGAAAACGACGAAGACGGTACCAATCGCTATACCACCAACTATGGCATCAGCTATGACTTGAACGAAATCACCTATTTGGTCGCGACAACACGTTTTGAACACGATCACTATGGTACCTATCGTAAGCAATTCATTACCGCGACCGGATTTGGTCGTCACTTTTACGATACAGAAAGAATCAAGCTTCAAGGCTCTGCGGGTCCGGGTTACAGAATCAGTCAACGACAACCCTCCGATGAAGAGTTCCCAAACAAAGAAAACTACGAGCTGATCGTTAATGCCAGTATTGATGGATCGCTAACACTTACAGAAACGTTTTCTATGGGTGCAACTGCAAACATGGCCTACGGTGAAGAGAACACAAACTACAACCTAAAAGGCTATTTGAAGAACATTCTGATGGGTAATTTAGCACTGACGTTTGATACCGAATACATTTACAACACCACTGTCGCCTCAGATCAAAGTAACGCCGAAATCTACAGCTCAATGAATCTAAACTACGATTTCTAACCGCCCTCACCGCTTTCCTGACTTAATCTAGCCCACAATAGCAAAAGGCCCTCACAATGAGGGCCTTGAAGTATCTAGATAAATTTAAAGCATCTCGCTACGCTGGTTTGGTTCTCAATCGAGTCAACAAATCCATTTGCTTTAGGTTCGCCATACCGACATACGCGACTGGCACTAAGAACAATGAGAAAAAAGTTCCGACAGACAAGCCACCGACCAGAACCAAACCAATATTGATTCGACCTAAGGAACCCGGGCCATCCGCCAGTGCCAATGGCAATGAACCGAGGATCATCGTCAGTGAGGTCATCAAGATTGGACGTAACCTTGAACGTGCACTGCTGATCGCCGCTTCTTTCGCACTCGCGCCAGATTTGCGTTTCTCGTTGGCAAACTCCACCAGCAAAATACCGTGTTTGGTCACGAGACCAACCAGTGTCAGCAATCCTATCTTCGAGTAAATATTGAGGCTTTGACCAAATACCGAAAGCGTCAAAATCGCGCCCACAATACACAATGGAACCGTTAGCAAGATGATCATTGGGTCAACAAAGCTTTCAAACTGCGCCGCCAAGATCAAGAAGATGAAAATCAACGCCAATACGAACAGCACTTGTGCGCCCGCGGTTGAATCAACCAGGTCTTTAACTACGCCATTGAACTCGTAGCTCTGAGCAGGTTTCAACAGACTTGGTACCGTGTCATCAATGTATGCCTTCACGTCGCTCGCCGTATATCCGGGCATCAAGTCCGCGGTGATTTCAGCACTGTCTTTACCCATGAACGTCTTAAAGTTAGATTCTGATGTCACTTGTTTGATCGAAACAAACTGAGACAAAGGAAGCCTTTGCCCCGACTGTGAATCCACATACAGCTTATCGAGAACCTTAAAGTCGCCGAGATCCTTTCGGTTAACTTGAACTTGAATGGGGTATGTATAACCGTCATCGGCTTGTAAATCTGCCGCCTTCACAGAACCAAGGAAGGTCGATAACGCATTGGTTACGTTACTGTAATCAACACCAGACAACACAATCGCATTACGGTTAATCGACAAGTCATAACGCAATTGGTCACGCAACATCGAATTTTTAATGTTGGTCACGCCCTCATAACTCTCAAGCGCCTCCACCACCTCATTCGCCGTTTCCGACAATACGGTGGTATCACGGTTAACCGTCGTTAACTCTAGGATCATATTAGTGGCAATGTTCAAGTTATCAGCCGAGCGAACCTTGAAAGACATGCCATAAGCAGAGACCGAACTTTGCGCTTTAGCGATAAACTCGTTCACCAACTCATCAGCTGACTGGTCACGCTCGCCCCATGATTTCAATAAAACGTGATTGGTCGGAGTCCCTTCGATGTAAGATAAATTCGCTTCTACTGAATTATCACCTTTGAACACACTGTTGAGTTGCTCGTTGTTGTCTAGGTGATACTGACGTCCGACTCCTGTAGGAGGCGTTGAAGTGACCTCAACAAAACCAGTATCTTCCGTTGGAAGCAACACTTGAGGCATTGTCCAAACCGCCAAAGCAGATAGAGCAATCAATGCCAAGGCAATACCACTCATCAGTGTTTTACGCTCAAACCATTTGCCTAACTCTTTCGTGTATAAATCCGATAACACATTCAGTTTCGCATCAACTTTTTGATACCACTTCGCCGGGGTTGATACTGGCTTCATTAAGTAAGCACTCATCATTGGTGAGAGCGTTAACGCCACAAACCCAGAGATGATCACCGCTGCTGCAAGCGTGAACGCGAACTGCCTGAATAGATCGGCGGTTAGGCCTGCCATCAAGCCAATTGGTAAGTAAACAACGGCCAAAGTCAGCGTCATCGCAATCACTGGAAATACGATCTCTCGACACCCTTTAATTGCAGCATTGAACGGCGTTTCACCCTCTTCGATATGACGGTAGCAGTTTTCAGCCACAACAATCGCATCATCAACCACCAAACCAATGGCGAGAATGATAGCGAGAATCGTCAGTACGTTGATGCTAAATCCAAGTAAATGCATGACGGCAAATACGCCTATTACGCACACAGGAATGGTGATAATAGGAATAGACGCCACACGAACTGAACCAAGGAACAACACGACAACGGCTGAAACCAGAACAATCGCTTCAACTAAAGTCATGAAGCCTTCGTCAATTGCAGTTTTAATAAAATCAGCTTGGTTGTAGACCATCTTCATCTCAATGCCTTCAGGCAACTGAGGTTGAATCACGTCTATTTGCTTCTTAACCTTATTGGCAACCGTCACTGGGTTTTCACTTTTCAGTGGCAGTACCTGAATCGACATAGCTAAGTTGTCGTCAACACGAAGAATACTCGGTGTAAGGCTCTCCTCACCCATTTTGACTTCAGCAATATCACCTATACGAATGATCTTGCCGTTATCAACACGAACCACCAAGTCTCGTACATCATCAACGCTGGTTACTTGGTTTACTGGGTTGATGGAGAAATCTCGCACCTGCCCCTTGATGGTACCTGCGGTAAACGTTGCATTGTATGAGCTCAATGTTCCAACAACATCGGATGCACTCATATTGAGCGCCATCATGCGATCCGGTTCCAACCAAACACGCACCGCCTTCTCGCTGCCACCATACGGTCCCCAAATACCACCCACACCTTGGATGTGCTTAAATTGAGGCACGACTTGCTGACTAATGTAGTCGTACATGTCTTGCTTAGACATCTTGCCAGTATTCACAAACGTGATGATGTTACTCGGCATACTGGTGTCAGAAGAGTCATCCGTGACCGTTGGCTTATCCGTCATACTCGGCGGGAAATCACCAATCGCTTCGACGCTGCTACGCAGGTTGTTCATCAAGCTAGTGTATTCGACGTCATTGATGTCATCTTCAAAGATGATTTTTAGATTACACGTGCCTTCCTGACAGTCCGTCGTCATGGTTTTCACGCTGTCGAGGCCCGTTGCAGCAGTAATGAGTTTATCTGCCACATTGCGCGACATGAACTCAGCACTAGCGCCATTGATCGCAGCCGTTACCGTTGCTGACGGTGTTTTATGTTCTGGAAAGTATTGGATTGAGAGCTTTTGAAACGACAAAAGCCCAAGCAAAACAATGGTGATGCTCAGAACAGACGCAAACACAGGGTGCTTGATACAAATCTCAGGAAGCTTCATTCAGATTCTCCTTTGTTACGGCTTCCTTGCTGTGAGTTTCCTGGCTTTGGATTTCGCTCGATGATTGCTCAGCGGCCGCATTAGTTTCCGCACGCTCGTTATTTTCGTTGACCGCTTCGTCTACACCTTTTGTTGCTTCCGTCCAATCAACCGAAGGCTCAACCGGATGTGCTTCATCAATCTGTGTTTCGGTCTTTTCTACCTCGGGCTTAACGGTCTGCTTAGTGACCACTTTATCTACCGGCTCCGTTATTAACTCAACCGTTTTCTGCTCCGCATTAGGGTTCATTACCTTAACTAGAGACGCTTTCTTTAGGTTCTGCTGTCCCGTCACTACGACCTGATCACCCAGTTTCAATCCGCTTTCTACAACGACATACCCATCGTTAGTATTCACGCCCAATTCAACAATGCGTTGCTCGATTTTTTCGCCATTCACAATCCATACAAAACGTTGTGTATTTTTTGCTTGAACGGAATTTTGGGAAACCACCATTTGAGTCGTGTCTTCGCTCGTCATTTGGCTTACTTTGGCAAACATGCCCGGAACTAAGCGATGATCTGGATTGGTCACGTGCGCGTGTACTTCTACGCGACCTGAACTCTCATCAACCGTGGGGGCAATGTAATCCACCACACCAGAAAACGCTTCATCGACAAAAGCATCAACTTGGATAGAGACATTCTGCCCAAGTTTTGCGTTGCCTAAATCCGATTGTCCAATGGAATACTGAACTTCGACAGGATCGAGTTTAATCAAACTCACCAACGCGGTTGCGCTATCAATCTTACTGCCCACTGAGTGGGTGAAGTTAGTTAACTGCCCATCAAATGGTGCTACCAATAAATAGTCATTCATCAGCGCTTCTTTCTGACGGAAATCAGCTGCGGCTAGGTTCGCCTGTTCGCCCAGTTCTTCCACATCTTGTTGAGACATAGAGTCAGGCTGTTTCTTTAGTAATTCTTGTACTCGCTTTAATTTCGACTTTGCTAACGCTAGAGAGCTTCTTGCTTTGTCTAAATCGGCTTTCGCTTTGGTATTGTCCAGTTGAGCGATCAACTCGCCTTTTTTAACTGAATCTCCATCTTTGAAATGGATGTTGAGAATTTTGTCGGAGGCACTGAATGTCAATGCAGCAGAATCCGTTGCCCTGATTTTGCCAACCTCGTTGATTGAAGATGTGAATGCTTGTTTGTGCGCTTTTTCGATAGTCACAGGAATCAAGTTTGAGTCTTGGGCAAACGATGGAGAGATATGTAAGGCAAACAGTGCCAAACAGATTGTTTTACTAAGCTTTGTAAATTTCATTTTTAATAACCATAACCGTTGAATTCGTCTGAATTAAAACGTTTTTCTAAGCAGCTATTTAAATAATGCTAAAACAGCTAATAATGAGAAAAGGGCTCAACTCACTGTCGAGCCCTACAATTTTTATATGATTCCTAAATTTTTACGTTCTGAACTCCAAAGTAAAAGTTAAAAACGATGTTGATATTGAACACCAAGCAAGAGAGCATCGGCAGTCACATCAGCAGTTATATTGGAACTCGTTCCTGGAATCGTCGTCAGGTTTTCGTCAATATCTTGTAATTCTCCGATGATAAATCCGACTCCAACGTCCACAGAACTGGCATTGGTGAAGTTATATGTCCCTCCGACCGTGAGCCAGTGACGGTTAACATCAGGAATAGAGAGCGATGTGAGTTCGTCAGTTGGGGAAATGTCGTACATGTAACCCGCTCGTAGAACGATGTCTTTCGACATGCTGTATGTACCACCGACAGAAACATGTCCTGCATCTTTCCATTGATACTCTTTAATAGAGTCGTCATAAGAGTCAGATGTTAGCGAGTCAAATTCAGACCAATTCACCCATTGCAGGCTGTAGTGAAAAGCCCACTGTTCGTTGAGCTGGTGCCAACCGGAAAACTCTAGAGTGTCTGGTAGAGGTACGTTCATCTTGTCGGCAGGGACACCGCCTTTGGTAATGTCACCTTCCACTTCGATATCTGGGCTGTAACGATAGGAAATACCAAATTTGTTATTCTCATTAACTTGATAGGTAGCACCAATATTGGCGCCCAAGCCAAATCCATCAGCATCAACACCGAGTAAACCTTGACGCGAAATTTCACCTTCACCGTAGATAACATCAATACCAGCACCTAAGTTGAGCTTTTCAGAGATCTCATAAGCGACAGCGAAGCCAACATTGATACTGGAAAGCGCCGTTTTGCCTCCAAACTCATCCGCTTCGAACGAGTTATCAAATTCGACGTCGGTACCAAAGTTAGAATGAACCGTCGCACCCAGAGTGAACTTCGAACCCTCGATAGGATGAACATAATGAATGTTTGGAACTAATGTCCCTACGTCTAATGATTGGTCATCCAACATTTCAGTATCACCAATCATTGGCGTGTAGCTAACATTAGACACAATTGCCGCACTATCGGCCATAACAGCATCACCCGCGAATGCACGACCTAACCCTGTTACGGACTGTGCGTTAAGTTGAAAACCGGCCGCGTTAATCAGGCAAGGAACAAGAGCAACTGCAGTGCCCAAAAAAAGTTTATTCTTCATTTTGAGGCACCTCTGTTTCGATATGATCTTCGTTATTAATGACAACAAGCGAACCGTCAGTCATCACCATCGAAGCAACAGCTAACTGTTGGGTTGTCACGGCTTCACGTACATCTGACATATTTCCGCCTGGCATACCCGGTAGGCCATTTTCATCAACGGGGCCTTCATACGGGAATAAGTACGTACCATGTCCACCGGTTGTCGTTCTTATGACTCCACCGAGTTCGATCTGATCACGCTTTGTACCCGTTATTGGGTCTAAACCAAGGGCAGTAATTAAGGGCTCAGTGCCAGTTCGAATATTATTTGGCGCGGTATTCGGAATTACGCTGTCTGGCACATAATCAACGCCAACGTCACAGGTTTCGCCGCAATCTCCAACTGCAGCTAACAAAAGAGTCGGTTGCTCAGCCTTAACTTGACGAGAGATGAAACTAGCAGGGTCTGCACTATCAATTGTTGCTTGAACTCCTTGTTTAAGGTCGGTAACAACTAAATCGAAGATGTCGTTCTCTAGCTGATTAACAAGCAGCGCGTTATCAGATGAAAGCTCTACAAACTCTCTAAGTGCTTCAATACATTGTTGATTCGTTGCTTCTGTTATGCATGTATCTGGTATGACAGTTTCAGCAATGCCACGCTGAACATCAGGAGACTTCTTAACACCTTCAGACATTTCAGGGCCTAAGGTTTGAGAAGACAGAACCAAGTTGGTTAGCCCCTGCCCCGGAACAACAAAGTTCACCGTGTTAAATTCAAAATTGGTATTGGTATCCGAGTGAAAATCAGGGCTTGCTTGACTAAACTCACTCACCATTACCGACATAATGCCACCCAGCGATTGTCCAATTAAATGAACGTTATCGTTGTCGACCCAACCTTCCTGACTCAACGCATAACGAAGACCAAGAAAGTCTGAAACAGACTGTTGGAGGTTAGAACGAAGCGCTAAAGGAGAATCAATATTGATGAAGAACGCTTTGTTTGCACGAGCGCTGATTTCTATTGGATTTTCTGGGTCGCTAATGTCATACCGCATTCGCTCACCATGATATGGCATGTCGATCGCAACGACGGCGTAACCTTTTTTTGTATATTCCGCAGCCATCAAAGAAGCGGTACCACGTTCAGCCGTAACACCATGAATAAAAATTGCTGTGGGTAACTGACTACTTTTGTCCCATCCATTAGGAACATAAATATCTGCAGTTATATCTAACTCTTCGGTTATCTTCGGAGTTGGGACTCTTTCCGTAGGAAAACTACCATCGATGTTTGTAATCCATTCGTAAAGTGGAGGACAGTTCTCCTTCGGTTCAAACTCATCAATGATACACTCTGATTCTCTCGCTTTAGTAAAAGGTAAACAGGAAGGAATCTTCAGCTATTTGGGGCGTTGTTGCCTAAATTAGTTGAACCTTTTCCAAGTCCTGTGATCTGATCATTTGAAACGATTGGAATGGTGGTGATATGGGTAAAGCAAACAAGAAGATAACTAACTGGACGGAGTACAATAAGGCTCTTTGTAAACGTGGTTCGGTTACATTCTGGATAGATGATTCAGCCGTAGATGCATGGCGATGCAAAACTCATCATGGTAAGCGTGGGAGAGGCTT
>NZ_JBFSUR010000060.1:0-11572 GCF_041467535.1 Vibrio sp. 10N.247.311.47
AATACAGGGGTAAATAAAATGAACATTAAAAATGTTACATCAGGTAACGAAGAAAAAAAAGGAAAAAATTATGTTTGTACGGCTGTGCCGTTTGATCTTGGCAAAGTTGTT
Source organism: Vibrio sp. 10N.247.311.47 (assembly GCF_041467535.1). Lineage (NCBI taxonomy): Bacteria > Pseudomonadati > Pseudomonadota > Gammaproteobacteria > Vibrionales > Vibrionaceae > Vibrio > Vibrio sp. 10N.247.311.47. The sequence goes on from NZ_JBFSUR010000060.1 coordinate 112, forward strand.
TGTACACAAGGCATTGCTGAACTGCTAAACAACAATATTGGTGTGAATTTATCGATTTACTTACATCGTCACCAAAATGGTGATTGGGGAAATGTCTGTGTTGAAGATAAACTTACCAATGACGAAGCCACCAAGACAGGCGAGCGGGTTTTATCCAGTTACACCATTTGTAATGAACAAGTCTGGATAATTACCGAGCGTGATCGTAGTTGCACTACGATTTACTCCCTAATGAATATTGATGACGTCAATTCACGCGATATAATGGAGTTCCTTTGGACTCCATTTTTTAGCTTATGAAAAAACTAATCTTATTATTGTCGGTATTTCCAAGTGTCGGGTATTCGTTTTGTTTTGATGAAGCAGGACAACATTATAATGTTGATCCAGATTTGCTGCGATCGATAGCACAAGTTGAAAGTAGTCTTGATCCTAATGCTTATAACGAAAACCAAAATAAAAAAGGTCAAGTAACCAGTCGTGATTTTGAACTCATGCAAATTAACTCTAGTTGGTTTCCTCGACTGGCTGAATTTAATGTCAATGAAACCAATGTCTACGAACCTTGTTTTAATGTTTCATTAGGAGCGTGGGTATTAAGCTCTAACTTTGCTAGCCCAAATGTATTGAGATGCACACAAACAACTGTTTTCGCCTAGCTTTAATGAATATGAAGTTACGTCAGTGGACAGCAATAGGAGAGAAAACGTCAAGCTTATTTAACTATTTCGTGACTAATAATCGCTCATGAAAATTTGTGATAAGTATCATATTTATTTCCGTTGTTCGCTAAGATGTTTAACGCTCTATGACTGCCTTGTTTGTACTCTTCAATAATCAACCTGCCACGTTCATGAATAACACCATATCCTTAAATTAAAAGGAAAATAGTTAAAAATCTTCTATAGTTTTAAGTAGTAAACCGTTAACCACATGGGCCTCAACTATGCAGTTAGTTAAAAATGAATTTGTCCAATTTCATCAAAAAAGGGAGATTTCTTTTACGTGGCAAGTGAATACCAATAATTTAACTATCGATGCATGTGATCTACAAGAAGTCTTGGGGGTCACATGCACCGTGACTGCTATCGAACATTTTCTAGATCTGTTTTCACCTTCTAATAAAGCCCGAGTCTCTGAGATGCTCTTACAAGTAAAAAGAGGGGAGGAGCCAGATCCCATTAAAGCATTCATAGTCACGCGAGGCTCTAACGTTAACCTGAGTTTAGTATCCGTAAAAAAAATCACTGAAAATCTGATCGCAGGTATGATAATGCCTATGCTCTTGTCTCCAACTCAACAAGACTTATCGTCCTTTTTTTATCAAATATTTGAAAATCACCATCACGTTATTGTGGTGACGGACAAACACACCCGTATTGTTGCCTACAATAGTTACTTTGAGAAATCAACCGGTTATAAAGTAGAGGAGCTTCTTGGTAAAAAGACGTCTATTTTCAATGCTGGCAAGCACGGAGCACCGTTCTTTAGCAACATGTGGAAGGAAATTATCCAACACGATTATTGGAGCGGTCTCATTTTAAGTAAAGCCAAATCCGGGAACGTCAAGCCTCAAGAGCTACTCATCCAGAAGTTAGAGTCTCTAAAAGGCAACACCTATTACTTGGGGGTTACCTTAGATTTATCGAGTAAACTCTACCGCGTTGCTGGTATTGAACATGGCGGTATTGAGTTATTGACTCAACTGCCCGGTGAAGAAGAATTTTTGGCTAAGGTACAAAATGGACAGGCTGAACTAAAAGATAGCGAAGGGATGTTACTACTGTCCTTTGTACCAAAGTTTGATGAAACATTGGAGTTTGATGAAAAAAAACAACTTGCAAGCGCGCTCGCGTACCATGAAAGTGACTGTACGGCAGGCTTTATTAAAAAGACTGTGTTTACAATTGCCATCATTTATAAGCATGACAAAGCTAAACCTCACTCGCTTTCTATCTTCGAAGCGATTCGAGAACGCTTTAAGAAAATCAAAACAAGAATGGACAAAGAAGTATATCAACGAAGTATGGGAGGCACTATTGGTGTATCAGTACTTGGATTGGATGCGAATAATGCACACAAGATGATATCTCACTCTTTACAAGCGATGTATGAAAGGCATACTTCTAATAATAACATATGCTTTTATAACCGAAACCTTCATGAGAAAGTCAAACGACGCGAGGTGTTAGAAGAAATAGTGAGGTATTCGGTTAAGGCAAAGGCTATGCAGGTTTTCTTTCAACCTATTATTTCAACCAAAAGTTTTAAAGTCTGTAAACTCGAAGCATTGTGTCGATTTACAGACAGCTAAGGCGAGCACCTAGAGACTCAGGAAATGATACAGATTGCAGAAGATATGGGTCTCGTTTCTGAGTTAGATTTGGCCGTAGCAGATAAAGCCATGGAGCAACGAAATCAACTGGTTAAACTATATGGCAATGAAGTCGAGATCACCATTAATGTGTCTTTGAACTCAGATAAACCAGTGAAGTCCCTCTTCAAAGACTTGATGTCGCTTTTCAGAAAACATCGTAAGCATCTCCCTTATGTTACCGTAGAGCTCACAGAGTCAGCCTACTTTAGCAATGAAAACAAGAACAGTGATCTGCTGTTTGAGCTACGTAAAAAAGGGGTAAAGATAGCTATTGATGACTTTGGTACTGGATATTCTTCTTTCTCCTACTTGAAAGATGGTAACTTCGATGTACTTAAAATCGACCGGGATTTTATTATTAATCTCGTTTTCGGCTCTCATAATTACTACATCGTTAAAATGATTACGCAACTTGCTCATACTTTAGGAGTAGAAGTGGTGGCTGAAGGTGTTGAAAGTATTAAAGAAGTTAATATATTAAAAGACCTTAAAGTGGACTATTTACAAGGGTTTTATTTCGCAAAACCCCTACCAGTTAAACTCCTCTCAGCTGAAATCAACGATAGAGAGGAGCTCCGTGACTTGGTCGAGCCAGAAATTCAAGACGTGGTGTTATTTACTACTCCTCCTTTGTTATCTCCCACTCACACCTTAAGAGAGGTCAAAGCCTTATTTGACCGTAATTCGGTTCATGTTTTACCCGTAATCATTGATAAGCAGTGTGTGGGCGTCCTAACCAAGGAAAAATACAATCTCCATGCTACGCCCACACTCGGCACTGACCGAGAAACGATGCAAGAGTATCGTTCTTTGGATAAAGTGGTGAGTGCGATGATGGAACCATTGATTACCTGTGTTCACGAAACAATAAACGCGAGCGAAATCCATGAGAAAATTCGGAACCATATTCCTTTGCCTTGGGTTGTCATCAACGATTCTGGAGACTATGTGGGTATGATTGACACTGTTAATATGATCCATTATTTGAATGCACAATAAGTACGTTTTCGCTTTTTTATTACGCCCATTAGCTTTGATTTGATGAGTAGCCATTTTAAAGAACCTTGGCGCGGACTTAACTTCCAATATTGGTCTACATGAAACGCGAGAGTTTTGTTCACACATCTGAGCCTGTTCTCATTTTAAAGACAAACACTTTAAACGTGTCTTTATCACGATTCTTATGTTGCCTTTAGGGGCACCCTGCGGGCTAGGCCCTGACTGTCCTAAGAGCCTTAGCGCCTTGTCGTTCCCTCCTCGTTGATCTCTCTGTCTTTGAATAAGTTCGAATAAGGGCTTGTTTTCTTTTGCGCTGATTTCTTTCACTCGCCTCACTTTCGGGCTCGCGGGCTGTTAACCGTCTCTCCCCACAACCTGTTTTTCAAGGGAGGCTTCGCCGCTGCGCGCCCTTGCAAAGCAGAACGATATTGAGAGAGCGGACAGCCAAGCGGCTCCGAAAAGTGATACTCAAACAGAAAGGAAACTCTCATGGCGCAACAAAACTCAACCCCAACTCTCCCTAATTCAAATTCATCGACCAGCGTTTCGCCGCTGGGGCACGAAAGCTCACCAAAAAATGATATCTCTAGTCCTTTGGCGGTATTGAAGTTGCGCTATCAAATCAAAAAGTGTCGTGATGAGACGAAAAGAAAGTCTGATTTTCTTTCCAAAATCCAGCGTTTGAAAATGTTCAGTCGTCGTCAGTCGCCAGAGCAACTGGCTGATATCGCCGCGTTAAAAGACCAAGGGTTCGTTGACGCTATCAAGCAGCAGTTTCCGCAATTGGTGTCACGTCGTTTTGCTTTCCATGAAATCCGTGACTTTTTCATCGAATTAAATGGCGCTGGCTTTGGGGAATGGTTTCTTCATGAGCGAGCGGATCACATCATTCTGTACACCACTTACGGGTCTGTGTTTCCAGCGTTGCGCTTTGTGACCACTGGGGAGGGTACGTTTAAGTGCTCAGGGTTTTGTTTTGATGTGCGTTTTGGGGCTTAGGGGGTCATATGGTTGTTCGTTCTACAGTATCCGCTGACATTTCCATGCACGTGATTTGGGTGAATTCAACTGACTTTGAATCCACGGTTAAGGCTGTCAAAATTCATGAGATTTTGGTGAATGAGTTTGGGTATACCGACTCGTTAATACTAGAGGAAGGCAACCGAGGGAAGGGGGTGAGTATCAGTGTGTGTGATAACACTACCACCATTAAGCAGATGCGAGAAGACTACGCCTACGCAAAAAAAGCAGAAAGGACGATAGAAACCACCTCCGAGCATCGCGAGTCGGCAAAGGCTTTACTCTCTTCTCTGTATGACGACTGAAGTCTGCTTATTGTGTAACGTCACAAACACTCATAAGAGAAGGTCATTAGTGTGTCTGGATTTTGTTTCGATATTCTAGCCGTTAGCGGCATTCAAACGGGTTATGTTTTTCGACGAGCAACGCCTTGTTCGGTCTTGCCTTAAGTGACAAAGGTTATCGAGTGTGCGTGTTGAGGCCCTTTTGTGACAAATATGAGCGCGGCGTCGGAGGGGGAGTCCTTGGTTGAGGGGGATGCGAACATTCGGTGTGTTATTACCCAGTTAAGTAAACCGGGAAAAACGCTTGTCACGAGCCGGCATTAATATCGAGTGGCGTAAGTCGAGTAACCAGCAGGGCGCCCTCTTGGTGGGGAAGGGGCCTTTCTAACTGGGCGACGTGCTTTGGGCTGAGGTACTGGCTTAGGCTGTCCTTTTGGCTTGTTGTCGCGACTTCCTTTAAACCGTCCCATTTGAGAACCCTCGCGCCAGGGAGGCTTCGCCGCTGCGCGCCCTTGCGCTACAGAACCTGCAACTGGGTACGGACAGTCAGACGCTCACCAAGACCGAAAGGAAATATCATGTCAGCACGTGTTCAATACTCAAATGTTTCGTTATTCACATCAGAAGAAAAGGGCATCCTTGACCAGGCCGCAAGCATTCTCAAATCCAAACTGTTTATTTCAGAACAAACGCCATTAACCTCGCCTGAATTGGTGAAATCGTTCTGCCAAACGTCCTTGGCCGCTTGTGAGTCTGAAGTGTTTGGGATTATCTTCCTCGATAATCAACATCGAGTGTTGCGCACCAAAGAGATGTTCTACGGTACCGTTAATGCCGCTTCGGTCTATCCGCGTGAAGTCGTGAAAGCGTCGCTGGCCACGAACGCGAGTGCGGTTATTCTCTATCATAACCACCCAAGTGGCGACGCCACCCCAAGTCAAGCTGACCGACGCATTACCCGTCAACTGACGGATGCGTTGGCATTGGTTGATATCCGAGTACTGGACCACTTTGTGGTTTCATTTGAGTGTGTGGTGTCTTTTTCTGAGCGAGGCTGGATTTAAAAAAGCGGCTTATGGCCGCTGATTGAAATAGGGTAGGAGACTACCCTTCAACACATTTTTGGATAAAGATGTTTTACGATCTTCGGGCAGAATCTACCCTTCAGATAACTTTTCATGTCCCAAAACGTCAACGACCACCGTATATAGCGGTGATTTATTTGCAAGGAAATGGACAGTTCCTTCCGTTGCGCAACAAGAATTCCAAGTGAGTGTGTGCGTATAAATGCCGATTTCATGCAAAATTAAGCTGGTATGGTGATTCTGACCGCTATTCGAAACCATTCTGAATACCAAGATTATTTTCAAGTTTCTGCCAAAATAAATGTTGACCTGTCTAAAGCTTCATAGTTTATAGTTCGCTCATAGATGAGAGGAAACCCCATGTACCGTATTTCTGAATTGGCACAAAAAGTTGGATTGAGCCGCTCCACTTTGCTCTACTACGAGAAGCTTGGTTTGATTTCAGCCAAACGACAAAGCAATGGGTATCGCTGCTATACAGACAAAGATGTTCAACGTGTAAAACTATTACAGCAACTACAAGCTGGCGGACTAACCCTAAAAGAGTGCCAAGCATGCTTAAAGGCTCAAATCGACAGAGAGCTGCTACTCCATAGGCTTAATGTATTGGATGAAGAAATCGCCCAAAAACAAAAAGCAAGAGAGCTTCTTTCCTCAATGCTTGGCATGAACTCTATGAAGGAGTGGCACCAGTCAATGGAAAAAGAAGCTCCGTCAGCACATCTAGAATGGTTAATGAAACAAGGCTTCAGTGAAAAGAATGCCTTGAGGCTAAAGTGGATTTCGAAAGATATGAATGAACATGAACAATACATGGCTGATTTTGAAGCTATTTTTCAAGGGTTAGATCGGCTGGGGCCTGGTGATGAAGGTGACTCTCTCAAAGCATTACGCTCTTTACCTATTAGGTCGGGCGATGCGCTAGAAATTGGCTGTGGAAAAGGAGTCACAACCACTTTGCTGGCAAAAAATTCAGCCTTCAATTTAACGGCACTCGATAACGATGAGTACTGCCTAAGCTGCCTTAAAGAGAAGGTTAAAGACCATTCTCTTGAACATCGAGTAACAACGATTTGTGACAGCATGACAGCGATGCCATTTGATCGGGGGCAATTTGATGTGCTCTGGTCAGAAGGCAGTGCTTATATCATGGGAGTCAAGCAGGCACTCAAAGGTTGGAAACCATTTCTTAAGAGTAATGGCTACTTAGTTATTAGTGACTTGGTTTGGCTGACCGATAACCCAGATGCCGAAGCCATAGAGTTTTGGCAACAAAACTATCCAGACATGGCGACGAGCGAGCAACGAATCAAAGAGATGATGAAAGCAGGCTATGAGGTTATAGAGAGCTTTACACAGAGTGAACAGTCGTGGCGCAACTATCTGGATCCATTGAGTCAAAAGATCACTCAGGTCGAAGATGAAGATTTTTCTTCTAATACACTCAATGATTTACGCAAAGAACTACAGATACACGAGCAATACTCAGGTCAATATGGTTACCAAGTATTTGTACTAAAAAACAAAGGTTAAAACATGAAAATTAGAGCTGAAAATCACTCAGACATTACAGAAATTGAAACACTTATTTATCGAGCGTTTGAGAACCATCCACACCATGAACCAGGTGCTAAACCAACAGAACACTTGATCGTCAATAAACTACGTGATGCAAAAGTATTATCACTATCTCTAGTTTGTGAAGATCAAACTGGCATCATTGGTCATATTGCCTTTTCACCGATTCTTATTAATGGCGAGGAGTCTGTTTGGTATGGCTTAGGCCCAGTATCAGTGATGCCAGAGCGTCAAGGTGAAGGTATCGGTGGTGCACTTATTCGTGAAGGGTTATCACAACTTAAAACACAAGGTATTGAGGGTGTAGTGTTACTCGGCGAACCAAAATATTATGGCCGATTTGGCTTTGAGTCACAGCCAAACCTTACATTTCCAGGTGTCCCATCAGAGTATTTCCTAGCTATATCGCTAGCCAACAATATTCCGACTGGCGAAGTTGCTTATCACTCTGCTTTCTTTAACAACTAAGAAGTAAAGAGAAATTATGAAACGTTTTATTCTGACCGTTACATTTCTGCTATGCATGTCATTAAATGGCGCGAATGCTTTAGAGAATAACCCAGCATCTAAATTTGGTATTGCTATATCAAATGACGCTGAAAAAATTGCATATAGCGTTAACGGGAGTGGCAAAACATCACTAATATTTATTCACGGTTGGAGTCTGGATAGCAGGCTCTGGCAAAATCAAATCGGTTATTTTTCAGAAGAATACCAAGTTATTACTATTGATTTAGCTGGTCATGGAAATTCGTCATTCAATCGTGAAGAGTACACCATGGTCTCTTTCGCAAATGATATTAAAGCAGTCATTGAGAAAGAAGGTATAGATTCTGCCATCTTGGTTGGACACTCTATGGGTGGTGGAGTCATCGCAGAAGCTGCGAAGTTAATGCCGAACAAAGTTATTGGCGTTATTGGTGTTGATACCTCACAAAATGTGGCATTAAAGTTCTCACAAGATGATCTTGACCTGATGACGAAGCCTTTTGAAGACGATTTTCAAAGCGGAATTGCGGCATTTGTAAAAGACTCATTACCGAAGAGCGTAGAACCAGAGTTACTCTATTGGGTTAAAGAAGATATGGCGTCAGCCCCTAAAGATATCGCGATTAATCAGTTTCGTAATTATTTAGGCCAATATGTAAGTGGTGAGTCATATCGCGTCTATGAGAGTATCAACGTGCCAGTTGTGCTAGTGAACGCTCGATTATGGCCAACTAACTCAGCAGAAAACAAGAAACATATCAAAGATTACAGCATTTATTACATTGAGGAATCTGGACATTTTCCGATGCTAGAAAAACCTCATGAGTTCAACAAGATCCTTTTTGAAGCTGTTAAGTCTGTTAAGTAGTTTGATCAATTAGGTTAGTTCCTACCGACTTCAAGTTACTTTTCTTTACCTGAACTGCATGAGTTAGAGTGAATTCTCTAACTCATTTTTCTATTTCTGGCATATGACTTCAAGCAGTTTTGCATAACTATGCACTCTAAACATTTGGATACGAAGATACCCTTTCTGCACAGTTCTGGGAGTTTTCGTGCATCGCTCGTTTACTCTCTGCCACGCGGGGGAACCTGTAAGTTTAGGGTTAAAATGTATCGGCTGAAAATCTCATCAACTCATAAAGGGGCAAAGATCACTTAGAGTAAATGAACTAAATTGATGTGTAGAAAGAAACCAACGTGGTGCAGAATTTTTATCCTAGTACTGATTTGACTTATTTAGTGTTAAGGTAACGGTATGAAAAAGACCACGCCAACGCCACATGATGCGCTCTTTAAGCAGTTTCTCACTCATCCTGAAACCGCTAAGGACTTATTGGATATTCACCTACCTGCTGAGCTGCGTGAAATCTGTGATTTGACGACCTTAAAGCTCGAATCAGGCAGCTTTATTGAAGAAAGTTTACGGCCTTATTATTCGGATGTTCTTTATTCTCTCACAACGTCTCAGGGGGAAGGGTACGTCTACGCGTTAATCGAGCACCAGAGTCGACCAGATAAACACATGGCGTTCAGACTGATGCGTTACGCTATCGCTGCCATGCAACAGCATATTGAAGCGGGTCATGAGCACTTACCCTTGGTGATACCTTTGCAGTTTTACCATGGCCAAGTCTCGCCCTACCCATATGAAATGAATTGGTTAAAAGGGTTTGCTAACCCTAAGATGGCTAAGGCTCTCTATACTCAAGATTTTCCATTGGTCGATGTTACGGTCATCTCCGATGATGAGATAATGCAGCATCGCCGCATCGCGTTACTTGAGCTTGTACAAAAGCACGCAAGGCATCGTGATATCATGGATTTCTTTGAGCCTCTGGTCACATTGCTCTTAACCGATTACACTACAGATAAGCAAGTACAGTCATTGATGAGCTACCTACTCCAAGTGGGTGAAACGAATAACCTAGAAGCGTTAATTACGTCACTGGTCTCATCAGTACCGAAACACGAGGAAACACTTATGACTATTGCAGAACAATTGCGCCAACAAGGCGAGCAACGTGGCCGCCAAGAAGGGCGCCAAGAAGGGCGCCAAGAAGGTATACAATTAGGTGAGGAAAAAGGTCGCCAAGAAGCACTCAAGGAGATGGCGCGTAAGATGCTGCTTAATGGTCTAGATCAACAAACCATTATGGATGTCACGGGATTGAATACAGACGAACTAGCACAACTTTCTCATTAGCCGCTCAAGCATAAAGGGTTGTGTTGATAAAATCTGCCTGGAGACAAAGCTACATCGTTTATGGCTAACCGTGGGCTTCTAACTGGCATACCTAGAGCTATAATTTTGTTCATAGTTTTGACATTTACTATCATTTCACCTATTTGAGCGTTGTAATATATCAAACTCGCTTTAGCGCTTTTCCGCTTCATTTATTGAGTAACTCTCTTCCCAACGCCTTGCATTCTTTCGAGGTGCTCTCAATGAGGTAAACCTTTCTTTTTCAGAACCTCATGGCGCAACAAAACTGACTTCCACACTCATGGTTTCGAGTATATCGACATGAACAGCTAAGTGTCGCTTTTGCTATGTTCTGCGTTTCTTTGCATCAATCTTTTTCACTTTCCACTTTCCACTTTTCACTCTCCCTGACCAAAAAGGTGGGGGCTAATTGAGTTAATGGCTAGACGGCGAACAGCCCTTTAGATTTATTGCTATATTTGACTTGAACCGCCTTCGAACGCTTACCTTTGAAGATTGAGTACGGACGGTTCTTTTTCTAACGCCAATCAACCTATAAAGTACGTATTAAACTTAAATATTGGGCGTTCTCCCTTCGGTTGGCTCATTCCGTCGCTTCACCCCTCTCGCGATAACTTATGCCACTGATATCGATTAAGCTCGATGTGACATCAAGTGCCTGCGAACAATCATCCAACGCCTCCGCTACTGCGTAGCTGCGCTTCGTCGTGCCTCCTTATTGCCTTTCACTGGCTTCAATTAAGGTCGAGTAAGGGCTTGTTTTCTTATGTGCCGATTTTCCTTTCGACTCGCATCTCTTGATGGTGCTCGCAGGCTGTTCACCATCCTCAATCAGAACCTTCTCTACAAGGGTAAATAAACGCTGCGCGCCCCTGCAGAGAAGAACCCTGTTTGAGGTCTGGTCAGCCAAGCGGCTCCATAAAAGTGATACTCAAACAGAAAGGAAACTCCTCATGGCACAACAAAACTCAACCCCAACTCTCTCTACATTGATGCTCAGCGACCAGCATTTCGCCGCTGGGCACGAAAGCTCACCAAAAAATGATATCTCTTTACTGCGTATTCCTCAGCGTACAGAGGAATACGCGCCCGGCTTTTTTCTTACGCCGTGTAGCGACATTACCTTAGCTGAACTCAAAATCGCGGGATTTACTCCGCGTGATTCTAAGTTCTACTCATCCACTCTGGCTGAGGTTGAGAAGAGTATCTTACACCACTTTAAAATAGGGGACTTAATTGACAATTTTATTGTGAAGGATGTATCAACCCCTTCGAGATCCCTCTTTTCGTTTCACCCTTGCCAGTTTTAATTACTGGGATATTTTTGTATTAACGTAAGGAGTAAGTCATGAAATATCTCTCTCACTATATTCAAGCCAAACAAACGCAAGCATTTAATGAG
>NZ_JBFSUR010000061.1:0-10163 GCF_041467535.1 Vibrio sp. 10N.247.311.47
CCAGAGCCAGAGCCAGAGCCAGAGCCAGAGCCAGAGCCAGAGCCAGAGCCAGAGCGCCAATTTTCGAGTCACCACTCAAGCTACGCAGAAATACGCGCGGCTGAGTTTGAGGTTCCTAACCTTGAGGATGTTCAGAAACTACTGAGTCGTTTAGAGGCGACCAATGTTGTTGATGAACTGAACCTTGATGAGTTGATGGATCAGAACACCCAGAAAATCGCCCAGCAAGCAGACATGCAAATGTTTGATGCCGCGGTTGAGTCTGTTCAAGTGTTCGAAGAGCCAGAGATTCAGGATTGGAATCTTCCAGAACCCGATTTATCAATTGTTTTAGAGCCACCTGTTGAATCGCAGCAAATTGAAGAGTTACAAGCTGAATCGTTGGAGACGGAACAAGTAGAAGTTAAGGCTGTTGAGCCTGAACTTGACGTTCCTGATCCCGAGACAGTTATTGAACCCGAAACTCAAGCAGGAGGTGCTGACCAGTTTACCTCTTGGGAAAGTACGGTTCGCAAAGAAGACTTTCAAGTCTTGTATTTTGATGTAAACGGCGTGACCTTTGCGGTGCCACTTGATGAGCTTGGCGGCATCCATCGCCTTGAAGAGTTAAGTCATATCATTGGTAAGCCAGCTTGGTATTTGGGTTTACAAACCAACCGTGATAGTCAGCTAGATGTGGTCGACACCGCAAAATGGGTGATGTCTGAGAAACTATCAGGTGACGAATACAAAGAAAACTATCAATATATAGTGATGCTTGGAGAGAGCTTGTGGGGCCTGGCGGGCACAGAGCTCAAAGGCACCGAGCTACTTAATACAGACAAAGTACGTTGGCGAGAAATGGCAGGGAAACGCCCATGGCTCGCTGGTATGGTAAAAGAAAAAATGTGTGCTTTGATTCATGTTGAAGCATTAATCGCCATGCTAAACGCAGGGCTAGATGTAAAAGCATTAAGCTAGTAATAAGCATTGGGCTAACAATAAGCATCAAGTTAATAATAGTGGTCGGTAACGACGGCAAGAGGATTATCTATGTCTCATATGAGTGAAGTTGAAGTAAGAAAAGAGCAAACGAATGATGAAGTACTTCAATGGGTGACTTTCCAGCTAGAAGAAGAAACTTACGGCATCAACGTAATGCAAGTACGTGAAGTACTACGTTACAGCGAAATTGCTCCAGTACCGGGTGCTCCAGATTACGTTCTAGGTATTATTAACCTACGTGGTAACGTTGTTACTGTTATCGACACTCGTTCTCGCTTTGGTTTGATGCAAGGTGAAATCACAGACAACACTCGTATCATCGTTATTGAATCTGAGCGTCAAGTAATTGGCATTCTAGTAGATAGCGTTGCTGAAGTGGTTTACCTGCGTTCTTCTGAAATCGACACAACGCCAAGTGTTGGTACTGATGAAAGTGCTAAGTTCATCCAAGGTGTAAGTAACCGAGATGGCAAGCTACTTATCTTAGTAGATCTAAACAAACTACTAAGCGAAGACGAATGGGATGAGATGGCTCACCTGTAATGTTTGAAGCGCTTCCTTTAAGCCCTGTCGCTCTGATATCAGGCGTTGGGGTTTTTACGTTATTTATCCTGATTTTGATTAGCAAAGTAAAACGTGCGATTCAAAAGCAGCTCGATCAGTCACGCCTGCAAGTTCGTAACTTGGACAAAGAGCTTCAAAAATCGAGTAAGCAATTACTTGAGGTTCGCTCTGTTGTGGTTGGCCTTGGCCAGAAAGTGACTGAACAACAAGATCTTATCAAACATTTGAATGAACGTATTGTTGAGCTGGAACATGCGGATACCGATGGACGTTTGTACACACGTGCAACGAAAATGGTTCAGCTTGGCGCTGGGATTAACGAGTTAATTGAAGAATGTGAATTACCCAAAGCAGAAGCTGAGCTGATGATGTCTCTGCAGAACAAGCTTGCTGGTAAAGAGAAAATTCCTTCATTACGAAGCGACCCTTCATCGTACGATCAGCAACCCGATGCCTCTCGCGATCGCAGAGACCCGCCTCGACGTCGTTAAATTGAGCGCTTAATTCGTATTGAGCAATTGATGTTTATTACGTATTCCTCTTAAAAGAAGCTTCGGCTTCTTTTTTTATGCCTGTCCGATCTATATAGAACGATGTTTATAAGTGCTTGTATCTACGACAATATCTTGTTTGTTGATGAAAATGTGTAAATTGTGATGAGGTGGTAACAGTTTCTTACCGACTTTGTTCTATCGAAAACGCCTAGTCCTGTTTTGTCACCATGTTGGTGTGCTACTATAGCGCTCTCATTACTCGACTAAATTTACCTATGCTAGAAGTCTCAAATTTAACTGCTATTCGTGACGACAGGATTCTGTTTGAATCGTTGTCTTTTCAATTGAAACCAGGTGAGCTGGTTCAAGTTGAAGGTCGTAACGGTACCGGGAAAACGACACTCCTTAGGATTATTACTGGCTTAGGCGATCGCGATGACGGCACTATCTCTTGGGACGGTGAGTCTATTGAATCGAGTCGAGATGTTTATCATCAAAATTTACTTTTTCTTGGTCACCAAACAGGCGTAAAGCGCGAGCTTAGTGCTTATGAGAATCTGAGCTTTTATCAGTCGATTCACAGTGGCGGTACCAGCAAAGAAGAGCTTTATCACGCGCTGGCTCAAGTCGGGCTTGCGGGCAGAGAAGACGTACCTGCGGGGCAACTTTCAGCAGGCCAACAACGCCGAGTTGCGTTGGCTCGCCTTTGGTTGAGCAAGCAAATGTTGTGGATTCTTGATGAGCCGCTGACTGCCATTGATAAGCAGGGCGTGAAAGTTCTCGAATCTCTTTTTTCTCAGCATGCAGACAACGGTGGCATTGTGTTGTTAACCACACACCAAGATATGTTTGCTGATAGCCCGAAACTAAGAAAAATAAAGTTGGGTGAGTAATATGATCTCTTCAATGACCACGATTATCCGACGCGAACTGCTTATCGCGTTTCGACGTCAAGCGGATATCTTTAACCCTTTGTGGTTCTTCATCATTGTTATCACGCTTTTCCCTTTGAGTATTGGCCCAGAGCCAAACCTACTTGCGCGTATTGCTGCGGGTATTGTTTGGGTGGCCGCTTTGCTCTCTGCATTGCTCTCTTTAGAGCGTCTTTTCCGTGATGATTTTCAAGATGGCGCCCTTGAACAGATGATGCTGATGCCAATCCCGTTGCAGTTGGTAGTATTGTCCAAAGTCATAGCACACTGGTTGTTGACCGGGTTACCATTGATTTTAATCAGCCCATTATTGGCTGTTTTGTTGTCTTTAGATTTTGATACATGGCTCTCAGTTGTGTTGACCTTGCTGGTAGGAACACCCGCATTGAGTTTTATTGGTGCGATTGGTGTTGCGTTAACCGTTGGGTTACAGAAGGGCGGAGTCCTGTTAAGCCTGTTAATCTTGCCGCTTTACATCCCCATTTTGATTTTCGCGACGTCAGCGATTGACGCTGCGGCTTTGGGCGTTGCGTACAACGGCCAATTGGCGGTGCTTGGGGCAATGTTAATGGGTGCGATGACTATGACGCCTTTTGCGATCAGTGCCGCACTTAGAGTGAGTGTGAACTGATTGGGGTTCCGTTATCGTATAGCCAATGTGAACCAAATGTGACGATTGGACTCATAGAGTCAATAAAACTGAAAGCAAGACAAATAAAATTATTATAATTATAGCTTTAATAGCTGTAAGCAATATGAAGTAAGAGTGAGATTACAACATGTGGAAATGGCTCCATCCCTATGCCAAAGCAGAAACCTCTTATCAGCTTGCTGGTAAACTTTTGCCATGGTTTTCGATCCTAGCGCTATTGTGTCTATCCGTCGGTACCGTGTGGGGGCTTGCATTTGCGCCTTCTGATTACCAACAAGGCGATAGCTTCCGTATCATCTACATCCATGTACCGTCTGCAATCTGGTCTATGGGCGTTTACATGTCGATGGCGATTGCTGCCTTTATCGGTTTGGTATGGCAGGTAAGGCTATCAGACATGGCCGCACTGGCGATGGCACCGATTGGTGCTGTGTTTACCTTCATTGCGTTACTAACCGGCGCTGTTTGGGGTAAACCAATGTGGGGCGCCTGGTGGGTTTGGGATGCGCGTTTAACCTCAGAGCTGATTCTTCTATTCCTATACTTGGGTGTGATTGCACTACACCACGCTTTTGACGACCAAAAAACAGCAGCAAAAGCGGCGGGTATCTTGGCTATCGTTGGTGTCATCAACCTACCTATCATTCACTTTTCAGTAGAGTGGTGGAACACACTTCACCAAGGCGCGACCATTACTAAGTTCGCAAAACCTTCGATCTCAAGTGACATGCTATGGCCGCTTCTTCTTAACATCTTCGGCTTCGCCTTTTTCTTTGGTGCTGTGACTATGGTTCGTTTCCGTAACGAAATCATCAGTAAAGAGAGTCACCGTCCATGGGTTCGCAAGCTTGCGGCCGAAAAAGCGTAGTAGGGTAGGTAATTATGTATTTTGAATCTTTGAGTGATTTCTTTGCCATGGGGGGCTACGCCTCATATGTATGGAGTGCATTTGGAATCACATTTCTCGCGATGATCATTTTACTGGTCGTAAGCGTTCGTCGTGGTAAGCAATTACTAAATGAAGTACAAGCTAAGATTGATCGTCAGGCTCGTATCGATGCAGCAAAAAATATGGAGAACACTCTATGAACCCAAGACGTAAAAAGAGGCTGGGCATTGTCTTAGCGATCTTTTTTGGTATCAGTGCGACTGTTGGATTGATGGTTTACGCACTTAACCAGAACATGGATCTGTTCTACACACCAACTGAGCTGGTCAACGGCAAAGATGGTAAAAAACCTGAAGTTGGTCAACGCCTACGTATTGGTGGCATGGTCGTAGTCGGCTCTGTAAGCCGTGACAATGAATCACTACGTGTAAGCTTTGATTTGCAAGATGTAGGCCCTAAAGTAACGATTCTATACGATGGCATCCTTCCTGATCTTTTCCGTGAAGGCCAAGGTATTGTTGCTCAGGGTGTGCTTAAAAATGCAACGACAATCGAAGCGTTTGAGGTGTTGGCAAAGCACGATGAAGAGTACATGCCTTCTGAAGTTGCGGAAGCAATGAAGAAAACCCATGAGCCTTTGCAATACACGACTGAACAAAAAGAAGGAAATGCTCAATGATAGCCGAGATCGGCCATTTTGCGATGATCCTGTCCTTGGGACTTGCATTGCTGCTAAGCGTGCTCCCATTGTATGGAGCCGCTCGAAATAACACATTATTGATGAACAGCGCACGACCGTTGTCGTGGGGTATGTTCGGATTCTTAGCGATTTCGTTCTTTATCTTGTGTTACGCGTTCTACACCAATGATTTTACGATTCAATACGTAGCAAGTAACTCGAATAGCCAACTGCCTTGGTACTACCGAATTACGGCGGTTTGGGGCGCTCACGAAGGTTCATTACTGCTTTGGGTTCTTATCCAAGCGGGTTGGACAGTTGCAGTAGCGACGTTTAGCCGTGGTATGCCTCAAGAGTCTGTGGCTCGCGTACTGGCTATCATGGGTTTGATTACTGTCGGCTTCTTGCTGTTCATTATCGTAACGTCTAACCCGTTCCTACGTACATTGCCTTTCTTCCCTGTAGATGGCCGCGACTTGAACCCACTACTGCAAGACCCGGGTTTGATTATTCACCCGCCAATGCTTTACATGGGTTATGTAGGTTTCTCTGTTGCGTTCTCTTTCGCCATCGCTTCTCTAATGAGTGGTCGTCTTGATACGGCATGGGCTCGTTGGTCGCGTCCTTGGACAATCGCAGCTTGGTTATTCCTAACGGTAGGTATCGCACTAGGTTCATGGTGGGCTTACTACGAACTTGGCTGGGGTGGCTGGTGGTTCTGGGATCCAGTAGAAAACGCTTCATTCATGCCTTGGTTGGCTGGTACTGCTCTAATGCACTCACTAGCGGTAACTGAAAAGCGTGGCACATTTAAAGCTTGGACAGTATTGCTGGCTATCTCTGCATTCTCGCTAAGCTTATTAGGTACATTCTTAGTTCGTTCGGGCATCTTGGTATCTGTTCACGCATTCGCGTCGGATCCTGCTCGTGGTATGTTTATTCTAGGTTTCCTAGTCTTTGTTATTGGTGGTTCACTGCTGTTGTTCGCGGTTAAAGGCGCATCGGTTCGTGTTCGCGGTAACTTCGATTTGGTTTCTCGTGAAAACGCACTGCTTGGTAACAACATCTTATTGATTGCAGCGCTTGTCGTTGTATTAGTCGGTACGCTACTGCCATTAGTTCACAAACAGTTAGGCTTGGGCTCGGTATCTATCGGTGCACCATTCTTTGACATGTTGTTCTTTTGGTTAATGATCCCGTTCTCGTTCCTGCTTGGTATCGGTCCTCTGATCCGATGGAAACGTGACAACCTGTCTAAGCTTGTTAAACCAATGCTGATTTCAGGTGCACTCTCACTTGGCTTGAGTGCGCTAATGGTTGCTCTACTGGCTGACCGCTTCAGTGGTACTGCGTTTGCTGGTTGGGTAATGGCGTTCTGGATCATCTTCATGCACGGCTTTGAGCTGCATGAGCGTGCGACTCACCGTCATACATTCTTGAAAGGTCTAACTAAGCTACCTCGTAGCCACTGGGCAATGATGTGTGGTCACATAGGTTTAGCCGTGACAGTGATTGGTATCGCGATGGTGCAAAACTACAGCATCGAACGTGATGTACGTCTGGCGCCAGGTGAAAGCTACCAGCTTGAAGAATACAGCTTCCTGTTTACAGGGGTTCGTGACAAAGATGGTCCTAACTACGATGGTTACATTGCTGACTTTGAAATTACTAAAGAAGGCAAATACATCAACACGCTTCACGCTGAAAAACGTTTCTACACCACAGCTAAGTCTATGATGACAGAAGCAGCGATTGACCGTGGCGTAACGCGCGACCTTTACATTGCAATGGGTGAACGTTTAGACGACAACAAATCTTGGGCTGTACGTATCTACTACAAACCATTTGTACGTTGGATCTGGGCAGGTTCTTTGATTATGTCGATTGGTGGCGCTATTGCTATCAGTGACCGTCGTTACCGTTTCCGTAAGCCAATCAAAAAGTCGGCTGAAGAGCAGGAGGCTTAATTCGAATGAACAAGAAGATTTTATTCATTCCATTGATTGCGTTCATGGTTCTAGCTGGAATCTTTGCAACGCAATTAATGCGCAACCAGTCGGGCGATGACCCAACTAAGCTAGAATCCGTATTGATTGGTAAGCCTGTTCCTGAGTTTGGTCTAGAAGACTTAGAACAACCAGGTAAGTTTCATGATCAAGCGATCTTTAAAGGCGAGCCACTGCTTCTTAACGTGTGGGCGACTTGGTGTCCTACTTGTTATGCAGAGCACTCTTACCTGAACAAGCTTGCGGATCAAGGCGTTAAGATCATTGGTCTTAACTACAAAGATGATCGCAACAAAGCGGTTGGTTGGCTAAAAGAGTTGGGTAACCCGTACCTAATTAGCCTGTTTGATGGTAATGGCATGCTAGGTCTTGACCTTGGCGTGTATGGCGCGCCTGAAACTTTCCTAATCGATGCTAACGGCGTAGTTCGCTACCGCCATGTTGGTGACGTGAACCCAACCAACTGGGCATCGACGCTTGAGCCGATGTATCAAGAGTTGTTGGAGGAATCGAAATGATTAGAAAGGCACTGATTACTCTATTCGCTACGTTCGCAATTTCAGCGACTGTTTCTGCTGCGCCTATCGAGTTCCATGAATTTGATACCGTAGATCAAGAACAGCAGTTCAAAGAGTTGAGTAATACGCTACGTTGCCCTAAATGTCAGAACAACACGATTGGTGATTCGAATGCTGAGCTAGCGGTCGACTTACGCCAAAAAGTGTACGAGATGACAAAAGACGGCAAGTCTGAGCAAGAAATTATTGATTACATGATTGCTCGTTACGGTAACTTTGTAACGTACAACCCGCCACTGACCTTAGCTACATCGATCCTTTGGATTGGTCCGTTTGCGGTTGTTGTGTTTGGATTTGGTTTGATTATTTTACGAAGCAGAAAGTCAAAATCAAAAGCAGCAGTAGAGTCAGATAAAGACTGGGATGCAGACAAAGAAGCTCGCTTAAAAGCGTTACTCGATGAAGAGAACGACGGAGATAAGAAGTAATGACTCTATTTTGGATTTCTACCATTATCCTTTCGCTAGCGGCAATTTTCTTAATTGTTCTGCCTTTCATTAACAAGAAGGCAAACAATGACGAGATGCTTCGCGACGAGTTGAATAAAGCGTTCTATAAAGACCGTCTTGTCGAGTTAGAAGTAGAAGCAGAGGAAGGTCTTGTTGATAACCAACAAGAACTGATCGATGATTTGAAACAGTCTCTGCTTGATGATGTTCCTGCACAAGAAGAGATGAAGAAGACTCAAATCTCTACGCTTGGTGTGGTTGTACCGTCGATCATCCTTGTCGTCGTTGTGACTTATGGTATGTACTTTAAGTTCGGTGCGTTGGACAAAGTTCAACACTGGCAAGAAGTGAGCTCGAACCTTCCTGAATTGTCTAAAAAGCTAATGTCATCGGAAGGTGGTGCACTAACGGATGATGAGTTGGAAGATTTGACTCTAGCGCTTCGTACTCGTCTGCATTACCAACCAAAAGATTCAACAGGTTGGTTGCTACTCGGTCGTATTGCACTGGCTAACCGCGACGCTGAAACAGCAAAAGATTCTATGGAACGAGCTTACAAGCTTGAACCTAAGAATGAAGATGTTCAGTTAGGTTTCGCACAAGCACTGATGCTTTCTCCTGATGAAGCTGATCAAAACCAAGCTCGTTTGATTTTGAGCCGTTTGATTCAAAACGATTACGTTGACCTTCGTGTGTTCTCACTGCTTGCGTTTGATGCGTTTGAGCGTCAAGACTACCCAGGTGCGGTGAAGTACTGGAGCATCATGCAGCAGATGATTGGTCCACAAGACAGTCGCTATGAAATGCTTTCGCGCAGTATTGAAAGTGCTCAGAAGAAAATGGGCGACAATATGGGTGTCGACCAAGGTAAGACTGTTGCTGTAACGCTCGATCTATCTGCAGACGTGAATGCTGACCCTAACTCAGTGTTAATTGTTTCAGTACACAGAGCAGATGGTTCTCCAATGCCTATCGCAGCCGCTCGTTACCCACTAGGGACTTTCCCTCGTACTGTTGTTCTAGATGACGGCAACAGCATGCTGGAAGGACAAGAGCTGTCTAGCCTTGAAACTCTGATGGTTAGAGCTAGGCTTGATACAGACGGCAACGTTTCAACTCGCGAAGGCGATTGGTACGGTGAAAGTGAAGTGGTTGAACTGGGTGCTCCAGTTACCATTGATATCAATAAGCAATATTAATCACCACTTTGCATAGGTGTTAGCTATTCCGATTTGCAGATAAACGGTATAGACTTAGCCAAACAATTGAGGCCAGCGATTGCTGGCCTTTTTTATTATTTGGATTCCTTATGGAAAAGGTGATATGTCTGTCAGTGTTTTAAGACTCTCGAGTTTACTTTTTATCGCAAGCTTAACGGTTGGGTGTTCAAGTGCGCCGGACGAAAGTGTTGACGATGATAACCTCGAAACCTCTGAATACGTCGAAGAGTCCCACCCGAATGATCCTTTTGAAGGCTTCAACCGAGCGATGTGGGATATCAACTACGAATATCTAGATCCTTATTTAGTTCGCCCTGTTTCCCTCGCTTATGTTGACTACACCCCTGTGCCAGTACGTTCTGGTATATCCAATTTTCTAGCCAACTTAGACGAACCATCAAGCATGGTGAATAACCTTATTATGGGCAATGGTGAAAAAGCACTCGACCATTTCAATCGTTTTTGGATTAACTCAACGATTGGTTTGTTAGGCTTAATCGATATTGCCAGCGAAGCGGGGATCACCAAATACGATGATAAGTCGTTCTCTGATGCGATTGGTCATTACGGGGTAGGGAATGGTCCCTACTTCATGGTGCCGGGTTATGGCCCAATAACAACGCGTGAAGTAACTGAAACCGTTGATGGTATGTATGTGCCTCTGTCTTTCTTGAACTTCTGGGCTAGCTTAGGAAAGTGGGCATTCGAAGGCATGG
>NZ_JBFSUR010000062.1:0-9745 GCF_041467535.1 Vibrio sp. 10N.247.311.47
CTCCACCGCTCTGTCGACACCGTCGCCGGTTCTGCCTGGTTCATTTTGCCTTTCACTTCCCGGCAATCCGTTGATATACGTTTCGTCTATTCGCCAAGATAAAGCTATTGGCTTCTTCTTTTTGTGGGCTCGATGTTCTAACAATGGCACATACTTTATCACTCAACGCTTACTGGTGGCGAAGTAATCCCGCACTTACTGGGGGTAGACAAAGAAGTGGCTTTGATGTGATGGACGCACCTCCCTTATCTAGGCCAATATAATCAATTTATTAAACCCAAAAGGTAAATTACAACTACAGTTAATGAAACGAATAAGTCAGCGAAGTGGAACAATGAACGTCAAACGTGCGACATTATCGATTCACGTATATCTAACGACAGTGATAATATTGGTTGTAGTTTTAACATCAGGGATACAAATCTGGCTAACGAACAAGGGGTTATCAGAGCTTATTTTAGAGGCGAATGCTAAGTTGTTCAACCGCATTGCGATAGAGACTCAGCTCCAACTTAACAAGCACTACGGTACCGCATTTACCGCTATTGGCGCTTTCACAAAAAGTTACGCCGTAAATTCACCAGATATAGAAGTGCGAGAAAAATTGATTCCTCAGCTCGCTCAGCTATTAAACGAATTCCCCCATGTCACGTCGTACTCTTTTTATTATCCTTCAGGTGACCTCCTTTCTATAGCTAGAGTCAATGACAAAGCTATGGCTGAGCGGGGGGATTTAAACACGACCGTAAAATTTATTATCGCCCATAACCATAAAGGAATACTGAAAATTCGAGGGGTTGATAAGGACCTTCAGCTCATATCAGAAATCGAGCCAGGGAAGGCGATTCTGTACAAATCACATCGCTGGTTTAGTGATGCGCAAGAAGCGACCGCCTTAATTTCCACACCATCAATCCACCCGACATCAGAAATGTTGGGTGTATTTATTTATCGTAAAAACGATCAAGGTGTTGTTATTTCTGCGGAAGTGTTGCTAGAAGACCTACAACAAACCCTTACCGATACCTTGACCAACGCTTCATCTCTTCGCGTTCTTTATAATGATGAAGGACAAATTTTTGCAGTCAGTGACAGCGCAAATAAAACTGTCCCTAAAGTTCAGATGACACGTAGACTTGACTTGTTACCTAATAAAGCAATCAATTATGCAATTAAGCGAAAGAAAAGAGATGGGCAGCTCGGTATGTTCTACTTTGAAGGTGAGAAATGGTTTGGGCACATAGCCACGTTTGGCCATTCTTATGGTCAACAATTTCACTTACTTATGGCAGCTAAAGCTGATGATTTGTTTGATAATGGTGTATTAATTAAAAAACAAACAATCTACACCTCTTTATTGATACTGTTGCTTATATTACCGGGAATTTACGTTATTTCTATGTATATATCGCAACCCATTAAGCGAGCGACCCGCAAAGCGAAAGATATTGAAAGCTTCAAATTCGATAAAGAACACGTTATTCAGCACTGCTATATACGAGAAATAGCCGAACTCAATCAAGCGCAAAGTGCAACTCAGTCAACCATCAGCCAATTTATTTCTTTGACGAACAATATCGCTAACAAAGAAAATCTCGATGAAATACTGAGTTTGGTATGTCACGACACCGCACAAGCAGTGGAGGCGAGTGGTATATTTTTGTATCTGCACGATATCGATAATGAGGTGCTAGTCCCCAAGTATGTTTGGTATCAAGGTATGGAAGCGCATCAAGCTGAGGCGTGTCCACTGCCTGTCAGTGAAGCAAAGAAGATAATGGAAGAATTGTTTGCTGCTAATAAAGTGATGACATTCGAAGCAGAGGAGATAGAGCGACTTAATCTCCCTTGGGATCGTGTTCGTCGTGGTAAAGTAGTGTGTATGCCACTGATGGATCGTTCAGGCAGTGTAATTGGTTCGTTTGGATTGTTGTTTGAAGGAGACAATGCGCTAGAACGCTATCACTCTTACGAGGATTACTTAACCACGTTACTGGGTTTTACATCGGTTACTATCGAAACCCACGAACTGATAGAGGCACAAAAGTCGCTCCTTGATTCATTTATTCAAGTATTTGCCGGTTCATTAGATAGAAAGTCACCTTACACCGGAAATCATTGTCAACGTGTTCCGATCATTACTGAGTGGCTAACCAAAGCAGCACAAAATTCACAACATCAGGCATTTGAAAACTTTAGCTTAACCCCAAAACAATGGGAAGAGCTAAAGATGGCGAGTTGGCTTCATGATTGTGGCAAGATCACTACACCTGAACATATCGTTGATAAAGCAACAAAATTAGAAACCATCTATAACCGAATTCACGAAGTGCGGATGCGATTTGAAGTCGTTAAACGTGAAAAAGAAATTGAGTTACTCAAAATACATTTCGGTGAGCTGCCTGATGACGTGCTAAAGTCATTAAATGAGCATAATAACCAAGTTGATAATGACTTTGAATTTGTTGCGGAACTTAACTTAGGGGGGGAGTTTGTTGATGATGCTCATATCAGTCGTTTGCATGACATCGCGCAGAGAACTTGGACAAGGACACTAAGTAAAACGGCAGGGACATCGTGGATTGAGCAACATCGAAGCCAAGAGCACCAACCTATACCTGCGACAGAGTGTGTACTAGCCGACTTACCTGAACACCTTGTTCCTTGGAATTTCCCAAGAGAAAATGAAGAGTGCTTCACTCTAAAGGCACCTGATTACCAAGCTAACCTAGGCGAAATCTATAATTTATCGACTCGTAGAGGAACGTTGACAGATGAAGACCGATTTATTATCAATGACCACATCATTCAATCAATCAACATTCTTAAGTCATTACCTTTCCCTAAACATATGCGCGATGTGGTTAAAATAGCCGGCGGTCACCATGAAAAAATAGATGGAACCGGGTATCCCATGGGATTGAAAGGGGATGAAATGCCGCTAACGGCCAAAATTATCGCTATAGCTGATGTGTTTGAAGCTTTGACAAGCACAGACCGTCCATACAAGAAAGCGAAGACACTATCTGAATCAATAAAAATTATGAGTTTTATGGTTAAAGAGAGACACCTTGATCCAGACTTGTTCGAGCTGTTCTTGTCATCAGGTGTTTATCAACAATTTGCTACAGAGTTTATGGAACCAGAACAACGGGACCAAGTTGACTGTACACACTATTTTAAAGACAAGATATTAAATAACTTGTAGGTATAACGGCCATAGATATAGGGCGCCATGTTGATTTACTTTACGAACTTGTAGTTATGTAAGTGCGTCATAAACCCCGCATTCTCTTCGCCGAGTACGAATATTAAGAGTCTCCAACCCCAAGGATAATTGAAAAGGCGAAATTGCTAAATAACTATGTCTATAATGCTCAAAGCTTTGTTAAACTTAATGAGAAAATCGTAAAGTTCTTTTATGGCAAAGATTTTGTCACTGGCCTCTTCCGTCAAGATGTCGCTGATTTACTTGGCTACAGTAAAGACCATTTTGGTAGGCTTATTGTGAGAGTGAACCTTGGTACATGGGCGAATCTATTGTTATGTATGGGAGTGCCTATTAACCAACTGTTTGACTTTAATCGGCCTAAGTAATATCCAATGTTGAGTTCGTGTGTTTTGTCCGTCAAAAAAGTTGCAGCGCTGCAACGTTGTGACTACTCACCACCCGTTGGGCGATGCTTCTTATTTCGCTAATCAGTGCTCGATAGGGGGAGTGACCGGAGCGCTGTGATAGCCGCCAACTTTTGAAAAGACGTGTATTTACTAGACTATTCAAGTTTAGGTGATTACTTAACTTGTGCTGCTCAAGTGAACATGCCGCACGTAATGGGCACATGTTCATTTTTGATATCGATTAACAAAGCGACTCCGCCAACCTATGCAGCGCCCATGGGTACTAAAGAGTCTAATGTTTCTAGGCTCGAAAAGGGAACAGGAAACCCTACTATTAAAACACTAATGAAATACGCTAAGGCGTGTGGTTGCCAATTAGACTTTGGCTTCACACACGCTTAGACGTTATATCAAAATCTCTAACCTAAGAGGCCGTTGCGATAGCAACGGCCTCTTTCGTATAGTTAGCTTGGAATTTGTCTAACAACTTTCGTAAAAATATAATACGAAACCTATTGGGACGGTAAAAAATATTGACTAAAATAACGTCAATGGTAAAGCATTTTGACCAGTGAATTTAAGGGGGATCAATGAGCGTTGTACCAGATTACAAGCTATCAGAGCTAAGAATCGTAATGTTCGAATCTTGTCCCAGGGTAAAAAATGAATTTCGATTACACAACAGAAGCCGATGAATCTTGCTTACCTGCAGCGAGAGATCACCGGTCGATCGCCCATGACCAGTTTACTTGATGTTCTCAAGGAAGCTGACTTGAGAATTGGATCTAGCGATCATTTTAAAACCGTAGACGAACAAGAAAACCTTGACCGTAAAAGCTAACAGTAACGTATATTATTCTGCCTCTACGGAATGAGCACGAATATAGGATTAAAACGACTAAGTGGAAGCCAGCATGGTATTAGCTTATAAAGAAATACTGAATGTGCTTCGTCGTTTTATTCACAATAACTGCATTACGTAACGCCATTGGGCAAGTCGCAAACGCAAATTTTATTTCCCGAAATCCTTCTATGTGGGGAGAAGGCACAACATCCAGCGCCTCGGATGCTAAGAAGCTTGGTGTTATTATTCATTGGCATGTAGAGAAGAAATCAACCTGTATCTACTTTCTGCTTAAACGCAGCTCCTCTTCAGAAGTCACCTTTATGATTGAAGGCGTATTACATCACGGCACCGAGATGGATTTTGACCGACAGTATGTCGATAGTCATGGTTTTCTATATAAGTCCGACACCGAAACCGCTGTTTTTAATTCTGTATAATTAATTGGAACCGACCACGCATTATCACAAAATCTCACACTTATCATATGTACACAGGAACGTAACACCTATACGTTCATTTACTTTTACAACTATCAAAAAGGTTTAAATTTGCATATGAATAAAGTGTTACTTTTGTCTTCTGTACTTGTGATTACACCGCAAGCCGTTCAGGCCTCAAGCAACCATGATGTTGCTGATAGTGTTATCGCACAGCAACGTACAGCGCTTGCCGAAAACACTCAAGGAAAAGGGTTTGGCCCTCAATCTCCACGTGATATAGACAACCTAGCAGGAAATAATACCCGTTACTTTGGGAAAGCGCCTGAATACTCACAAATGAACCTATGTAATGTTCACTTTCATAGAAATGCAGAGCATAAGGGCGGTGAATTTAACGTTTACGCAGGTAATGGTGACGGCAAAGGCAACAATACTGGCTATGTTTATAACGGTAAGTTAAGTGACGCTGAGCTTAAGCCGTTTAAAGATACTGTCAGCGCTAAAGGCCATAGTCAACTAGAATCAGGTGATACTATTGAGCTTCACTACGTTCATTCAACGGCCCAAGTTAAGCCAGGACCAACTCTCGGGGCATGTTTAAGTGAGTCAACTTCTAATCCGCAATTGCGTGTAGAAACGCAAGTATTTGTACTTGTTAATGATAAAAGTGCACTTAACTTCGTTGATTTGACCCAATTCGAGGTGAAAAATGGAGTCTATCAAGCAATAAACATCCCGAAAAATACCGGTAAACCGATTCGATATGCTGGTTCAACAACTGGCCCTAGCTACAATAAACAGGCATCTCCACTGCAAGTGACTTGGAGTGTACGACCAAAAGTGGCGAAGGTAGACATTGCCTCTGTAGCACAGTGGTTAGCAAGCAATGAGTTCGATGAAGACCATGCTCACGGTGTTCGCAACCTTGTTATGAACCCAGACTTGTTATCTTCGGGTCACTAAGCCACGACTGTTTCTGGTTTGTAGGTGAGTAAGGCAGTCGATATATGTATGCCATAGCATCAAGGTAGAGCATCGAGCGAAGAGCCTTAAACTCCGCCAAATTTATTAATGGCCCTTCATCATCAATTCACCGAATGAACTGTATTGTAAAGGTGTTAGCCTGATAAACGCTGATGCTTGTCGACTGTTAGTAAATTGTGTCCCATCACCCAAATTAGCATAAAGTATGAATGGGGTAACCTCACCAACACCTTCAAAATATATCAAAGTTTGTAGTTTGTTGTGCATTGCAGGTGAAAATCAAGTTCATCGAGTAAGATCAAAGAGGGGGGGGGCCCTCTTAATTAACCTTAGTAGTTCAGTATTATTCTTTCGTGATTTCGATGCCTAAATTGAAATTATCTACTTCGGAACCTTGCCATTCAGCAACTCCAATTTTGGTTACTCCTGAATATGCACCGGAAGGTAGCACATCATTAAGGGATTCTTCAAAGAATGCATTGAAGCTAGAGATCGTAGCACTTTGACAACTTACAGTTGTATTCATCTCTCGCCAAGTGCATTGATTGCTCCTTCTCATCGTAATTATTACTGGATGTTCACTCCCTGTTTGATTATTAATAGCATTGACCGTGACATATGTATTAACACCAATACCAGCACCTCCCCAAACTAGATCTTGAGGTCCATCAGCATATTTTTCTGGTCTATCTATATCAGATTCATTTTTCATGTCTTTAATAATGAAACCACGGTTTTTCCCATCTGTATTGTGAGTATAACTACTACTTTCAGTTACAGTGCCCAATGGTTGGACTTGGCATATTAGGTCGTTGCTTTCACTATCTTGAGTGACTAAGATTTCTTGACTACCTTCGAATAAAATATCACCACAAGTAAACCCTGTAACATGGTCATCACCCATTAACATTTCATGAGTGCTACCTTCATTGACATTGACAGATGGATCATCTAACCAACTTGAACGCTTGTCATAAACTCGTTCGTTACTAGCTGTAATCCAACCATTGATAGAATCGGCAGTCAAACCGTCTGTATTCATAACAAAAGGCATAATCGGAGCATCTGTATTATTTTTAATTACAATTGTAAAAGCAGATGTATTAAATGCACTTGTTATTAAAATTGTAGCAATAGGTAATTTCATAATTTTCTCTATATGTCAGTGGTTTAAACTAATTTAGTACATTATGTTTTATATATGTGTGACCTATATCTTAATTATTTAAATAACAATTAACCCACATTTAAATTTATGAAAATCACACATAAATGTTAATTTGTATATATATAAGCCTGTAAATTAAAAGTATATATATATTCACCTTATTGAGTTGTAGGAATATTCTCTAATTGCAGTTTTGGTGATGAGTGTCATATACAGCTAATTATTAGAAAGTTGCCAAGTGATCCGAAAAATATACCTAAAGGAAATTGGCATTAATGTTAAATTACAGACGTGGGCTTTTTCATGCGTCACACAAAATACTCATTAAAGGGTCGGCCGGGAATTTGAAGTGGCATAGTGAATTTGGCCACCTGATTAAGAGGTGGAGTATGATCATCTCGATACTAAAACAGATGACAATATGACTAAGCGTGAAAGACGCATTTTTAACCCAGAATTCAAGCTTGAATGCGATCAACTAGTGCTTGACTAGGGACGTACCTACAAAGAAACCTGCGAAGCGATGGGTATTGGAAGAACAACGTTAGAAAGCTGGATAAGGCAACTCAAAGTTGAAAGAGTAGATAAGGCTCCCAATGCATCGCCACGGGCTCCAGAGCAAAGAGAAATCCGTGACCTTAAAAAGAAAATCAAGCGTATTGAAGAAGAAAAGGACATTCTAAATCGTCAGTTCGTGGTAACGGAATAGAATCAAGTATGGTGCGGTGATGTGATCTACATCCGGACTGAGCAAAGGTGGTCTTATCTAGCGGTTGTCATTGACTTATTCGCACGAAAAGCCATCGGTTGGAATGTCTAACTCACCAGATAGTGCCTTGACGGCAAGGCGCAAAGCATGGCTTATGAGAACCTTGGAAGACTATCTGGCGTGATGTACCACTCGGACCAAGGTTGCTACTATACGAGTAAGAAATATCGTCAGTTGCTATGGAAATATCGAATTACTCAAAGTATGGGTAGGAAAGGAAATTGCTGAGATATCCCTATGGAGCGAGTGTTCAGAAGCTTGATAACGGGATAGGTGCCAACGAATGGTGATAGAAGTTTTATAGAGGCGAGCCAAGCCAATAACAGATTATCTGGTTGGTTATTACAATCAACATCGACGACTTCATACATGGTATTGACTAAAGGGATAATACTGTTCGTTGTACACCAAAAGTAACTCTGACTAAATTGTGAGAATCAACTTAAACTTTGTGGCTCCACTTTGTGATAGAAAGTGATATCTGGTTCTTGTTCAAGCAGTCCATTAAGGCCTCTAAGTAGGTTAAGGAAGTGCGTTTCTTTGCAATGTGCGTCAAAAGCTGTTTGATCAGCAAACTGTTCTTGAAATAAGAACTTTCTATCATCAGATTCATCCTGAAATAAATAATAACTAATGCAGCCAGGTTCATTTAAAGTTGGTATTAGCATTGCGCTGAGTAGTTCATGCAACTTCTTTTCCTGTCCGGATTTTGCGTAAAAGTGTGCAGTTAAGTAAATCATTGTATTTCCTTAGGTTATTGGTTATTGATATCGACCTTCACGTTGAATAAATTCAATCTTGTATCCATCGGGGTCTGTAATAAAGAAGAAGGTTACCAGCGGTTTCTGCTCGTAGTTTTATGATTTGATATCTGAAGTTCCAATACCGCAGTTCGCCAGACGTTTATGTGTTTTCTCTATACACTCGACACTGACTGCTAGGTGTCCATAGGTATTACCATGAGCATATGGAGTAGTTTGATTATGGTTGTGTGTCAACTCAAGTTCAAAGCCTGTTTCGCTGTTGGCAAGGTAAATTAGGGTAAAGTCATTGAGCTGATATTGAACAGTGACTTCAAGTTCTAGCGCATTACGGTAGAGGTTTTTAGGTCGTGCACTCTTATCATACTGTGAATCAGCTTAGTCATTATTTTTCCTCAATTGAAGTCAGGATAGTAATGAGTGAATGAACCAGGCTGGTAGTACGTGAGTACGACAAAACTTTTTATGAAAGGCTATTATTTGATTTAAATGCAATCATATACGTTAATCGTTATCGTTTGCTGGAGTAAATTAAACAAGCACAGCGAAGCAGGGAGGCAAAATTACCTACCTCACCATTATGCTCTAGAGCCTCTGTGTAGACTGTTGATATGAAGCGTGGCACGGTAAGATTCTGAGAGTGAGCAATCTCTTCTAGGACCAGCCAAAAGCTCGATTCGAGTTTTACGCTGGTTGCATGTCCATCTATACGAATCGAGCGGGTAACAAACTGGTAACTTTCTGTTGGCTGATGAGCAAATATTTCACACATAAGGAGCATGTTGGTTGTTGAATAACTATATTATTCTGTCTGAAAATGATTTGTTAATCAATTAATTGGTAAATTACTTACATTTTCCGGGCACGAATTGGCCAGGTACGCATCTACAACGCGGTAGAACCGGCGACGGTGTCGCCTGAGCGGCCTACGGCCGAAAACAAAGAGACTCAACCGACTAGGGTGCTTTGCATGAATCGTTTATCCTATAGACCATGTTTCCGAATAAGCCCATCAAACAATGCTTCAATGCCAACGATACTTGGCTCTAAAGAGTATCGATGCCGCCATGCTAACTGCACCCATCACAAATACATTCACCAGACGTGTAAATCTCGCTTTTGCAGCAGTTGTGGCATTAAAGCGACAGAGCGGTGGAT
>NZ_JBFSUR010000063.1:0-9614 GCF_041467535.1 Vibrio sp. 10N.247.311.47
GAGCTGGTCCATCATGCTCTGATTCAATCCCAAATCAGGTCAATTTAGGTTTTTCATAGGATGAGTGTATCTGAAATAGCGAAAACAGAATGAAAGTGTTCAACAAACACCCGTGTTTAGATTGTAGAGCAGAAGTTAGGTCAGTCAGGGACTTATTCTGAGGTAGGTTATGCTGCGATCGTTGAACCGGCGACACCGTCGCCGGTTCTAAACCTGCAATGAACTTTAAAGCATTGTTTGAATTTTGGTACTCTCAGTAATGGTGTGCGAAATAAATTCATCGACGATACGGTTTTTGTTGTGTTTACGGAAATAGGCCGTTAAAGGTAATTGAATGTCGATTTGGTTGATTGGCCTGCATACGCAACTGTCATCTGCGATAAATTTAATGCACCGAGGGGCGATGGAGATACCTAACCCTGAAGAGATGGTCGTAACTAAGTGACGCATATTCATTGGGTTTCCAACGACATTGGGCGCAACCCCGTTTTCCTTGCAACACCGAATGATTCTCTCATAAACACCTAACCATTCATTGCGATGAAATAGATGAAGACTTTCATTTTGGAGATCTTCAATGTCGATGCATTTTTTAGCCGCGAGAGAATGATTTCGGGGTAGGAGTACAGTCAAGCTGTCTTCGTAGACAAGATAAGAAGAAAAATAACTTTCGTCTAAGTGATGGCTTTCACGACTGAAAACGATATCAACTTTATTGTCGACCATGGCCTCAATTTGCTCGGCAGGTGTCATTTCATACAGACGCAATTGGGCATTGGTGTACCTAGCGCGAAATCGGTTAATCAATTCCGGAAGGAAGAAAGAGCACGCTGTAGCAAGATATCCGACTTTAATTTCTTGATGTTCATCAGAATCTATCTGCTTGATTACGGACTTTACTCGTTGATCATTCTCGATGATGTGTAGGGCTTCTGGCAGTAATCGTTCCCCTGATGGGGTCAGATCAACCTGGTGGGTCGTACGATCAAACAGCTTTGTTTGCAGTTCATTTTCTAGATCAGAAATATGACGAGACACGGTCGGCTGTACCGTGTGAAGTTCTCTAGCGGCTGCTGTGAAGTTCTTTAAACGCGCAACTGTGACAAAAGTGGTGAGTGTTTTCAGATCCATCGAGTGCCTATTTTTTTTGTATTATTGTTATACATTAATGCTATTTCCAACTTTGTTTAAGTCCGTTTAGTTTAGTTTTGTTTATGGTGTAAGTCTCCGTTGTTTCTAAAACATGTCGATTAGAGCGTGTCGAACTGCATGAGATGTGCGTACTATCTCCCTACAAAACAGGAAACAAAAAAATGGACATTGATGTAATCATAGTTTTAGGGTACTTCGCCTTCCTTATCGGGTTGGGTTGGGTGTTTCGTTCAGCCGCAGCGAACACGAGCGAGTACTTTCGTGGTGGTGGTAAGATGCTTTGGTGGATGGTTGGTTCTAGTGCCTTCATGATGGCGCTGAGTGCCATGACATTCACAGGTCTGATGGGTAAAGCACTGACCAGTGGTATGTCAGTTGCGATTGTTTTTTTCGCTAACGCCCTTGGATATTTTGTCAACTACCTTTTCTTTGCGGCGAAAGCCCGCCAAATGCGTGTGATCAGCCCGATCCAAGGTATACGTTTACGTCTTGGGCGTGTCAATGAACAAGTCTTTACATGGGCTAACGTTCCCCTAAGTGTGCTGCAAGCTGCGATTTGGCTGAATGGTTTAGCCGTTTTCACTAGTGCCGTAATTGGCGTCCCTTTAGAACAGACCATCGTAGGGGCGGGACTGGTTGTTCTATTTATTTCTTTAGTTGGTGGCAGCTGGGCGGTTATCGCTTCTGACTTTATGCAGATGATAATCATCACCGTCATGACCTTTATTGCTGCGATGGTTGCTATCTGGAAATCAGGTGGTATTGGCAATTTACTTGAAGTGGGCTTACCGACACAACAACTCATCGGCGATGGCTACAGTTATTCATACCTATTTGTTGGTTGGTTTATCTGTATTTTTGTTAAGCAGTTTTTCAGTACCAACAACATGGTAGACTCTTATCGATTTATTGCATCAAAAGACACTAAGAATGCTCGTAAAGCAGCGCTGTTAGCATGTGGTTTGATGATCATTGGCCCTTTGATGTGGTTCCTACCTGCTTGGTTTGTCGCGGGAAATTATCCAGATACCAGCACTTGGGGACTTGAAGGTTTAGGCAGCAAAGTCGCAGACGCAACTTACTACATGTTCGTTAAGAACGAGATGCCAGTTGGCATGGTTGGGTTGATGCTGGCAGCCATGTTCGCCGCGACAATGTCATCAATGGATTCAGCACTAAACCGTAATGCAGGGATCATTTTAAAAAGCGTGTACGAACCTTATTTTTGTAAAGAGGTAACAGAAGCCAAATTAATGAATGCGAGCCGAGTGCTTACCGCTGCATTCGGAATTATCATTATCATTTCTGCCCTGTTCCTCACTTCTTTGAAGCAGTTTGGTCTTTTTGACCTGATGATGCTCGTTGGCACTTTGGTCGGATTCCCAGTCCTTATTCCATCTATTATGTGTTTCTTCATCAGAAAAACACCAGATTGGGCCGGATGGGGCACTATCTTAGTCGGTATGGTGGTGTCATCCATCATTGCGTTCTTCATCACACCAGAGATGATGCAAGGCATTCTTGGGCTCGACCAACCGTTATCTGCTCGTGAGTTTGCGGAAATGAAATCAGTGACGCTTGGCGTGGTTGGCCATATGTCAATTACTTTGCCCTTCTTTGTTCTCTCCCAGTTCTTCTATAAAGGGCATGCTCCTGAGCGAGAAGTTGAAGTTAATCGTTTCTTTAGCAATGTTGATACTGAAGTTGTGGTGGAAGAGAATGCTACGAGCATCGCAATGGACAACAAACAGCGCGATATGCTTGGGAAAATGCTGCTGATTGCGGCGGTGTTCCTCTCTATGTTGGTTTTTATTCCGAATCCAATGTGGGGGCGCATGTTGTTCATTATTGTTGCTCTGACCATCGGTGGTATTGGTGGTCTACTTCTACTTGCTTCAAAAAGAGCCAGCCGCTCAATAAATCCTATCTCTATAACAAATAATGTTTAATCAAAATGGGCTGAATTCATTCAGCCCAAGGAACTCACTATGTCAGTACAAGAAAAATTTGGTGGCGAACTCACCGATGAAGAGTTTCGTAAATTCACCTTATATATCAATCAAAGCAACAATAAACCGGACGATGAAACACGAGCTCAAATTCTTGGTTTCACGAATGAAAATGTGCGTATTGCGCCGGGCGCTATCGTTCGCATTGGGGACAATCAATTAGGTCCACGTAGCTATGTTGGTTTGTACAGCTACATCAACGGTGATGTCGTCATTGGTGAAGATGTCGCGATTGGTCCTCACGTTTCTATTGTTGCGGGTAACCATGTGTTTGACCCAATGACGAATTGTTTTAGTGGGCGCAGTTGTTGGGAGGAGGGGAGCGTGGTCATTCAAAGAGGCGTCTGGCTTACCTCTGGTGTCGTTATTACACCGGGAACGACGGTCGGTGAGTGCGCGCTTGTCTGTGCCAATTCCGTGGTCACATCAGATGTTCTCCCTTACGCGATAGTCGCTGGCACGCCAGCTAAACAAATTGGTCGGATTGACCCTGAGTCAGGCCAATATCACTGGTTTAATAAGGAGTAATTAATCCATGTTACCCCTAACAAGAAAGCATGACTTTCAGTTATTTACTTCACCAACAAAGAATACTGTGGTGGTAAATCCGCCCAGTTTTAACTGGCCTCATGAGCGTTATGAAGCGTTGTATTGTCTTGAGTTAGAGGCTGTAGACCATAAAAAATCATGGCATTGGGAGTGTATTCAGTCTCCGATGCAGCTGGACTTTTCCCTTGAACAGGGCAACTACCGTTGGCGAGTAAGGTGTGAGCAGAGTGGGGAATTATCTCTTTGGCACGAGTTCTCTATTGATGCGGAGACAGAGGAATATTTAGCCCCATCGGCGAAAGAGCTGTTTGCTTTATGTGAAGAGCATGATCAGTTCTTACTGTATTTCGACATTGATATCCCAACTATACAAAAATCGGTTTCAGAGTTTCGAGCGAAATTTGCTGCAAGTGTTGAAGACATTGATATTGAAGCGATCCAATACCCTAATCACTATCGCAGAGGGCAGGAAGAAGGGAAGCGTACAGCCATTGCAAATGTGCGTAACTGGATTGACCGTGATTTGATTGCCTTAACGTTACTCTATCGAGTTTGGGGTGACGATATTGCTGGTCATCAAGCTTGTCAGGTGTTATTGCGCCTTGCTGAGTGGAGCCCAGAGGGACCCGCTTCTTTGCTTCGCCCATGTACTTGGGGAGATGAGGTCGGTTTGTCTTTAGCAAGGAACTTATATCTCGCTTACCACTGGCTGTCGCCTTTATTGACAGGGGAAGAACGTGATTTTGTTCGTCCATTATTGGTTCGCTTAGCGTTTCAAATGGAAGAAAGGCTAGAACAAGACCAGTTTAAGCAGTTTCCCGGGCATTCTCATACATCAAGGCTTCCAGCTTACTTAGGTATTGCCGCCCTTACTTTGCATAAAGAGTTTGATATCACCACGTGTGAGCGTTGGTTGGACTACGCATTGACGATTTATCGAGGTGTTTTGCCATTTTATGGAGGCGAAGATGGAAGTTGGGTAGAAGGGCCTTTTTATTCGTCGTCTTATACCAAGTGGCATCATCCGTTCTTTTTGGCTGTGGAGCGTTTGAGTGGATTCTCTTTCTATAATCATCCGTTTTACAAAAACTATGTCAAATTTGCAATGGACTTTGTGGCGACTCAAGAACGTATTCACCCGTTTGGTGACGGCTTTTGGTGTCAACGAGAAGGCAAAGAGTGGCCCGGGTTCTTCGCTCAAAATCCACTACGTATTTACGCACAGCGCTACGGTGATCAGGCCGCCCGTCGTTTGGATAAAGTGCTAGAAGATGAAGTCCAGTCTTACAAATTGCATCTATTAGATGTTGTGCCAACCATGCCGCAGTTGAGCCATAGTGAGGTGACGGATGGCGTCGACGAGTATTCAAATGACTTAGCGCATATTTATTACTCATACGCTGGCCTGGGCAAGCTGTCGAAAAACAAGATGGCTCTGTATTACCGCGCGAGTCAGTTTGGCAACAGCTCACACCGTCATGGCGACCAAGGTAACTTTGCTTTCGTTGATCAGGGCCAAAATATCTTAACCCCAAGTGGCAGTTATGGTTATCGATTTGGTAGCCAACATCACAGCTTGTGGACTCGAACCACTCAAGCGCACAACTTGCCTTTGATTGCTGGAATGGGGCAAAAGCTGGATTGTCCTTCAGGTGTTGCTCAATTGATCAAACAGAAAAACGACGCGGATTTCAACTACGTTGTTCTTGATTTAACCGAGACTTACGTGGGCTGCAAACATTATTGGCGAACGCTTGTCCAAGTAGCAGATAAAGGTGTTGTGATTTTTGACGACATCGAGCTAACTGAAGCGAGAGAGCTCCAATGGCGTTTGCACACTCCGAGTGACGTCGAGCTTGGATCTGATAAGACTCGACTTCTACAAGGCAATCTTGAGTATTTCCTTCAGCTTACTGGAGAAGATATAGGGAGCCCAAGGTTCGTTCCAGAAATCAATGATTCTAGTGACTTTTATGGTGACGTTGAATCGGATGCCCAGAAGCAAATCAACCATCTAGAGTGGCAGCTACCAGCACGTTCGAACCACCGTGTACTGATGAATTGTGCAAAGGAGGTGAACTTGAGCTGTCATCTAAATGAAGAGGGGGCAGTTATCGAGTGGGACGGTGTGCTTCTTCATCTCGGAGTCAAAGAGCGTCGTCTTCAACCACAGTGATACACTAAACCCGTTGCAATGCTATCGCGGTGGATTTTCAACATAACAATAAAGAGAAA
The DNA here is from genome assembly GCF_041467535.1 of Vibrio sp. 10N.247.311.47. Taxonomy (NCBI): domain Bacteria; kingdom Pseudomonadati; phylum Pseudomonadota; class Gammaproteobacteria; order Vibrionales; family Vibrionaceae; genus Vibrio; species Vibrio sp. 10N.247.311.47. Next base: position 5,946 of record NZ_JBFSUR010000063.1, read on the forward strand.
CAACAATGAATATTACTTCTAAAACCCTACTGGCTTTGACCATTTCGGCTATCTCTTCTCATGCGATGGCGCAACTTGATCCAAGCAAAGCACCGTCTGAAAATTTTGATTTGTCCAAATGGAAAATAGTTATTCCGATGGAAGACACAAAACCTGAGCGTAAAGGTAAAGTGATGGAAATCTCCAAAGCTGAGTTGAATGAAGACTACCAACATGCACCGTGGTTTTATACCGACAAAGAAAGCGGCGCAATGGTGTTTGCGGCTCCGAATAAAGCGATGACAACACCGAATTCGAGTAATGCTCGCTCTGAGCTTCATGCTTTAATCTCAGATAATACATCGATTGGCCCTTATGAACCTGCGAACAATTTTGTCCTTGCATCACATCCTGATGCTGATAAGTTTGGTGCCATTGGTGGAAAAATGAATGCGACTCTTGCTGTCGACCATGTAAGCCAAAGTGGTGACCATCGTCATAATGACTCTTTCTCTGTTGTTATTGGACAGATTCATGCAGGGACGAATGAACCCCTTAAAATTTTCTACCGTAAGTTGCCTGATCAAAACTATGGTTCGGTATATTGGAATTATGAAAATAACGCATTAGGCGATGATTACCACCGTCGTTTGGATATTTCTCACAATGTTTTTGGCAAGGCTAAAATTCGATTTGGTGAGCCAGAACCCACAGATGGTATCAAACTCGGGGAGAAGTTCTCCTACGAGATTCAAGTTGATGGTAATGTTATGTATCTCGAGTTCACGAAAAACTTGGAGAGCAAAATACCTATCACTCGTTCTTTTGCGATTGATTTAGCGAAGGGGCACTACCTTGGTAATAAGTACGATGCTGGATATAAAAATGAATGGTTCTTCTTTAAAGCTGGTGCATACAATCAATGTAGTACGGGTGTAGTGCGTTGTAAAAATGAAGGTATTGAGGCTGGAGATTATACTCAGGTTAGTTTCTACCAACTCGATATCAAACACTAAGATTTTCATTTGACAACGAAGTTAGCATGGCATTAAAGGTGTTTAACAGTTTCTTGGAATTACTTAATATCCTGAAGCTACCTAGTTGATATTTGTCCGATGCCAATTAATGCAAAACCCTGAACTTAAGCGTGTAGTATTGGCCTTGCTCTTTTCTACTTTGTGAGTATCAGAATTAGCTTTATCTATAAGTAGTCCAAATAGAATGGTTAATAATATAAGTAAACGGTAAGTGTATTGTAAGCGTCTGCGAAACGACTCATTGACTTTATAATATCAACACAGATACCGCCAACTAAGGCGGTATCTGTGTAGTGGTCAAGTAAAATTGGCCACGGTTTTATAAGTTTGCCAGTAGAGCCGTTCCGACTCATTTGGTGTAAGACCGCCTGATCCGCACCATCAGTTTTGGACACTGCGTTAAGTGAGTACAATCACTAACGAGGTGGACAATGACAACCAAGACAACACGAATCAAACATGCTCCCGAATTTAAAATCGAAGCACTTAAGTTGGCTGAGAAAGTCGGTGTCGCTGCTGCTGCACGACAACTATCGTTATATGAATCTCAAATCTATGGGTGGCAGTCAAGCCGTTAAAAAAGACATGAAAATGCCAAACTCAAACGATTACTGGCTGAGCAAGCTGAAGAGCTAGATATCGTAAAAAAGGCCGCCATCTACTTCGTATATGGAATCCACGGGTTTTACAAGATAAGAATGTGCAATGGATAAGATGTGGTCGTATATTCGGTTTCTCATTGAAGGATCTACCTTCTAACCTTTGATGCATGCGCACCTACTGCCCTTGCCGCGAAAAAAGCTTTTTATAGCATTGCGAAGTAGTCAAGGTCTCAGTAAGCTAGTCTAACCATTGAACATCATTATTTGTAATCTGTTAATTCATATTGCTAGCAAAATAATGTCTTTGACTGATATTTTGTTTCATAGCGAAGCATTGCCCAAGCTGTTCTGACAGCTTTGTTTGCTAATGCGATACAAGCTCTTTTGAAACCGACCCTATTGACTAACTTGATAAGCCACGCCTGTTTCTGGTTTGTAGGTGAGTCAGACAGCCGATATATGTATGCCATAGCACTGCGTTACACCATGCTTGCGGTACATGTGAGACTTTAAATGTAGAGCTTTGTTATACGCAAAACGAACAGCACCAAACTTGAGTTATTAAAAACTCAGCTTGTTCTTGTGTTGGGTAAATGCGTACTTTAGTTGCTCTTAACATTTTCAGTGCTCAAGTGTATAGTGCCCGTATTGTATGGCTGAGTAGTGTTGAATCGCTCAAGAAAGGTGAGTTGGTGAAGCCACTGGAGTTTTTGACGGTGGTGATAACTCGCTGACAGAACCACAGAAATCTCATTTCGCCAAGTGGATGCATGTTGGGTTTTAATGCCACATTGTCATCATGCAGCATAGCTGCATGATGATTTCCCCGTGTCGTGAATGGTCTCTCTTGGGGAATATATCAATAACTTATCAACGCTCAATAAATCGTCGTTTCTCTTTGAGTACAATATTCTTAATTGTAATGGATTAGGAAAAATGTGTGTTAAAAGTGGATGAATGGGTGTGTGAAAAAGGCGACGAAGAAGATTATATCGTCGAACGTTTTGAAATTCGGGTTAAAGGTAAAAAACCGCTCGTTTTGAATGAACCCACTTTCTCTCAAATCGTGTTTGTGACGCAGCAATATGTGAATTTGTCTTTGCCTTTAACAAAACAAATCGTCAAAGAGTGTTTTAGGCTCTGTTGAACCATTAACTCTTAAAGACCATTGTGCATTAGTTAATTATCTGGAAGCCTCAATAGCTTCTCAATGAATTGAAACCTTCGGTCGGTTCATTCCCGCGATAACTTATGCCACTCATATCGAGCCAGCTCGATGTGGCATTAAGTTCCTGCGAACAATCACCCAACGCGTGGCGTGATACGCTTGTCTAACACCTTTACCTTTGGTGAAACGCTTCGTTACCTTCGTTCAAATTCATCACCAAGCCTTACTGTTAATGCCTCGCTCTGTTTTCTTCTTGTTCACACTTTTCAAGCTAGGTCAAAAATAAGGACCTTACAACTCACCACTCGCACGCTCGCTAGGCAAGTGGTAATAACCTGATTTTCAACCTTGAGCTTACGTGTAAACATGATGAAAAAAACACCGCTTTAAGGTATTATCTAATAAGGAAACGATAATGAAGAATCATATGAACCAAGATAACAATAACGATATCACTCAAAAAGACTTGCTCAAACTGTTGTTTGACCAAGCTCAACATAACGCCACGCGTGAAGAACTCATGGCGTTAGAAAACCGTACTAATCAACGCTTTGATAAAGTCGATGAACGTATTGAAAAGTTAGAAGAGAAGGTCGATGAGCGCTTTGAAAAGTTAGAAGCTAAATTCGACAAAAAGTTTGACCGTATGAACTGGTTGCTTGTCACTACTCTTGTCGGTGTTATTGCTAGCCTTGCTATCCAAGTTATTAAATAAGTTATTATCCCTGCCTTTTTTCAAGGTGGGGATTTTTTTTGCTAAATCCTCATTTTGAACCTTTGAACCTTTGAACCTTTGAACCTTTGAACCTTTGAACCTTTGAACCTTTAGGCGTTCTCCCTTCGGTCGGCTCATTCCGTCGTTTCACTCCTCCCGCGATAACTT
>NZ_JBFSUR010000064.1:0-9487 GCF_041467535.1 Vibrio sp. 10N.247.311.47
CCATATCACTTACTACCGTTTTTGTTTTTAGTTCCCGCTAATCCGCGATGAACCTATTAAGGAGCCTCTAGTATCAATATTTTTCAAAGTAGTTGTTTGAAATTCTAGGAGAGCACGCGGAGCTTACGAATGTAAGTGAGCATGCTCGACAACGTAATACCCAAAAAAACAAAAAAAGCTCCCAACAGGAGCCTTTCAAATCGTATTTTTCAATCAAATAGCTTTAGTTCAAGGAAAAGGCGCGGAGTTTACGAATGTAAATGAGCACCTTTGACACAGAAATTAAGCTATTTGAGCCAGAAAAATTAAGCGTAAACCGGTAGACGCTTACAGATCTCTAGTACTTTTGCTTTAGTCGCTTCGATAACAGACTCATCACCCATGTTATCTAGGATGTCACAGATCCAACCTGCTAGCTCTTTCGCGTCTGCTTCTGAGAAACCGCGACGAGTGATAGAAGGAGAACCGATACGGATACCTGAAGTAACGAATGGGCTACGTGGGTCGTTTGGTACTGAGTTCTTGTTTACAGTGATGTTTGCTGCACCTAGTGCTGCATCTGCTTCTTTACCTGTGATGTCTTTGTTGATTAGGTCAACTAGGAACAGGTGGTTCTCTGTAGAACCTGAAACGATGTTGTAATCACGAGCTAGGAATTCAGCAACCATTGCTTTTGCGTTAGCAACAACGCGTGCTTGGTATTCTTTAAACTCTGGCTCTAGAGCTTCTTTGAACGCTACTGCTTTACCAGCGATAACGTGCATTAGAGGACCACCTTGGCCGCCTGGGAATACTGCTGAGTTCAGCTTCTTGTAAAGATCTTCGCCTTCGTTAGAAAGGATTAGACCACCACGAGGACCCGCAAGCGTTTTGTGCGTCGTTGTAGTTACTACGTGAGCGTGTGGCACTGGGTTCGGGTAAACGCCTGCAGCGATTAGACCTGCTACGTGAGCCATATCTACGAACAGGTAAGCACCTACTTTGTCAGCGATTTCACGCATGCGCTTCCAATCACAGATTTGAGAGTAAGCAGAGAAACCACCGATGATCATCTTAGGCTTGTTCTCGATAGCCAGCTTTTCCATCTCTTCGTAATCGATTTGACCCGCTTCATCGATACCGTAAGGGATGATGTTGTAAAGCTTACCAGAGAAGTTTACTGGAGAACCGTGAGTTAGGTGACCACCGTGTGCTAGGCTCATACCTAGAACCGTATCGCCTGCATTTAGTAGTGCCATGTATACAGCGTTATTTGCTTGAGAACCTGAGTGAGGCTGTACGTTTGCGTACTCTGCACCAAATAGTTCACATGCACGTTCAATTGCTAGAGTTTCAACTTTGTCTACGTACTCACAACCACCGTAGTAACGCTTGCCTGGGTAGCCTTCAGCGTATTTGTTTGTTAGCTGAGAACCTTGAGCTTCCATTACACGTGGGCTTGTGTAGTTTTCTGAAGCGATAAGTTCGATATGCTCTTCCTGACGAAGAGTTTCTTCTTGGATAGCTGCGAATAGATCCGCATCGTAATCAGCAATGTTCATGTCACGCTTAAGCATCTGTATCTCCTGACTCAGATTGTACTGAAAGTTTCAAAAAAACCACACAACGACCGAAAGCAAACGTTTCCGTCACCGTTTTGATGTGACGCATTCTACATAATTTGATCTAGGTCATAAAGAGCTAATTGCAATTTTATCATGCAGTTTTTTCATAATCACAAATAAGATTCATCATGGTTATTTGGCTTATCCAACCAAAGATGGCGCTTACTGTCAATTTTACGCTTTACACCCTGTAAAACGCAGATTACATAGGTTTACCTTAATTTTGCCCCTCCAGCTACCGAAAGCTAAGGTTTTTCTCTACTATGCACGCCTTTATTGGTTAGGTAATTATAAAAACGATGGAAAAACACTCACGTAAAGAAGATTGGGTAGCGATTCTCACTGGCACGTTTTTAGTGGCGTTAGGCGTCTTCTTTTTACAGTCAGCAAACCTGATTACTGGTGGTACGACTGGCTTGGCACTGCTTTTGAGTCAATTTACACCAGTAACCTTTGGTATTTTGTACTTTATTGCCAACTGCCCATTCTACCTATTAGCATGGAAACGATTTGGCCGTCACTTTGCGATAAGCAGTGCCATTTCTGGCGCTTTAGTGTCTGTATTTGCCGATCATTTATACTTGGTGATTTCGTTAGACGTTCATAATGAAATTTACTGTGCGGTAGCTGGCGGCTTGTTAATGGGCTTAGGCATGCTGATCCTATTTAGACATCATTCGAGTCTTGGCGGGTTCAACGTCCTGTGTTTATTCATCCAAGATAAATTTGGTATTTCCGTCGGAAAATCACAAATGGCGATTGACGCGATAATCCTATTCACTTCCTTTCTTTTTGTCACTCCTACAACAATCTTACTTTCCATTTTAGGAGCTTTGGCACTGAATTTAGTACTGGCGATGAATCATAAGCCACACCGATATAAAATCCACTACAGGTGACAACACGCATACTCCGTTTAAGAAAAATGCTATATAATACAGGCAAATAATTAATAATGATGTTCCTACATGATGCGAAATATTCTTGAAGAAGCAAAAGAGGTTGGCGGCCTAATTAAAATCGGGGGAATGATCTATAATCCGCAGAAAAAGCACTTACAGTATAACGATGAGATAATCGATTTAGAACCAAGAACCATTGAACTGCTCGAGTTTTTGCTTACTCATGTCGGTGAACCGCTTTCTTCTAACGCGATCATTCAAGAGATCTGGCATAGCGACTACATTTCTAAAAATGTACTGACTAACAGAATATCGACCTTCCGTGCGCTCCTTCAAAAATATTTAATCCATGAAGATGCAACAAAAATACTGGTGACTTACCCCCGTAAAGGCTATTACCTTTGCGACAGCCAAGTAAAGCTAATCACTCTTGAGGAAGATGACCATGCTCCCTCCCGAGAAACACCGCCCACAATACGTCTTGCGTTGAGTACCAAACTGACCAACATAAAGCCCTTACATTACTTGATCGTGTTCCTTTCTATGGCATTTTTTGTTTCGTCTTATCTTTATGTTACAAAAACAAGCAATCTAATCGAGCAATATCGCAAACAACAAACCATCCAAATGAGAGAGCTTCTTCTGCATCGTATTGATGCTACGGGCCCTCAATCAAAACAGCATAGGAAAATCATTAAAGCTTTGATTCTTGAGCAACAAATTGAATATCCATATACCGATTTGGTCAATCAAGACATTCCGAGTTACTTCGTGACGACAATCGATGACAGTCCCTATTGGCCCGGAGCAAAAGAGAGCATATCAAGTGAGTACAAACTCAACATTCGCTTAAAAGATCTCGAAACACCTTCCACTGTTCATGCCGAAGCTAAGCTGCTCTTTTCTACATCTGATAAGGAAGTGTTCAAAAAAACCTACGTTATCAATCTCAACAGCTTGAGCCTTTCCCTTTTGCCTCTACAGCAAGACATCGCTCGTTTTTTTGCACTTCCCATTCCGATTGAATACGATTGGCAACTAGATAATTTGTCTGTATTTAAGCAGTATGACCGTGATATTGACGAAGGTTCATTCATTCCAAATGATGAATTTAAAGCCCTCTATTTTGCTCGACACAACACATTGTTTGAAACCAATAAAGAGACGTTGGAAAAGGCTATTAGCCAACTGTATACGCGTTTCACTCCGCTTCCTGACGAACTAGGCATATGGTTAGGCCTAATTAACCTGAAAGCAGGAAACCTAGAAAACGCTTTTGATTTTCTACGCACTCCAGTAGGTGGTTCAAGGATTGATAATGCCTTAATTTACCTTCTCGTTTCCGATATTTCTTATAAAAGCGGCCGAGAAGATCTCTTTATGAAAAACTACCTACAATCCATCGTTTCACTATCCCATACAGTCCCATCAAAAGCGCTATTTAAACGACTTGCTCAACCAGAATCAGTAGAAACTTGCTTATCACCTTGGAATCAGTTGAAGAGCAAATTTTCGAATAAAACGATGACTTATGATTGGCGCAATATGATTGAAGCCTATTGCCAAACCATGATCAAGATGCAGAAACAAAAATAAAACCATGAACTTATTTGATCATGGTTTTATTCAATCTTATGTCAATCAATTAAGCACAAGGCAAAACATCGATCTGATAATCTTCTTCTTGAGAAAGAGGGACCTGATATCGAACTGAACACTGTTTAAATTCATTTTGATTCAGTGGCGTAATATAAGCAGTACCTCTTTCATTTTCCGTTCGGTGTACCTTCCACAATGAAGACGAACCGAGAATGCCTTTTAGGACAATGGATAGATTATTTTCGTCGGCATCAGGGTAACCATAAATAAATGCACAACTTTTTCTTCCATCGATCTCACACCCTTTAAATGGCAAGTTCTGTAACGGAATTACACCATAACCATCTGAAGTTTGACCCTCAATTTTATTTGAAACATAACGATAGTGTTCTTTCCCTTCTAACATCATCATTCCATGAGCCATATTGATACCCGATTCTAAAGCACCTCTTACACTATAGAGTCGAGCTTCTCTCGCTTCATTTTGAATATTCATAAATTTAGGTATCGCTGCCACCGATAAAATACCGATCACCACAATAACGATCACCAATTCAATTAAGCTATAGCCACTATTATTACGCATTTAGTTATCCTTCTTTTATTTATTACCATTTTGGTAGACGAGAAGTTAACGAATTGGATTAAATAAATAAAACAACAAAGTAAAACAAATACGAACAAAACACTTAGGTCACTTAAGTTAATCTATTAATGAATAAGACTGCTACGCTAGAATACCAATAAAAAATGAAATAAAATAACAAAAAAAACCTTTAAAAACAGAAGATTAAACATAAAAATAAGATTCGTTAATCTTTGTTATCTCTCATTATTTGGCTTATCAAACGCTAATCTTCAAACTTGTTGACAACATAAACACCTCAGCATTTTTACCGGATTAAAATCATGAAGAACAAATTAACTTTATTATCTATTTTATCATCGCTATTTCTATCAGGCTGTAATAGCTCATCACCCTCTATACCAGAAAAACAAATCGGCTCAGATCTGGACTTTAATAAATCCCAATTTTCTCCAAAAAATGAACAGTGGCTAAACTATGAAGAGAAAATAAATCGTCTTGATGGGGGCTCTTCAGAGGTTTTTTACATTAAATACATTCCTAAAAATGCGATTGAACTCATCGACGTTTTAGACACTCTCCCTCAAAAGGAGACAGATCAATTGACAGCAATCATTAATAACCTTTCCAATATTGGTGTAGATAGCTTTTATGTGAGAATAATTAAGAACTCGATAGGAAGTAATGAAGATACAGATTTTTTGTATGAAAAAGATGGTCAGCTATATCGAATTAATGAAGAGGCTTCTTTAAGTCTGATTGACTTCTTTAATAAAGCGCCTTCTTTAATCCATATTTTTGATAGCATGGAATTTCCTACATCGGCTAATACATATAAAGATCAACAAATAAGTTCTTCATTTTGGGAACATAATATTAACGGACTCGACATCAGCGATGAAGATGCATACCGATTAGTCGAACAGTATGATGTTGATCCTAAAATGGTGATCAGTCGCTGTTCTTTGAATTGGAAAAGAGAACAGAAAAGAATAGAAAACGGTAAAATATTTGAGAAAATTAATAATCAACAAATAGAAGTAGGCTTACTCGAATACCAATCAATACTGACTCTAGAATGCAACAATGATGAGCAACCGTCGAGTAGTACACTCATCAATGAAAATATCACGACGATTTATCATCCCGTATTTGGCTATGTGCGACACAGTGAAATCAGTGGTCTTGAGCAAACAACGTTAACTTTGCAGGACTTGAAATGGACAAAGCAGTGAGAGAAGAAAGGGATGACGCCTACGAAGAGATTAAAGCTCAGCTTCAACAATGGCCGATGGACAAACTGACAATGCTTCTCGATGAACTGAATGTCGCTGTCACACCACAGTCAGTGCCAACCCTTGTTCCTCTTTCACACGAAGAGATCGAAATGCTCACTAAGCACTAACAGGGCATCGAAAAAAAGGCTTTGGGGAGCACTCCAAAGCCTTTGTAGAAGCCTAATCTTTTAAGGGGAATCAAAATTAGGCTCATTGAAATGAAACAAGGTTACCCTTCAATCAAAAGAATACGAGTCTCGTAAGGTTGCAAAACTTGATGATGAGACGCCACTAAACTCTCGCTCACTTGATAATTAGACAACAAGCTCTTAGCCTTTGCCATCTCAAAACGTTCAGGTAAAACGCATTCAGCCTCTTCACCATAATAGTTGTTAATGCACAGCAGAGTTTGTCCTTCACTCTCACGAGAGTACGCAAATACCGACGGGTGCTCAGGCAATAGATCTTGATAGCTGCCATCCGTAATCACTGGTACTTGTTTGCGTAACTCAATCAAGCTCTTATAGAAATAAAAAACAGAGTCTTTGTCTTCCAGTGCTTGCTCAGCGTTAATCTCAGAGTAATTATTCGCTACATCAAGCCATGGCTGAGCTTGTGAGAATCCGGCGTAAGGCTCACTATTCCATTGCATTGGTGTACGAGAGTTATCACGAGATTTCTGCGCTAGAATCGCCATCATATCTTGATGAGCCACACCATCACGGTTAACCATGATGTCGTACATATTGGTACTCTCAACATCACGATACTGGCTGATGTCAGTATAGCCAGGGTTGGTCATACCAATCTCTTCACCTTGATAGATATAAGGCGTGCCTTGCATCATGTGCACAGAAGCAGCCAACATCTTGGCCGACTCAACACGATATTGCTGATCATCACCTAAGCGGCTCACCACTCGCGGTTGGTCGTGGTTACACCAAAACAATGCGCCCCAGCCCTTGCCGTTCAAACCCGTTTGCCAATGATTGAAGATCGACTTGAGCTGTAAGAAATCAAACGGCGCATTGGTCCACTTCTCACCATTGGTGTAATCGACCTTAAGGTGGTGGAAGTTAAACACCATCGATAGCTCACTGTTATCAACGTTTGAGTATTGCTGGCAGTGTTCCAACGTGGTTGAAGACATCTCGCCTACGGTCACGCTGCCGTACTTCTGAAATACGGCTTCGCTGATCTCTTTCAGGTATTCGTGTACACGTGGACCATCGGTATAGAAACGACGGCCATCACCGATATCATCATTAGGAAAGTCTTGCTGCTTCGAAATCAGGTTGATCACATCCAAGCGGAAACCATCAACGCCCTTTTCTGCCCAAAAGCTGATAACGTCTTTCACTTCTTCACGTACAACCGGGTTCTCCCAGTTGAGGTCAGCCTGTTCTTTGGCGAATAAGTGTAGGAAGTATTGCCCAGTCGCCTCATCTAGTTCCCACGCATTACCACCGAACTTAGACTGCCAGTTAGTTGGTGCTTGACCATCTACGGGATCTTTCCAAATATAGTAATCGCGGTAAGAGCTGTTTTTGTCGCCCAAAGCAGATTGAAACCATGCATGCTCTGTCGAGGTGTGGTTTACCACGATATCCATCACGATACGGATACCACGTTGGTGCGCTTCAGACAGCAATAAGTCGAAGTCTTCCATGGTGCCGAATTGAGGATTAATCGCGTAGTAGTCTGAGATATCGTAACCATTATCGATCATAGGAGATGCGTAAACCGGGGTTAGCCAAATCGCATCGACACTCAAATGTTTGAGGTAATCCAGTTTCGAAATGATCCCTTTGATGTCGCCAGTACCTTTACTGCCACTGTCGCAGAAGCTCTTTGGGTAGATTTGATAGATGGTTGCGGTTTTCCACCAGCTTTCATCATGTTCAGTCATCGCCATCTCTAACACTCACTTACCAGAAAATATAAAATAAAAATCACCATGTGAATCATGGTCGAATAGCCGTTATAACTAAAAGAAAAAGCGATAACTCATTTTGGAGTCATCGCTTATTCAATGCATTACGCGTTCGCGGTTTCTAACTCACCCTTGGATTGGGCTCGCTTGTAGAAAAACAGGGTTAGCGTGATAGGCAGTACTATCGCCACCAGCATCGCGACTAGGTAAATCGACCAATATTGAGGTTGAATCGATAGGATGCCCGGCAAGCCGCCGACACCGATACCATTCGCCATCACACCCGCGCTACCACAGATTGCGGCTGCAACAGCACTACCAATCATTGCGCTCAGCATTGGGAATTTGTATTTAAGGTTAATACCGTACATCGCAGGCTCTGTTACACCTAAGTAGGCTGAGATTGCCGCAGGAACCGAGATATCTCGTTCACCTTCACGCTTACTCAAGATAATGATGCCGACTACTGCCGATGCTTGTGCAATGTTTGATAGTGCAATCAAAGGCCAAATTGGTGTCCCGCCTAAGTCTTGCATCAGTTGCAGATCCACCGCGTTGGTGGTGTGGTGAATACCCGTGATAACCAAAGGTGCGTATAGGAAACCAAAAACCACTGAACCAAGAATCGCAAAATCACCTGTCATTGCCGCTTTAGCTGCGAATGCCACACCATCGCCTAACATACGACCGAATGGGCCAATGAAAGCGTGCGCTAGAATCACAGACAAAATAATCGATACAAATGGCACCACAACTAGGTACAAGTAAGCAGGGACGATGCGCTTAAGATTGGTTTCAATGAACGCCAAAGCCACACCCGCTAACATTGCTGGGATCACCTGAGCCTGATAACCGACCTTCTCAATCACAAACAGTCCAAAATCCCATACCTCAGGTACCGATTTACCTATCATGTATGCGTTCATGAGTTGTGGTGAAACTAAGGTCACACCGAGCGTGATACCCAAAATTGGGGTTCCGCCAAGCTTCTTAACCGTAGCCCAACACACACCAACCGGTAGGAAGAAGAAAATAGCTTCGCCGATCAACCATAAGAAAGAGTGAACGGTTGCCCAGAATTGACTGATTTCAACTAAGGTTTTGCCGTCGAACATGCGAATGTCGCCAATCACATTACGGAAACCAAGAATCAAACCACCTGTAATGATGGCAGGCAGCAGTGGTACGAAAATTTCGGCTAAATGGGAGATACCACGCTCAAGGAAGTTCATGTTTTGACGAGCAGCCAGCTTCGCCTCATCTTTTGATGATGCCTCTTTACCTGTCTGTTCAATCAGAAGTGCGTACACTTCATCAACTTCAGTGCCAATCACAACTTGGAATTGGCCTGCATTAGTAAAACAGCCTTTTACTAGCTTCAGTTTTTCGAGTTCAGCTTTGTTGGCCTGCTCTGTATCGTTCAATACAAAACGCAGTCGAGTCAGACAGTGGCTGACACTCGCAATGTTTTCTTTACCACCGACTAACTCGATAAGACGCGCAACGTCTTGCTTCGCTATCTTACTCATACTGGGGGGGGGGGGGGGGGGGGGGGGGGGGGGGGGGGGGGGGGGGGGGGGGGGGGG
>NZ_JBFSUR010000065.1:0-9112 GCF_041467535.1 Vibrio sp. 10N.247.311.47
GCACACCTGGCTTATTCACCCGTCGTTACTGAAACCTAGCGGTCAAAGTATGACGATGATGAGTCAAACCCCGCTGTCTCACACCGCGTTGTGGCCAACGCTCAAGCAGTTGTGTCATTTACCGCTGTTAGAACACTGGCAACCGGCACTGCAACCGAGACTGCAATCCATGATTCACGAGCTGCCCTCCTATGGGGTATTTGCGTATCACTTGGACTTGCAGATTGACAAGATGGAGCCCTTAGTCAGTGAAGCGCTGCAGCAAGGCGTGTTAACCGTACCGCAAGGAGCGATGATATGAGCGAATCGACAGAAATCACTCAAGACACCACTCAACAAAACGAGCAAGACAACGTGTTGTCTCTGCATGACTTTATCGACCAATTCGGTGACGGCCTATTGGCCAACATCGAAGCGGCGCACCCAGCGCGTTATCAGTCGGCGTGTGAAAAGCGCGCGGCGGTGATGCAATCGCTCAAGCGGGTGCCGTTTGAGGCGCAAGCCGAAGCGATCCAGGCCATCAGTACCCTACTGCTCGATGAGCGTGCCCCTGCGGGCATTCTCAACGGCGAAATGGGGACCGGCAAAACCATCATGGGTATCGCCACCACAGCGATTGCCTACCATGAAGGTAAAGCTAAACGCTTTTTGCTGTTAGCCCCGCCGCACCTGGTGTACAAATGGCGCCGAGAAATTCTCGATACCGTTCACAACGCCAAGGTGTGGGTGCTCAATGGCCCTGATACGTTGCGCTCTTTGCTCAAGCTGAGACAAGCCGCGCCTCATGATGGGCCTGAGTACGTGATACTGGGCCGAGTTCGGATGCGCATGGGGTATCACTGGGAGAGCGCCTATCAAACCAAGACGCTCAAACGCACGTTAGGCCATGACGGTCTGCAGGCGCAAACCGCCCAGCTGGACTTTGTTCGTTGCTCGGATTGCGGCGCATTAGCCAGAGATGAAGAGGGCGAGCTTATCGCTCCGACGCATTTTTCGGTGGATGTGCAACAGAGCTGCAAAGCGTGCCATGCACCGCTGTGGACGCTCAAACGTCAACGCCAGAACGACAACCTGAGCAAGACCATTTCACGCGCTCTGCAGACCTTACCGACCATCGGTAAAGTCACCGCAGGAAAGCTATTGGATGGCGTGGGTGAGCGCGTGCTGGCGAAAGCGCTGACGGACAACATCTACGAGCTGGTTAACTTGCTTGATGAAGACGGGGAGTTTGTGTTTAACGACCGACAATCTGAACGCATTGAGCGCAAGTTGGCTAAGACGCAATTTGCGTTTGGTCAAGGCGATTACCAAGCGAGTGAGTTCATCAAACGTTACTTCCCGAAGGGGTTCTTTGACTGGCTCATCATCGATGAGGCGCACGAATATAAGAACGCAGGGGCGGCCCAAGGCCAAGCCATGCAGGTACTCGCCGGTTGCGTAAAACAGTGCTTACTGCTGACGGGAACACTGATGGGCGGCTACGCGGAAGACCTTTTTTATCTGCTGTGGCGCACCATGCCATCGGTGATGATGGAAGAGGGCTATCGTTACCACCGAGGAAAACTCGGCAGCGCCGCCCTCTCGTTCTCGCAAGAGCACGGCATCATCAAGGAAATCATGAAAGTGACCCACGATGTGAACCACAAAACCGCGAAAGGCAAGAACGTCAAAGTGAGTCAAACCCGCGCGCCCGGTTTTGGGCCAATGGGAGTAGCTAAATACGTCTTACCTTACACGGTGTTCGTCAAACTGGCTGATATGGGTGACGGCATTTTGCCAGACTACCAGGAGCACTTCATTGAAGTGGCTATGGAGGATGAGATGCAGATGCATTACGCCGACATGGAGCAACGCTTAACCGCGAGGCTTCGTCAAGCGTTGGCCGCTGGAGACCAAACCTTATTAGGGGTGGTCATGAGCGCGCTGCTGGCCTGGCCAGATTGCGCGTTTCGAGAAGAGAGAGTGATTCACCCTCGCACTCAAGAAACCTTGGCTTATATTCCGTCTTTGTTTGATGAGCAGACGCCAACCCCCAAAGAGCAACAGCTCATTGAAATGGTCAATGCGAACAAACGTAAAGGCCGACGGACGTTGGTGTACACCGTTTACACCGGCAAACGCGACACCGCATCGAGGCTCAAATCACTGCTGAGTGACCAAGGCTTAAAATGCGCTGTGCTGCGTTCAAGCGTAAAAACCGAAGACCGAGAAGATTGGATACTGGAGCAGGTGGACAGAGGCATTGATGTACTCATCACCAACCCAGAGCTCGTCAAGACCGGACTGGACTTGTTGGAGTTCCCTTCGATTGTGTTTACCAACACCGGCTATAACGTCTACACGCTAATGCAAGCGGCAAGACGCAGCTGGCGTATTGGTCAACGAGAGGACGTGGACGTGAGCTTTTTAGGCTACCAAGACAGCGCGCAAATGGCGTGTCTGGAATTGATGGCCAAGAAGATAGCGGTCACCCAATCCACTTCTGGCGACATGCCAGACAACGGATTGGATGTACTCAACAGTGATGGTGACAGTGTGGAGGTGGCGTTAGCCAAATCCTTACTCAAGCAAACCACCCCTAACCTATAACCCCAACCGGGAGCTTGCCTCCCGGTACGCCCCCTTTTTTTATTTTAACGGGAGCAACCTATGAACAATATGAATCATGTACTGACTGAGCTGATGGCTTGGCTCGACGACAACATGGCCACCTTGCCGCCGTGCGACGCGTTAAAGGCCCACCTCACCTTATCGCACTCGATGCTGGCGCAAGTGGCTCACTTACAACGTGTGCATCGTCCAACCTTCTCCTGGCAATCTCAGCTTATCACCTTGATTGAGCGAAGAACGTCAGGGGGACTGTTTGTGTCACCGAGTACGAACTCAGACCCGTATCGTGAATTTCACAACTATTGTGATGAGCACAACACGCTATGGGCATTGATGGTGATGGACAACGAAGACCGCATCATGGATGTGTATTTGCCCCCTGAGCTTTACAGCGACCCCGAGGTCTTTGCGCTTTGCCTACTCTCCCAACCCCAAACGGGAGGGAAAGCATGAGCAACTCTAAAGAGCAACGCCTGCAGGTGGCAAACACCATCCTCATGCAACTGGGAGGGCGTCGATTCAGCATGATGACCGGCGCCAAACAGTTTGTGGCCATCGAGCGGGGGTTATTGTTTGCCTTACCGGCGAGATTAGCCAAGCAGGGCATCAATAAAGTGCGCATTGAGTTGGAGGCCAATGACACGTATACCGTGACTGCCTTAAAGGTCAACGCACGTCGCGGTGACGTCATCGAGGTTCAATGTGAATCGATGGTGTACTGCGACCAATTGGAAGCGACCTTTGAACGCATGACCGGTGTATACACTCGGCTTTAAACTTTGGAGCAAACCATGATATTGCATCAACTGTGGAGAGCAGGGCGCATTACAGCCTCTGGATATTCCAACCAACGAAGAGCCGCCGTTCTTAGAGCGCGGTGAGTTTGGAGCAGATAACCGCTATAGCCAAGAGCAGCCTGTCACGATATTACAATGTCAGCACTACCAACATGAGATGATTGACCTATCATCGTAAACAAGAAAGGGAGAGCATCATTGCTCTCCCTTCTTTTTTGACTCTATCCCACCAAGCAAACGTCTGAAGCAACCTGACTACGGTTACCTATTTCCAATAAGACTCAAATCATTGTTCACCGATAGACATTGAAGCAATCCCCCTAATGTCCTGCGCTCAGCGCTGTGGTTCAGAAGGCTAGTATTTTGTTTCAAAGGGTAGGCTGCGCCAAAGGGGAAAGGGGTCAAGGGAAGGGTTTTCCCAAGGGAAAAGCCCTATCCAGAAAGGATGAAAGGGGGAACACCGACACAGTTACCCCCTGTTTCTAAGGAGAAAACTAATCCTTTTGCATCATAAACCCATGAAAGCCTAGACTTAGACTGTCTCCGATGGAGACAGTCTAAGTTATCTCTATCTAAGGTTGAAAAAATAAATAACATACGTATACTATTGCTATGTCTTATCCCATCGGAGTAAAGAAATGAGTTCAAAAAAACCCTTAATATTAGGTGTTTTTCAGCAAAAAGGCGGTGTTGGTAAAACGGCAGTTTCTTCTATTGTTGCTGAATATGCATCTATAAAAACGCATATGAATGTTCTAGTCGTTGATCTTGATATGCAGTGCAACAGTTCGGATTATTGGGTAGGAATGGAAAGCTCTTCTCAATCTACCGGTGGTCAGCTTCCCCCTATCCACCCAGATTGGAGCGCAGATGACCCCGATTGTGAAGATATAGAAGAGCGTTCAACAATCGCAGATACGTTTTACGGTAAAGAAGTATTACCTTACGAGACCTTTGTAAATCCTAAAAACGGTTTTACTGGAAAAGTAGATTGTCTACTGGGACACCCTGCTCTTCTTGAAAAAATCAACACTGAGTTTTCTAATGAAAGTGGGCAAATAGAAAAAAAAGTCATAAATCGTCTTAAAGAGGTCTTGTTTAACGAGTATGTCGGTGAAGATTATGATTTGGTTGTTTTAGATACAGGGCCGTCAAGAAATCCAGTTTTCAGATCGGCTATTCGTTGCGCAACTCACGCTGTTATCCCCTTCGAGCCAGAAGAAAAATCAATGCAGGGTATTAATGCAATGATACAAGTTATCCAATCCGATAACTTTGCAAGAGACGATGAAAATCAGTTGAATTTGGTTGGTTTAGTTCCAAACAAGGTTAAAATTAACACCAAACTTCACAAGGGCACTTTAGACATGCTTCACGAAAGCTTAGGTTCTATTATGCTCCCCGACGATATCTACCTACCTTATTCAATCGCCTACCCTGAGCGAGACTTAAAAGGCATATCTCCTAAATCAATATTTCAAATTAGTAAACATCACACAGCTTTAAAGCATAGTGAAAGTTTATGTAAACACATCTTATGTGAAATATTTGGTTCTGTAGAGATTGATAATCGTCTCAAACAAAAGTAAGTGTCTCCATCGGAGACAGTGAACAAAAACAACTTATAGGTGTCTCCATCGGAGACAGTAAGGATTTAATGTGGTTAAAAAGTTTGGTTCAAATAAAAGTAGAGCAGGGACTGGTAAAGTTGAAGCTGATGGTGACGTAAGTAGCAGTGAAAAATGGACAAATGCTACGGCTTCACAACTCGACAGTAAGAGCAAAAGCATCTTAGTTAAAAACCTTCCAATCTCCCATATAAAAACTGACCAAGATAACCCGAGAAAATTAGCGATTGACACGGTTCTTGTTTCGAAAATACAAGTAAAATATCCGATTAATCAGTCATTAGAAAAGGAAGAAGATAATGGCTGGATAGAAGAATACGTTGAAAAAGTAGTAAAGGACTTTGGACTTAAAGAAAAACAAATTGGTGATTTAACGTCAATTATTGAGTTCTGCGCAGTTCTTAAATCCCCTACTCGACTCTTACACCCAATCGTTGTTTGGCAAGAGGACAGTGTATTTCACTTAATCTCTGGCGAAAGGCGTTTACTCACTCACATTATGTTGGGTGAACAATATATTTCTTCAAGAATTAATGAGGAACGTCTAACTAAAAACGAAATAGATGTTCTGCAATGGGAAGAAAACGTTCACCGTGAAGATATGACCATCTTTGAAAAAACGATGAGACTTGAAAAGTTGATCCACGGAACGCACGGAATAGAAAAAATATCCGTTAGGAAATTAGGAACAGTCTCCGGCTTATCGACAGCAGACGCCCAAAGATATCTAGCGATCATTAAATATAAAGTCAAACACAAGACAGATATTTTAATAAAAGCTATTGAGGAAGGTAAAATTACCAGTCTTCAAAAATGTGCAGCATTAGCACAATTAGAACCAGAAGACCTGAAAGCAAAACTTGAAGGCAGACCAACTAAACAGTCTTTAACGGCCCACAAACCTGTCATTAAAATTAGTAAAGAAGCTGATGTGGATGTCATGAAGAGAATTATTGAAGCAGCCACTAAAGAGTTTAAAGCAGAAAAAGTGTTAGAAAGTTTAGATCTAAATAAATCTAAAGATCTGAATGAAGCATTCAATTTATTAGTTACTTTTTTGAAAGATGAGAAAAAGTAGGGCAGTTATAAATGATTAAAACAAACAAGGCATCTCTACAACCAGTCAAGCGTATAGCCGTAAGAATACCATCAAAGATGGTAGAGAAGATTGAAACTAACCTTCTTGCTTCTGGTTACAATAAAAAACAACGTCTTTATTGGTTTGAAGATGTGTTAGCCGAATTGTTTGAAAAGGACGATTTTCATAATTTAATTGCTGAAGAGTTCATTGAACCTGGAACAACAAAAACGATCAATCTGAGTCTTACTGTCAAAACCTTCGATATAGTGAAGAAAGTAGTTAAAGAAGTAGAAGCCCAAGAAGACGTCAAGACAGATCGAAGTTCGGTGATTAGAACAGCTATTATTCAACGATTGTTGAAAAAGGTTTAGATATGGCTAAAGATTTGATACCAACAGAACAATTAGAACTATTTGTCGCCAATATCATTGATGCGTCTCCAAAAGGGGAAACGCATTCTATGGAGTTTCCTTTGTTTAGCATTAGTTCTAAAGTCGATACTGATACATATCATTATCATAATAAAAAGACAGGTGCATCAATTGAGATAGTGCCAAATGATAAGGGTAGGGCAACGATACACGATAAAGATTTATTGTTGTATTGCTTCGGTCAAATAGCAGAGGCACAAAATAGAGGGCAAGCCGTCGGTCAAAAGATACATATTACACTGTATGATTTTCTAAAAAGTACGAATAAAAGTACTGACGGTAAATCCTATAAAGCGGTACTAGAAAGTTTAAAGCGTTTAGCAGGCACAACCGTTTATACCACTACACATAATAATGGTTTAAAGAGGGATAAAGGTTTTAGCTTCGTTAGTGACTACGACTTAATCACTGACGAAAAAACAGGTCGAATGAAATATGTAGAGCTTATCTTACCTTCTATTTTGTTTGATGCCGTAAGTAACAATCAGATCTTAACTTATGCGCCCCAATATTTTTCTTTAAGATCACCATACGATAGACGATTGTACGAACTCTGCAGGAAACATTGTGGAAATCAATCGAAATGGGAGATAGGGTTAGAAAATCTCTATAATAAATTCGGGGTTAAATCTCCATTACGAGAATTTAGGCGAAAAATAAAAGAGATTGATAAGAAACAGTCCATTCCTGATTATGTCGTGACCTATTCAACAGCAAAAGAAACAAAAACAGTTGAAAAAATAATTGTTTATAAAGACAAAGAAGGAAGTATAAAAGAAGAATATAAAAGGTTTAAAAACACTTAAAACTCGGGGTTTTAACCACACACTCCAAAAACGGATGCTATTTTGAACAAAAACTTCGAGGTTTTAAACACATAATTTAGAAAACATACGCTTTAACACTTATGAAAAATAAAAAGTGACTAATAACATACCGTATATTTTTAAGTTTAGTTTTTATTGTTGATGTTCGGGGTTTTGACCATAAAACAAACTGTGCACAACCTGTTAATAATATGTGCGTAAGGCGTTAATTGACTCGTGGTTTGAAACACAGTACGAACGTGGTTGTGAACACGCACCATCGTGGTTGTAAACACGCCACTAAACACGCACCATCGTGGTTTAGAACACAATCCATCGAGGTTCTGAACACAAAATGACTCGGAAAGCCCCGTTATACAAGGTCTTAGGGAAACGTAACCTTTTAACTGATTAACTATATTACTAACTCTTTATAACGGATTTTTTCAAATTAGAAGCTATTTAACTATTATTAAACCACTTTTAATAATCAAATAATCTTAAAAAACTTGTGAGACCAATCGAAAGGCGAGTACCCGTTAAAAAACGCCTATATCAGCATCAATTATTACAAAAGATTGGCCACAACGTGTATGGGAGCGTCAACGTAACGTGTTGATATTCACACTCAGGAAAGACATGTTGTTGCTTTCGTATCCACCGCTCTGTGGCTTTTATGCCACAACTGCTGCAAAAGCGAGATTTACACGTCTGGTGAATGTATTTTTGATGGGTACAGTTGACTTGGCTGTATCGATAATCTTTAGATCCAAAAGTAACGGTACTGCAAGCGAGCATCTTAGTGACGTTTTCAATGACGACGGTTCGGAGGGTTTCTCGGTACTTATTGAGGTAGTTCAACCAAGTATCGTTGGCATTGAAGAGTTGTTTGATGGGCTTATTCGGATGCATGACTGATAGGATAAACGATTCATGCAAAGCGACCTAGCAGGTTGAGTCTCTTTGTTTTCGGCCGTAGGCCGCTAAGGCGACAACGTCGCCGGCTCAACGTGGATGAATGTTAACTACGTATGGAGTTTTGAAAGTAAGTACCCGTGTAGGCACGGGGGGATCTTTAATTATAGAGTAAACCAAACTACACACGACAGACTAATTAACTAAATTTTTTTTGTTAGTCTAAAGTCCATTCGAGAATCGATATTTAAGACAATAACTTTCGTATCGCAGGAAGATAAACGGACTTCTCTTTGTTACTTTGCTTTAATAAATTGATTATTTCTTGTTCAATTTCCGATAAATACTGATCTTCTGAATAGATCTGAAGAAGTTGATTAGCATCAATTCCTAAGAGAGAACATAGACCTCCTAAATTCTCAACAGAAATTTTCCCTGTTTTAGCCCATCTTCCTACTAATGATCTAGAAACATTAAGATTCTTCGCTATTTCATAGTTACTCAATCCACTTTTATTGATTGTTTCAACTATTGCTAATTCTATCTTTGTCATGCCTGGCAACTTATATCATTTAATAGTCTTGATCTTAATCCTATTTTTGGTTACTAATAAGTTCCATAATTAGAACTAAATAGTTAAACATATTAAACGCATGGTTAAACAGTAATAGTATGGGTTCTAGCTCTTTAAAAAACCACTCATGCACTACACCCCGACACCAAATTTAGTGCGCGCATCCCACTGCGCACTATTGCGAGCCCCTAATGCTCTGGGGCTCGCACCTTATCCTTGTGCTCTTATGTGACAATAGTTCCAATTCAAACATTTACCTAATACCAATGA
>NZ_JBFSUR010000066.1:0-8366 GCF_041467535.1 Vibrio sp. 10N.247.311.47
AATCAGGGAGTTACGATAAAACTATCTTGCCACACCCCATCTTGCGCTTGACCATTTTTTTTATGATATTCGTCGTGTAATGACAAGCAAAAACGATAAAAAACTATTGATAATAAAGACATTTCCAATAATAAAAATCACTCTTCTTTATACGTGACATGCCAGCTTTCGCAATAAGATCAGGAGGGGAGAGCAAGGAAGCATAACCACAACATTACTTGGTGGTCATAAAATTTAGAGCATTTAATCTAAACAATTTCTGCCCCATTATCAGTTTCGGACAAAAGGTTGTCATTCGTAAACAACCTGAATTTACCCAAATATAGCTTATGTGGTGACAACAAGACTCATATCGTAAAGTGATTTTTATGTTGGTAAGCTCGCTTCGGGACATAGGAGCGAGTTAGATTCATGAGTTGTGAACTGCAACGTTACTTTAAGCTACTTCGAACGTTTCAACTTTTGTTCTTTCTGCGTTTGTTTGAGTCAGTTCCCCATGACTGCCAATGCTGCTTACCAATAGCTTGTGCACTATATCCTCGGGTAACCTTTAGACCTAAGGCTGTATTAATTGCCCAAAGCTGGTAATCAGTTGAACCATTGTTCTTAGAAGACATCATCATTCGAGTAAAAGATTGCTTTGCCGCAACCAGTTTTTTGTTAGCGTGCTCCTCTGGAGAGTCGAAAGAACTTAATACACTGCCGCGCCATGCATCTATTATGTGGTGCTTTTCAATAGCTTCGTAAAGTGGGGCTAAATCTATATTCTTCATAGTTTTTTTTTACTCAGCGAATGACTTCGTCTTATACATCAACATGATGCATTGTGTGTTTTAACTTTGAAAACAATATGTCGCTTAATAAGGCATCTAAACTTTCTGGATCGTAAATTCGCCAAAACTGGAAAGTTGCTCTACTTTCTCAGTATCGTTAAAATGCGGTTTTATAAACTTGAAAGCCTGAGCTTTCGTCGTAGCCAATGCGGTAATTTGCAGCTTTTCCGTTGGTTAGGTTCGCCTCAACTTCAGTTAGACCAACCCCTAATGCGCATAAATTGCCTTCTGGCTGCGCTCCTAGTATGTATATGTCTGGCTTTAAGAACATTTCAAATTTTTCTTTAGGACTTAATTTAACTATTGGCTTTCCATCCAAATAAACTGTGAAGTCACAAGCAGATCCTCTAAACCCGCTATCCCGCTTTACGACTGTTTTTACTGCATTAAGGAAGTCCTGTCTAATGCTCATAGGTGCCAATATCTTTGATTCTTCAACGGGAATTGACTCAGCGTTAGTCAGTGGTTGACTAACACAGCCAGATAAAAGGCTAATAGATATTACAGATAATATGAATGCTCTTTTCTTCATTGGTCATCCTTTACAGTGTAAGACAAGGTGTTGTTTGAAATCCTTTCTCAGTTCCAGTCTTTCGTTTTTTCGAGTTGTCAGAGGTTTCTTGGTAACCCGTATCTGACATAGAGTTCACACTAATGATGTATTTGGTTGCACTAACATACTCTTTTTTTGGAGAGAAATATGACTTTTTTACCAAAAAATCAATTTGTTAGGAGGCAAAAGCTACTTAGTGCTGCAAACGTTTAAAAAACGAACTCAGTCACATTTTATGTATGTGCTTAGTTGTATATTTACTTTAGTTCGGGTCTAGAGCCTGAGCTACACTGCGAAGTCTAATTAAATATATGGAGAGCAATGATGGCGACAACAGGAGAAAAACCGGGTAAAGGTAGTTATACCTGTAAGAAATGCGGTCAACAAGTCGACTTAGATGATCATGATGATACTTTACCACCATGCCCTAAGTGTGCTCACACTGAGTATTACAAAGGATAACGTCTTATTAATTGAAAGCCTGTCTCAATCAGTAACGTATAATAATGTTTGACTCTGATTGGGACAGAGTGTCTTAGTCTGCGTATTTCGGTGCTTGCGAGCACCTGTTTCTAGCACTCAGGGACTGAAGCAAGTTAGCGGAGGAGTCTTTATCACACCTTAGTGACAAGAATTGGACAATGTTACTTGATATAACCCATTAAACACTCACCTGCTTTATATTCTGAATAATGCGTGGCCATTTGTTGTTTTTCTTCTTTTCCTTGAACAATTGGGTATTCAAATACGTCCCCAATAATAATTTTACCTCTGGTGTACTCATCAACACTTTTTGTGGCTCCTTTTAGGGTTTCTTCCATCGTGTTGTATTCCATTCCCATTTGTCGAAAAGTCATGAAATACTGTGCTGTTTTACCGACTTCACGACAGTTGTCTGCGATTGATTTTCCATCGTTTATCGCATCCTGAGAAAAAGACGGGTGACTAAAGGTTATCAAGAATACAACCAAGCTCCGCATGAGAATTTTGTCCATATAGCCAATACCTTATTAATGATTGTTCATTATGCCAGATGATGAAAGAGCCGCTGGTGAATATGGTATTGCAGTACCACGTTTGGGGACAAAAGTGCCTTAGCAAAATCACACTTTCCATTGAATTTGCATTTATTTAAGCCATGCAAAGTACGCTTTTTCGAAAATAAGGAAGAAGAGCTAAGGGGGGTAGTATAAAATCTCCTGAAGATATCAAGAGAGCTAGTAACAGCATGGATAATTTTCAAAACCTTATTGATTACAGCACCGTCGATGACCTGAAGTTTCGTATCAAGTCATTACCCTTTTCTTGTGCTATCCCCAGTCGCAAAGCAGAAGTTGCAAGTGTACTCTTTAATGCATTGATGAACCCAGACAATCTACAGCTAATTTGGAACCACCTCTCAGAGGTTCAGAAGCTTGCTTTGCAAGAGGCCGTTCACAATCAAGCAGGTTATATGGACGGTTTCGTATTCTGGTCAAAATATCAAAAAGAACCACCTAGTACAGAAGACTGGTCGTTGTATCGAAGTCGAGATAAAGATAACGGTGACAAAGCTTTATCTCCGTTCTTTTATCCTGACCGCCGTTACGGATCTTCACGCAGAATACCTAATGACCTATTAGCTTTTTTGAAACCTCATGTTCCATTGCCACCACATTTCTCTGTGCCAACGGCAATTGTCGATGGTGACGAGATTGAAACGTCAGAAACCCCACAATACACGGAAGCGGAGCTTAACGTTCTTCTTAACACTATTAAGGTTAAGAAGTTAAAAGTCAGTCCGAAAACTGGGCTGCCTTCTAAAACATTGCTCAACCAACTGTGCAACCAACTCAATGAACCGTATCAAAAGGTAACATCACTTGATGACGAATCAGCGAAAAGTATAAAGGCTTTTGGTTGGATTCAAATTCTAAGAGCTGCTCTATGGTTCAAAGAGACAAAGGGCGAATTGCAAATCAACCTAAAAAAAGCCGCTCTTCAACAACGACATTGTGACGTCATTAAACAGCTTTTCTTGGACTGGAAAGATCGAAGCAAATTTGACGAGTTCTCACGTATCAATCAGATTAAAGGGCAAAAAGGAAAAGGTCAGAAATATTTTACCAATGTTCTGAGCCGCAGGGATGCTTGTATAGAAACATTGCGATCTTGCCCACCTGAAGAATGGGTCTCTTTTGATGACTATCTGAGATTAATGGCGGTTGAGGGGCAATTCTTTAATATTACGTTTGAACCCTATAGCTTGTATATTGGTGATTCCACGTATGGCCGCATTCATGACGGTACCTTTCTTACTAATGCTTACTCTCGCTGTTTAATTATGGAGTATTTCGCGACTCTAGGGATCGTCGACATAGCTTACGTAACGCCGGAGGGCGCTCAAGATAATTACTATGACCGTTGGGGGCAATATGACCTAGATTATTTGTCCATTTATGATGGTTTAAAATATATCAGGCTTACAAAGCTCGGAGCCTATGTGCTTGGAGTGGTTGATACCTACATCGATGTATCCGAATCAACGAAAACATCGATCGCATTATTGCCGAAGTATCGTGTTCAGTTTATGCAGCCACCCACTACAAGTGAGCGAGTATTTCTTACTAATTATGCGGATGAAGCTACCGACCAAGTCTGGCAGCTATGCACAAGCAAGATACTCTCACACCTCGAAAATGGTGGTGACTTAGAAGAAATACAATCTTTCCTATCTGAAAGAGATGAACAACCATATTTCCCGACTCAAATTGAGCACCTCTTCAAAACGTTAGAGAGCAATAAGAATGCAGTACGATTAGAGGGGCGTTTTTTACTTTTGAAATGCGATACCGAGTCGATAGCAAAGAACATAGCGTCAGCACCTAAATTACAGAAATTGTGCCAACGCGTAGGAAAAGACCAGTTAATTATCCCAGAGGGCAAAGAATCGTTGTTTAGACAATTAGTTCATGAACTTGCCTATGCTATGCCCATACAGTCATAGTTTTCAATGTAAGGGCAAAGTTTTTTGCCCTGTAAGCGATCATTTTAGAGGTGAATTACTCAATTTCATTCACACCTGATGTTGAAGAACTAGCAGTGGTTTTCTTTTTTCGTTGAAATAGTGTTGGTTCGTCCGCGGTCTTTCGCTACGGGACAAAAGCGACTCAAGCTTTTGTCCTTGAGCAGTTAGATATTGGGCCTACTTTCTCAGTGCTGCTAAAATGCGGTTTTATAAACTTGAAAGCCTGAGCCTTCATCATAACCGATGCGGTAATTTGCAGCTTTGCCGTTGGTTAGGTTAGCCTCAACTTCAGTCATACCAACCCCTAAAGCGCATAAGTTGTCTTCTGGCTGCGCTCCCAGTATGTAAATGTCCGGCTTTAAGAACATTTCAAATTTCTCTTTAGGGGCTAGTTTAACAATTGGTTCTCCATTCAAATAAATCGTGAAATCACAAGCAGAGCCTCTAAATCCGCTATCCCGCTTTACGACAGTTTTTACTGCATCAGGGAAGTCCTGTCTAATGCTCATAGGTGCCAATATCTTTGATTCTGCAACCGGAATTGACTCAGCGTTACTAAGTGGTTGACTCACGCAGCCAGATAAAAGGCTAAGAAATATTGCAGATAATATGAATGCTCTTTTCTTCATTAGTCATCCTTTAGAGAATATAGCAAGGAGTTGCTTGAAATCTTCTATCAACTCCAGTCTCGAATTTTTGAGTTCATCGTAGGATATTTTTGGGATCCAACATAGTGACATAGTGTTCACTCGCACAGCATGTTCGGTTGTACAAATATGCTCTCTTTTGAGAGATATCTGACGTTTTGGGACAAAAGAGCCTTGGTTCGACGAAGTCACGCAGTGTGCCCCCCCTCTCCGTTTGGAGGATAAATTGGTATGACAGATTTTTATTCTATTCTTATTACACGCATCAAACCGTTTTCTTTTCTTAGTATCAATGTGCCGTGACTGATCGTTTTAGCTTCAACGGTGCGTCCTTCTGGAATATATGAGAAGACATCTTGTATCTCTTGGTAGATCAGAAAACATCCGTTTAAAGCCTCTTTGTCTAGAGTATTATAGTTACATAGTACGGTAGACAGACCATCAATAGTGTGCTGTTTTTCTGTGGGCAGTTTATATTCTCCAAGAATAACATCGATGATTTGCCCACACTTGCTAAGAAATGACATTCAAATAACTCCTTGAATTTATGTAACTCTGGTAGAAACGTTGAACTTGAAAAGAATTTTACTTTGATAGGTTAAACTATCTTCCTCACGTTTCCGAATTAAATGTTAGCGAATACCCAGCCTTAAGTTTTTTGTTCAAAGGTATGGTAATACTTCGGGACAAAAGCCCCTTAGTGTTACTTCTCTAAAACATTATCGTTAAATAAAATACTCTACAAAATCTGGGGCGTACATTTTACCCTACTAAAATTATCCGATTGAATGCTACTCAAAGCGATTAAAACCTTCACTATGAGTGTTTAGCCTGTCAAAGTGACCTTTTGGTTGGTGAAGTTGTCAGAATATCTTGTTAGCAATGATAAGCCATTGAAAATATTGTTATCATCTTTTTATTTGTCAGCAAATAAGACTTCCATGAGATATGAATCAGCCCCAGTAATTCCAGAAGAAAGACTAGAAACCACAAGAGAGCGAGCAGTACGCCAACGCTTAGATCGTAGGGCTGAATTAACGCCTTCAGCAAGCGATGAGAAACGATGGAAGGAAAACCGTGAAAGGGTTCTTAGAGATAGACAAGAAGCGGGATTAGGGTCAATCTCTCAAGGATTGAAAACTCCTCAAGTCCTGAACGATTCTATAGGACTACAGTGTTCCCTTGAAGATGAAATGGCGAAGAACCATCAACATGTGTTGATCACCGATTTAGAGGATGCTCATAAAATATTGCATAACGTTTGGTTGGATTCTGGTAAAGATGTTGCAGCCCTTTCTACGAGTATTAATACAGCGAAGTCATGGTTTAACCACACAGAGCCGATGTTTGATGCTGCGTCTATTGCTAAGCAATTTGGGGACATGAACATTAAGGCAGATCTTGTCGAGAGCAAAGGCAAAACCTTTGTGGCGTTTAATGGGACAGATCAGAATGGGAAAGTGCTCAAACATGCGTTTGTTAATGGCACGCGTATTAATATGAATGGGAAGAAGTACCCTCTCAATTCATTTAAATCGATGCAAGCAGGCTTTAGTCCTCAATCAAGGGCTACAAACTTTAAGGGGGCAGGAGTTTTAACGTTTGTGGTGTCGGCTAGTATAGCGACTAGCGATTTAGCTTTTAAAGATGATTATCACTTAGTGGATTGGTTTGGTAATGTTGGCGCAGATATGTTTAAGGCTCTGATTCAGTTTGGGATTGGTGAGGCCGCTTTGTTTGCAGCAGCGACTCTGACTGGCTCGCTATTAATAGCAGGGGTTGTTTGTGCGTTAGCTTATCTAGCCATTGAATTTATGTGGGGAAAATATGATATTTCAAATTCAATTGTAACGGAGCTTGAAAATGCAGTCCAAAACTAGAGTTAGATTAGCTGTAATTTTTATGTGGGTGCTTGGGCTTGGTGCTTGGTGTTTGATATCTTATGATGTGCTTCAAAGCTACTTGGATCTGTTGAATCATGAGCGCGTTGTTACGTTTTCTCCAATAGCATTATGGCTTCCTATTGGTTGCTTTGGGTTGGTTCTCTATTTGATTTTTATGACACCAAAGGCGTTTTATTACGGGAAAACAATCGTCCAACTAGAGTCAAAGCAAACTAGAGCCAAGTGGGACAAGATAATACTGTTATTTACTCTTGTTGGTGTGGCGTTTGCATCCGGGTGGACGTACCATACTTTTGATTTAATTGATAAGTATGGCTACATGTATAGTGAAGAACTCAATAGAAATGCAGGTACAAGTATTTACCGAAAATGGGTAAGATCAATGTGACAGGTTTAGAAAATCCCATCGAAACCGAACGTTAGGATTACGGAAAAACGACTATAAATAGAGCCTATTTAGACTTGAATTCTTTAGTACGAACCTAAACTAATCTTTTTGCTAGTGTGACTTTACTCATCGTACTAGCTCTTTACAACTTTGCCATACATGTAGTTATTCATGAGTCGCTAATGTTCGATTTTCCGAAGTTCAATTTTGTCAAAAGCCTTCTTACGAAAGTAGGTTTCTGGTTCAGAACGGGACAAAAGTGAGTCAGTGAATTTGCTAATTTAGCATTTAACGGATTATTTGGGGTCTTGCAAAAACTCTAACGTAGTGTCCAATTTCATTCATCTACTACAAACCTCGTTTTTCTCTTTTGATGGCCACTTGTACTTGGCTTTTTCAAGGCGTTTATACCAGAGGGCGAAGCCCGTTTCATCCCAATACAACACTTTAA
This sequence comes from Vibrio sp. 10N.247.311.47, assembly GCF_041467535.1. Classification (NCBI taxonomy): domain Bacteria; kingdom Pseudomonadati; phylum Pseudomonadota; class Gammaproteobacteria; order Vibrionales; family Vibrionaceae; genus Vibrio; species Vibrio sp. 10N.247.311.47. The sequence continues at coordinate 7,784 of NZ_JBFSUR010000066.1, forward strand.
TTTTGTCGCGTTGTTTGTTGGTGAACAAGTACAGAGCGCCACTTCCTAAAGGTAGGTCGGTGTCATTTTCGATAATCGCTGCAAGGCCGTTGATGGACTTTCTAAAATCGACGCTTTCACAATACAAGTAAATCTCTGGAGCGCTGAGCATGCGTTTCATGATAATGCACCGATAAGCTCTGCGAGATAGGCCGCTGGCGTGCCTTGAGGAATACTCAGCTCAACATTATTGACGAGAAGAGTCATGTTAGCGGTGGCTATTTGAGCTTGGTATTTCGTTGTCTTTTCGACGACCTCCGCTCGCACAAAGCCTTGGGATACATCCGCTTTTTGGAGTTGCTGGCGCTAGCATAAAACGTTGAGGGATTGAGTTCATTGAGCTTACAAAATGCGAGCGTTGACAATGAACTCGATTCAGATTGCTCGATAAGCGTTTGCCATTCTTGATTAGTGTGTCGTTTTCCCATTTCAAGTCTCCTCATGGTTGGAGACTTGATCTTATTATTCGTGTTAGGCGATTAGAATGCGGTGTTCATGGCACGTTTACATTACTTTAGTGTCGTTACGAGACTTGATATCAGAG
>NZ_JBFSUR010000067.1:0-8126 GCF_041467535.1 Vibrio sp. 10N.247.311.47
CAAGTAGATATGACAAGCTAGAAAGGAATTATGCCAGCATGTTATCGCTGGCATTTATGTTAATGTGGTTACCGATGTATTGTTGAACACAAAACGTACAGAAAAGATCAACACGCCCTAGTTTCATCTAACAAATTCGCGTTCGTAAATATCAGAAATTTATCCAAATACAGCTCATGTAATGGTAACTATATTTATGTGGGGAACGTGAATTGTCACATTGGAATGTAAGTCGCTTCGGGACAATATTCATCCTGAACTCTGATACTTAAAAACGAAATGGGCTAACATGGTCTGATTGTTGATCGGAATATCTTTAAAAACACCCTGAGGTAACCATGGCGCAGCCCTTTAATGATTCTATAGTGCATTTAACTGAAAACCAGCTAAAAATATTGGATGACAGACTTGCTTCTATTGATACTGACATGGCGATATCTTTGTCTCTTGTTCGTCGAGCGCAAGGCTTGTCTTTTGACGATTTAGAGAGAAGAGTGAGTGGTATTAAAGGCTCGACACTCAAACGATATATGCAGCAAAGCTATACCTCGATTCGCCCTCTTCATATGGTGGCTGCGATGTCTTGGGTAATGATGGTTCCTATGACCAGCTTCTATCTTGCGTTAAAAGTGAAAGAAAATTACCGTGGTATGGATAGCCACACTGTAAACGCGTTGTTTTGTATTGGGCGTTTACCAACAAAACAGTTTGATCTTTATATTAATATGATCACAGAGCTTATGACTTTAGAGGGCCGAAATGATTTTCTAGAGTTTCGTGAGGAGTTACTTTCAACAACCTCATTACCTTCGTGTTATGAACAATTACTCCCGCCCGATGATTTAGACCTGAATGCCTTTGCTATTGATTACTATCGCTCATCGGCGATCACTGTAAAGCGTTTTCGACTAGAGCATAATATTCCTATCGATGTCATTTCTCGTGTTTTAGGGTTATCTGTATACCAATACAGAACTTTAGAAGATGTGAATAAAACACGAGACTTTTCCGTGTCTATTGGATTTAGAGTAAAGCTAGGCTTTCAGCTTAACTCCCATGTGAATTTTACAAGTGAAATGGTCCAATTCCCTCAGTTTCATCAATTACGCCAATTCCAGCATGTCAGAGATGCGTTAACTACCAAGGCTTTGAGTCTTGTGCCCTATGAAAATAAAAAACACGCCGTAGAGATACTGACAAGTCTATCAAAAATATACATTAATAATTAGACATAGCTACAGGGAGTGAAAATAATCAACCCAAAAAGCGCATTATCCTGGGTTGATTACACCTAATTAACAAGCAACAATATGAAGGTAGTTACTTATTTATGAGGTTAGCTACTTAGTTAATCGTTGCAAGTTGTTTGTGCAGAGTTAGTTGTGCTTCTACTTGGGCGAGCATCGCACGTGCCACAGTATCTGGATATTGTAAATGAACAAGGTGGTCAGCATTATTGATTACGACTAAATGACCGTTAGGAAGTTGTTGCGCAAACTTTGTAGCTGTTTCTTTAGTTACATAAGGATCATACTCACCAACACAAATGGTGCTGGGCGCTGTGATTTTGTCCACATTAGTTGGAGTGTGTACTAGAAGTCGAACGGAGTTCTCGAAAAACACGTCAATGCGCTCCTGAGGCATTGCTTTAATGCTTCGTACTGTCGCTCTTATAATCGCTTTATTTTTCGGTATGTTGTCATTGTTAACAGTGAGCGATTCAGTAAAAGAATTCGCGAAACAAGCTGGGCTACTCATGGCAGCTGCAATCATTTTCTTTGTCGCTAAACGACCAGAAGAGGGGATCCCTGGTACACCACCACAAATAGACATTGATCGAACATGTGGCCAGATATCGCAAAGCTCAACAGCAACAGCTGTCGCATAAGAAAAGCCGATGATATGAGCTGAACTCACTCCTAGATAACGAAGAAATTCTCGTAACATTGTAGCTTGGTCTCTAATGCTAATCGTCGATTCAAGGTTTTCTGTGTGTCCAGTGCCAGGTATTTCAATGGTGATACAGTTCATTTTATTAGCAAAGTGCGTGGAAAACGAATTTACACTTTCAATATCTTGCAATGCCCCGAGTAAAAACACTATGTACTGTTCAGAGTTATCACAGTGCTGAATTCGGTAGCGGTAATGATTGTTATTTAATACAGTTTTGATGATTTCCATTTGATTAATCCTCTTTGTTTATTGAGGCTTATAAATGATGGATAAAGAGTAAAATGGCTAGGGAAAATGAAAAACAAAATTTTAGAACAGCACTTAGCAGAGGCTGAGCAGCCAATGAAAAACTTTATGGCCGACTTACTAGAAATATTAGGGAGGAAGGCATGTAGTGCGCAAGAGCCTGAGTTAGTATTGCGTTACTTTGGTGCTGTATTGTCTATTCGATTGTTGTCATTTGAGGGTGATAAAACGAACTCAAATACGGAAGATTAAGCCTGCTTGTTGCTTAATCTATCGAAGGACTTGATGTTTAAACAAAAATTAAACCTCCCGGCTAGGCTCTGTTTAAGACGAATATTAAATGATTTATTACACCCCATTTTATTTGCTTTCTTCAGTGCAGGTTGATTTTCGTATAACGAGGATATATTTCCTTTTCCAAGCAGCCTACGATAATAATGCAAACCTGTTTACAGAACTCTGCTCTAATGGCGGTGGTCAAGATGACAATCAATACTCATAACTTTGTCGCAGATAAACTTGTCGACATTGTTGAAGACAAACATAAACGAATGCAGTTAATAGTGAATTCTTTCACTATTTTTGAGTTGTTCTTCCTTACCGCCCTGTTTTTAAACAGTATCCCTTCTACTGATGACCGACTACTCAGCACCATCTTAGGTTTATTTTCCTGCTCTACTGCGGTCAATATTTTTGTTATAAACAGAAATAAAGAAGCAGGTCGTGTAGGGTTAACCATCATTAATTACTCTTTAGCCCTGATGCTTTTGTATTCTGGTGGGTACGAATCTATGGGTTTCTTATGGAGCTATTTATTAGCCGCTGTCGGTATTTTTATTAACTCATTTCGAATAGGTCTAATATTAAATACCGCATTTCTGATTGTCACTTCCGCCATACTGCTGATAGGGTTTGAGTATGGATTTAGCAAGGTAGAGTACAGTGAAATACTTTCATTTAGAGTGCTCCTTACTCTGATCGCATTGAGTGGTATGTGCCATATTATTGTTTTCTTTCAAGGTCGATCTGATCATCAAATCCTGACCATGCATGAAAGTGACATCGCATCCTTAGCGTATTTAGATTCATTAACGATGCTTTCTAACCGTGTTACATTTCGTTCGGTTCTTCTTTATCATGCGACTCAGGAGGGGCAAGCAGAAAAAACAGCGCTCATCTATATTGATTTAGATAACTTTAAGTCCATCAACGATATCTACGGGCATGATGTTGGCGATGTAGTCTTAGCTGAATATGCGAAAACCCTTGGTCATATTGTAAGGCATGAATTAGGGGATAGCTCTGTTGAGGAGTATGACGTGGGGCGTTTAGGCGGAGATGAGTTCGCTATTTTTGTTAGGGATGCGTCTGATGAATCAAAGGTCCGCCGTCTTGCCGAACAGATTCTTGCGATTACTGGTCATAACACACTTCCAATTCTGCAAGATAGAAAACATGAGCTAGGTAGTAGTATTGGGATCGCTTATGTGGATACACAACATCAAGACTTGATCGGGTCATTGTCGATAGCAGACAAAGGCATGTATGAAGTGAAGAAGGCCGGGAAAAATAATATTCGCTATATAAACTTAAACCAACAAACGGGTTGAACAACTATTTATAGAGCTTGTGATTTAAACAGGCAGTCTAAACACCGAAAGTAGAGACACTCTGAGTGATAATATTTGACATTGTCTATTCAGTTTCGCTAACAGTTATGATTATCTCGTCCTAAAATACGTTGACTATTTTTAATAAGCCAGTAACGCAAGTTACTGTTTTTTTTTGAAAATAAGACGCGAACGCATCATTGAGTACTAAGGCTTAAATAATACGATGCGCATTCAAAATGTAACTGAAAAAATCGGACAATTCCAGACCTATTAAAATTCAATTGCCATCAACCCTCTGTGCCCCTTTTACGAATGCCTGATACTTTGACTTGAGAGCCTAGGATGGAGCAAATACGCTCAATTGAAAATCGGCTGATTTGACACCATGTAAGGAATTTTGTATCTATAATTGACTCATAATGACCAAAAATAAAGGCAGCTCCATTCCCAATAAAAGCAATCTCACCTCATTACAAGACTTAGCTCGTTGGAATCAAGATAAACGAATAGGACGACGTACAACACACAATAAAGAGAATGTTTTCAATCGACAGTACCACGTACCTCAAAGCCGTCTAGAGCAAGCTCTAGTGGATTACGCGTCTGGTCAGTTTCGATTTAAAAAAGAAGTCGCTAAAAAGTACAAAATGTCAGCACAAACCTTGGTTCGTCATGCCAATCTTCGGGGGATCAGTTTCATTAAAAAAGACGCCGAAGACTAAATTTAAGCCAAATAAGCCCTAGTAAATCTATTTTAATATCAATACGAAAGAGTGCTATGCCTTTCCCTAAAGATACAAACGAAACGTTTATTAAAAAAGCTATTAAACAATGGGGCAACCGTTACGACTACTCTCTTGTCCAGTATGTGAACAGTCGAACGCCTGTTATTATTCTTTGTAACAAGCATCAGCAAGCGTTTGAACAAACCCCTAAAGCCCATTTTGCGGCGAAACACCATTGCTGCCCACTGTGTTATCAAGAGGTGGTGGGAAGTTACCAAAATGAGTGGCGATTACAAAATAAGTCAACATCAATTGACCCCAATTTAGATAAGTTTACACCCATAATAGAAAGTGTCTTTCGTGATATTGAGTCATAAGCTAAGTGACACATAATATCTTGACAATACTGAAGTACTCCATAGATTGTTAATGTCCGGTTTTATGAAGCGAATTTTTGTTCCTAAACGTTTTAGTTTATAACTTTAAGTTGATGTGTAAACACAAGTCCAACTTACGTCTCCTTGGTGCAGACATAAGTTACGTTAATTCATTGTTATTTTTAACGTTTCATTCTGCTAATCGATTGAGTTTCAAGTACAATTGACTTCACCGATGATCTTACATCGGTTTTGATACTGACTTATATTCAAGGATTTATATATGAACAAAATGTTAATAGCAGCAGTTGCCTCTTCTGTATTTCTACTTGCTGGTTGTTCTTCGGGCCCAGATGAAGAAACCATGACCAAGATGAACGCTCTAAACGATCAAGTAAGCCAGCTAAACCAAGATGTACAAGCCCTGAAGGACGAGAAAGCAACACTAACCTCTGAAGCTCAGCGAGCTAAAAGCACCGCAGAAGTCGCTCAAGAAGAAGCGGCTCGCGCAAACGAGCGAATCGACAACATAGCACAGTCTTACACTAAATAATTCTGCCATTATACCTCCCGTGGGGAGGTATTTTCATCTACAGTTAAAATTCAAGTATATTTCCTTCTCTTCCAATAAGACGGATTCTAGTGCCCTTACAATTAAGAAAAAACACCATTAGCTTAGCAAACACAAAAGCCAAAAAGGTGCTCATAATGAACTCAAAAGGAGGGGTTGGAAAATCAACGGTTGTCATCGGCATAATCAGCCAGCTTTTAAATCAAGGTTATAAAGTCGCCCTTATCGATTTTGACAAACAAAAGTCGAGCCACGATTGGGCAATAAACATAATTCCAGGATTTGTAAGCGCATACACCCCCTCTTTTTATAGCTTGTCTGAACTCACTTTGAAAATCCGAGTACCGAAAGACACAGACTTTGTGATCGTTGATTCTCCGTCTAACTTCACACAAGGGGAAATGGCGAGGTATATTCATTTTATGGATGGTGTCATCATTCCAATGGCTCCCTCACCAATAGATCTTCATGCCAGTTTGCCATTTATAAAATCGTTACTTGACTCAAAGGTGTTAAGTAGGAAGAAGATCTCTTTATCTTTTATAATAAATCGATGCTACTCTCACGATGAAAGATTAAGAAAAGTTCACCACCTACTCAGTCACTTCAGACACTATCCGACAATTGGAGTGGTCACCGAAGATCGCTGTTATCAAGATGCTTTTTACAATAGAACTGTGCTTACGGGAACTCATGACAAAAATACGTGGGATAAGATAGTAAACTGGATACAACGCTTACCTGGCAAGTAATTGATTGCATGTTTGCCAGGCTGAACACCAACACTAAATGTAATTTTGTGTTCAGCTCTTAATGTACTTCACTCCTGATGGGTTACTCAATCAAGCGTGCGTCATAATTACAACGCTCAACAGTTACTCTATCTAACCGTCTAGGTTCAAGGAAATCAATTAATTCGTCATTTAGCTGGCAGATTCGGCACTGTTCACCACAGAATGCTTCCTGAGAAATAAAGTGTTCATTGACTAACTGTATCACTACCGCTTCAGCTAAATCATAAACCCTTGTATCTTGCTCTGAAGATACACCTAAAAGACTATTAAGAGTCTTAACAATATCAAGTTCTAGTGCATTCATAAAACGGTTATCCATTCCCACGTTATATTCCTACTTAGAAAAGTCGTGCAAGCCCTTACAATACCACCACCGCCCTCACCAAAACAAAGTGGTTGACACGCATCCTACCCTCTTTTAACCTAAATACTTCAAACGTTGAATACTGACGCACCAGTATTAAGCACACGGGTTTAACCGCCCTTAAATGGCTCTCTGAAACGTGTCGCGGCTTCTTTTTAAAGAAGTGAAAGCATACTGATAATCCATCAGCTACCCCTCACCACCCATAGGAAACCTTTCCTTTGGGCAAGTGTTTCCTTGTTTTACAACAGGAGAAACACATGGACTACACAACCCTACTCGATAACTTCGTTTTTTGGGGCATCTTTCTACTGGTCTTTTGGCTGGTTTGGAAAAGTCATGCACCCATGACGTTTTTTGCTGCGCATTGGACACTACTTCAACGCAACGCGGCGCCGATCCTTCGTATGAAGTTCGCACGCCAAAGACGTTAACACTCAAGCTATCTTGCCGAATCAACTCACCTTTTTAGGAGCTTTCTCCTAAAGGGGGCGCTCCTTTTTAATTAGGAGCGACTATGAGTCAAACTACCCCACCGCTATTTGGTCACTATGTACTTAATGACGCCCTCGATCCTTCAGGCTTTATTGATATCACATCCACGGCCAAGGACGCGGGCTTTTACTTCCCGTACACCGGCATCAGTCAACAAGCGTACTTTCAAGCGGTTGATGTGCCGGACGTTATCATTGAGTGCAGCAAAGAGAAGCTTACCCTTCAATTGCTGAAACTGGCGCGGCGAGCCGCCCGTAAAGTACCGGCTCAGTCGCAGGTGCCTTTTACGGTGTGCCAACCACCCAGTCTCGATAATATGTACGTCAACCGCTCACTCGACTTAATTGCGAGCATTGAGCGAGACCGACACGATCAACCTATGCTCATCATCACGACCAAAGAGGACGAGGTGCACGACGCATAATCACTGACCGTCAATAAGGTGGTGCTCTGCACCACCTTTACCCATGAGGGGGCTTCCCTTCATGGGTGCTCCTTTTTATTAGGAGTACCTGTATGCGATACCAATCCTCCTATGGCCAAGGCAAATTGCAAGAGCTGCAAGACGCCCCTGGCGAATACTACCAACTCACCGAGCCGGTGAGCCCCGATGAACTGCTGGATATGGCAAAAGCCATCGCCATCGACCGTTTATCACGCGGGGCAACCTTAACCACACCAGAGCAAACGAAACGCACCCTCAGTGGTTTACTGCAGGGGATGGACAGAGAAGTCTTTGGCGTGCTCTTTCTTAACACTCAACATCAGTTGATTGAGTTTGAGATCTTGTTTTATGGCACCGTCAACTCGGCCAGTGTCTACCCAAGAGAGGTCGTGAAACGCGCCCTACTCTGGAATGCCACCTCGGTCATTTTATGTCATAACCACCCTAGCCTATGCAGCGAGCCCAGTCAGGCGGACCGGCGCATCACGCGGCAATTGTCGGATGCTCTGGCACTGATTGACGTGCGCATCCTCGACCACTTTG
>NZ_JBFSUR010000068.1:0-6462 GCF_041467535.1 Vibrio sp. 10N.247.311.47
TTTTCTCCTTTGAATAAAGTCACGAGAAACAGTATCAAAAAGGCAATAGGAAAATCTCAATTAGAATTGTCAAAATAAAGTATTTCTAATTGAGATTATTTTAATTACTTCTGTTACACTATTTGAAGTTTCGCCCAACAATAATTTTATTATTATACTGGTTACATATTAATACACAGAACCGCTCGCTTAACGCTTTATTTCTTTTGCCTCACCCCTTTGCTTTCCCTTTCCCCTCCTGCCTCAGCCCACAATATATTGCTCCATCAACAAGGTTGTCGCTTACGCTCCATTTTTCACCTTGCTACTGCCTCATCCGTGTTATTTCTCTTTACTGCCTCATTTATTTACATCTTGCCTCAACGTAATACCGAAATCCCCCGTTTTTATCCCCGTCCCCCTCTGGGTGAGATCTTCGATATCGACCCAGAGGGGGCACATACCACTTGTTTTTGAGCCAAAAATCTGTTCACCTTAGATTATCGGTAGAAAGCTTAACCGTAAAAATCTCGCTTTTTAAATGAGGCAAAAATATGACGTTATCCCAACAACTTTATGATCAACTCAATCAACTCAATCTAAAAAAAACGAGGCGATCAAAAATTGATCACCTCCAGAGAGAAATACTATTTCTGAGGCAGAGGTTAAATTATTGTCAGATTCAGAGTTGGCTAAAAAAAGAAAAAAATATTGAAATATCCATATCACAACTGGCTCATTGCATTAACAACAGATGGATAGATAAATGACATGAGGCATATTGACAACAATACAATAAAAGAACTATCTCTATCTATACTGATGTTCCCCAATAATAAAAGTAAAAGAAGACGACGTCAGTTTTCGAGACTTGATCCTTATAGACTAGAAATAATGACATTACATAATGAAATCAACGCAAGTTTGTATCAGATTCAACAATGGTTGGAAATCTATCATAATATAGTTATTTCAATCAGCGGGTTACACAAGCGCATTAGTTTTTGGGATAATCAATATGAAAGCAGTAAAAAGAGAGAAAAAGATTCAAAAACAAAGTAATCAATTTTTTAATTTCCATTACTTAGGTCTAGGACATAAAAAGACAAAACAATCCACTCTCATTCATGGTGTTCGCACTATGAATGAAAATATAAGAATCATCACAAAAGTCTTAAGAGACACAGGACTTGACCGTATTAAACAAATTAGTTTTGATGTGGCTCAGCAATATTTACAAGATAGTCGTAATTTAGGTTACAGTCATAAACATCTTTCAAATATAAAGTCCAGTTTACAGCGTGTTATTGATAAATACTCACAAGGTAAACGGTTAACAATACCTAAAATTGATCCCGAATTTATCTCTTCGGTCAGGGCCAAACAGCAAGGGAATTTAGCCAACAAGAACCGAGCTTACTTAGACTCAGATCTCAATAAAATCATTCAAAACATGTCTCCTCACCATGCGTTTTCCACTCTTCTTGCATACAGCGCTGGTTTACGTGCAGAAGAACTTTTTACCATCAGACGCAATGATGAGGGTAGTGCTTCAAAGCATCGAGCATGGCGAACAGACCGATTTCATAACCGAGGAGAAGGAGTTTGCTACTTAGTAACAGGGAAAAATGGCCTTGTAAGGGAGGTGTTTATTCATCAAGATTTGGCCGATAAGCTTGAAACATTAAGGTTTGATACACCCCAATTTAGCAGCGATCGAAAGATCCGCTACGAGCAGCGTTATAACTTATGTGCAGGCAACCGATTCTCAAAAGCTTTCAGTCATGCTTCATACAAAACGTTAGGGTGGTCTTTGGGCGCGCATGGATTACGTTTTTCTTATGCGCAAAGAAGAATGGATCATGAACTACTGGACGTGTCTTACGATGATGCCTTACATATTGTTAGTCAGGAATTAGGACATTTTCGTCCAGAGATCACGTTAAGATATATTTATCCGTTTGGTAAATAAGGGCGCTCTTAGGCCATGCATCACAAAACTGAATCAGGAGGGATTTTACCCCCTCCTGTCCAGCTCTACCTTACTGCTTCGTAGACAACAAATTGAGCCAGAAAACTTGTGCCACCATCCTGGTAGCGAACCTCACAGAGTGAGTCTCGGACCATCCATAGACTACACAAGAACGTAACACACAAGACTATCAGCCCTGCGAGTGCTGTTTTATTTTTCGGCATTTTTGTTGCCTCCACAATAAAAGAGGCTGTATAATCAAGTTGTCAGACATGACTAAGGCCTCGTTAAATGAAAGTTACTGCTTCAACAGTAACCGGATAACGGGGCTTTTGTTTATCTGCCACAAGCAAACATAAAAGTCAGTCACTCATGGTAAATAAGCCAAGAGCGCCCACACAAATTCTACCACAAGCCTTTCAAATCAAGAACGTTTGTTTAACTCGCTTCTTCAAGCTTATCGATGTAGCGTTTGTGCTGTTGGTTGATCTCTTCAAGCGACCCTATTTTCTGACTCTGATTTTGTAGTTGGGATTTTGCTTCGCTCAACTCGGATAGCGTCGCTTTGTAATGCGTTTCCATTTCCGTCGCTCTGGATTGCAGCGCCGTATGCTGCGTTTCAAAGTCTGTAACACGCTTCTCTAACGTACTGACCACTGATGTGGATCCTTCTAATTGAGTAGAAAGCTTGGTGACTTGTTGAGAGAGAGATTGGTTCTCGGATTGCAATGTCGAACTTTGTTCTTCAAGCGCCTGCTGTTTTGCTTTAACTTCATTCACGTAATCCTGGTTACTTTCAAGTTTCAACTCCGATTTCGCCAGTTCGGTACGTAACGTCTCATTTGTGCGCGTCGACTCGGTTAACTCTTTTTCTAATTGGGTGATACGCTGACGCAGCTCAGTGACTAAGACGTGTTGTGATTGTTCCAGTTTACTCATTTCTGCTTCATGAGTGCGCTCGCTCTGAGTGAGTTCACCTTTCAGTTGAGTGATGTCTTTGCCCTGTTGTTCAACCACAGCATTTTGCTTATGCAGTCGGTCTTCCATCTTACCTAGCTCATCAATGGCCGCGTCACGCTGCTCGTTCGCTTCCTCGGCAATGCCTTTATAACGTTGCTCAGCCTCCACGCTAAACCGAGAAATTTCCTTCATGAACATTTGCGTGAACTCAGAGCTAAAACCAAGCTTGTCATAAAGTGACTTTTCGTTGGCTTCCAACTCCTTACGCCAATTGGCATAGTATTTATGCACCGTTGATGTGCTCGAAACGTCCGGTAAATAAGTCAATATCACTCGAACACTGACTTTCTCACCTTTGCTGTAAAGGTCATTACAGATTTCGTTAACGCGCTCTTGCATTCTATCGGTCGACATATCGGGGCTCTCAAACTGTTCATGATATGAGCAGTATAATACAGACATAACGAACAAACAACACGAACGAACAGTGTTCGTTCGACAATTAGATATAAAACGACAAAGGGCATTCATTTGTGCTTCAAATGAATGCCCTTTGTACATCTTAAGTTTACGCCTTGCGGCGACGTGATTTCTCACGAATTAATCATTCAAGCATGATTTAGGCTCGCCAGCTTGCACGCTGACTGGTAGTGCTAAAGATAAAGAATCGCTCCTTAAGTTAAGTCTTTTGACGCAATGGTCCCCCTCAGAACCTGGGCATCAAGTAGGGTTATGTTGCTTGCAACAGGCTGTCGCAAAGTAGAATTTAGCCCTTAGAAATAAGAGCAGTATAATGACGCAGTGGCCATATTGAATTGATGTAAAAATCAAGCAGTTGAATGAACAGGCGCAGAGCCTGAGCAGTTAAGTATGCTTTCACTTCTTTCTTTGAACTAGAGAAGAAGCCGCGACACGTTTCAGAGAGCCATTTAAGGGGGGTTAACCCCGTGTGCTTAATACTGTGCAGTCAGTATTCAACTACAACAGGCTTAGTATATCACAAGATAAAACAATGTGATGGGCTGGCTAGATGACTCAAAAATGGGATTATAATGCCTAGCGATGCCGTCTTAGTTAAAACACAGCGACTCTTAATGATACTTTTGACATTTACATAACAGGAGGGGGTATGGCGGTCTTTAATATCCGTTATTTGGATAAAGAAAGAAATACGCTCAAGTCCGAAACAGTGTACATGCGCTCCTTGGCAGCTGCCAAAGCCAGTGCCACCACACACGCGACTGAAAATACGTCTAAAATAGAAATTAGCGACGTTGTCGATAAGCCCCTCACCTTTCGTTATGCGACGGGCAAATGGGATGAAGAAGAAAAACCAACTCTAAAACAAGGAAAAGAGATGAACCGTAAAGAATTAGTGGATCATATCGCAGAAGAAGTCGACATCACTAAAAAAGAAGCCGATGCAGCCCTGAAAGCCATCATCGAAGGCATTACCACGACACTGGCTGATGGTGATGACGTGACTTTGGTTGATTTTGGCACATTCAAAATCACCCACCGTGCAGCGCGTGAAGGCCGCAATCCTAGAACAGGCGAAACCATTCAAATTGCCGCATCAAAAAGCCCAACATTTAAAGCCGGTAAGAAATTGAAAGAAGTGTTGAATTAGTAACGCACTTAAGCAGGCGAGAATACCAAGAAAAGTGCAAAAGACGGTACTAGTCAACTAAGCATCTCCATTTAAAAGAGAGTAATAACTCTCTTTTTTTGTCTAAATTCATCGCCAATCTTTAATAACTCGATCTTTAAAAATTGCAGTTTTCGATCGTTTGCTTAGATACTCAATAACACCCTCTAATTCTTTAGAAGCATCAATAACCATATGGTTATGCATTGGCTTAGACATCCAATAAGTCAACTCTATTGAATTAACTTTTAATCTACGTTTGTCCAGAATTAGATAAGCTTCATCAAACTCCAGAAGAAGATCACGCTCACCAAAATCATCATCGGTACCTTTTCCCAACCGCTCCTCTAATATCTTGATGGAATAGTAATCATTCCTTGAAACATCATCGATATAAGTTAGGTCATTACGTAATGCCAAAGTAGTATAACCTTCTTTAAGGTCCGTGTTTTTCTTAATCCAATCAGAATCAAGCTTAGGGTCAAAAGATGTAATTCTCGCAGGAAAGACCGCAATAATATCAGCATGAATTTCCTTAATATAGGGGCTTCCATCCTCAGACATCCAATCACTATCGTTTGATTCACGTACTATAAGTAGTTCAATATCATGCTTTTCAGCTTTAATCTTTGCTCCTGATTGATACCCTGTTTTGGTAGCAAAAATAGCCTTAAGATCAGGAAGATCATGTACCTTACCCACAAGAGCATCAATTTTTTCAATGCTTATTGTTGAAGCATAATCCTTACATTCAATAACAGTTTTATAACTAATCCCCCCCAAGTCATATTCCCAATAAAGATCAAACTCTCGTTCAATTCCGGACTTATCAATAATTTTCTTATTTTGCTCAATACAAATATTCTTAAGTTCAGCCCATTGTTCAGAATCAAACAAAGCCTTTTGAAGGGAAGCTACAAAACTTTCATAATCTCGACCGTTGTTACTCAAAAACTCACTCCATTTAAAATCTGAGAAGAAATAGCCCTATAATCAAAGGGCTATAAATAGTAAATCTACTTTTTCGATGATTTACTAGGTTTTAAAGCAGGATTATTTCCTGGAGTTTTTTTATTATCACGACGACGCTGATCGACTTTACCAGTTGAATCTGCGATTGGCTTTGGTCCTGGTTTAAGAGCCATAACGGTATTCCTTTTAAAGTTAAGTAATGGATGAATAAACAGTATATATTCAATCAGTAACCTAACATAAAAAGTAAGGTTGTTCAAAGTTCAAACAACCTGAATGAAGATTCCCCCGGGCATGCCTGGGGGACTTACCGTGACAACGCTAAAGCGTTGATAGTAAGGGGGGATAGGTAGATCAATATTTATTAATCAAAACCGAGGCGGTTCATACGAGCAACCACTCATCAGCTTCATTGAACGCTTGCTCGATCACCTTATTCACTCTCTTCTTCTCATCTTTATCTCTGGAATACACTTCTAAGTTATTATTCGTCCCTTTACGGACTCGTATTAGAGCGTCAGGATAAAGCGGCTTTAAACGACGCTCTAGTTCCTCGGCTATTTTTCCTAGACCACCTTTCGGTAATACTTTTTCATCGACCATCATTTCAACACGCATTTTTGTTTACCTCATATTCAACCACATCACAATACTGTTTAAATTAACAGTATAAACATAAGTGAGTATTGTCAATCCATTTAAAGATGGTTTACTTTAGGTACACCTTTAATGCACCAGGTTATTTTAGTGCTGTAAATAGCAAAAATAGATGTATAATGCACCAACATAACTAAACCAATGTAAAATGCACCAATGAACAGTAATATACGAACTTATGGTTACCTAAGAGCATCGACCGACGAGCAAGATGCTTCACGAGCAAAAAATGACCTTATTGACTTTGCAGACAAAATGGGATTCCCGATCGCGT
>NZ_JBFSUR010000069.1:0-6096 GCF_041467535.1 Vibrio sp. 10N.247.311.47
TGTTGGAGTTCCCTTCGATTGTGTTTACCAACACCGGCTATAACGTCTACACGCTGATGCAAGCGGCCAGACGCAGCTGGCGTATTGGTCAACGAGAGGATGTGGACGTGAGCTTTTTAGGCTACCAAGACAGCGCGCAAATGGCGTGCCTTGAATTGATGGCCAAGAAGATAGCGGTCACCCAATCGACCTCTGGCGACATGCCGGATAATGGATTGGATGTACTCAATAGTGATGGCGACAGTGTGGAGGTGGCGTTAGCCAAATCCTTACTCAAGCAAACAACGCGTTAAGACGTTAACGTCTTAACTTCCCCCAATGGGCATCTGATGCCCGTTGGGCTTGGGTGCCCATCGACTTTTAAGGACACAATGATGACGCAACTCATATCAACCGACCATGCCTTAGCCTTTGCGTATTTCAAAGAAGGCTTTCCGTATGGCGACGACAACCACTTATTGTTTGAGCAGGTCTCAAACGGTGGGGATTTGGAATTTTTCACTCTCGTACTGGAAACAGTCATTCCTGTAGTCGAGCACTATCTGGCGCAATTTGAGATAGACGCGCCCGATAAGTTGTACCTCTTCTACGGGGAGGCGTTTCCTTGCCAACTGAAACGGTTACTTGAGCGTGAGCCCAATCCTACCCGACAAGCGTTGGAGCAATGCGCTGACAAGGTCTTGCAACACATCGCCCAGGCGATGCGTGAGATCCGACAATAATTCAACCCAAACCGGGAGCTTGCCTCCCGGTACGCTCCCTTTTTATCTTAATTGGAGCAAACAAATGAACTATTGCATCAACTGTGGAGAGCAGGGCGCATTACAACCTCTCGATGTTCCAGCCAACGAAGAGCCACCGTTCTTAGAGCGTGGTGAGTTTGGAGCAGATAACCGCTATAGCCAAGAGCAGCCTGTCACGATATTACAATGTCAGCACTGCCAACATGAGATGATTGACTTATCATCGTAAACAAGAAAGGGAGAGCATGATGCTCTCCCTTCTTTTTTTGACTCAATTCCACCAAGCAAGCGTCTGAAGCAACCTGACTACTATTACCTATAGTCCACCGATAGACATTGAAGCAATACCCCTAATGTCCTGCGCCCAGCGCTGTGGTTCAGAAGGCTAGTATTTTGTTTCAAAGGGTAGGCTGCGCCAAAGGGGAAAGGGGTCAAGGGAAGGGTTTTCCCAAGGGAAAAGCCCTATCCGGAAAGGGAAAAAGGGCGAGGGTGTCACTGACAAACTTTATTGTTCCAAAACACTAAACAACACTAGAAAGAGTAGCCATTAAGCTTACCAACCCTTCCGACCACCCCCATTGCTTTGGCAATAAAATAACCTTAACACATTGATATATAGCGAGTTAATTCATTTCCGACAAGAACTGGTTAACTCGTCAATATCTGATTCATGAAGTCATCAATTTGTTTTTGCTTGTCTGCAGGTAATCGCGTCAGCTCATAGATAGTTTTTCTTCCATCTTTGCTGATCTTGCGTTTTGCAGAAATATCTTTCTGGTCAAAATTGCCCAGTTGTTCTTCTTTCCATTTTGGAGTTTTCTCTACATCTATGTGCTCATTCACTAACTCTTCCATGATTTTGAGCGTAATAAGTTGTTGGTCTTTTATAGAGTTAGACTTATCTAATACACCTAACCTACCCAATAAATCACGAGCAAATGATTCAACATCAAAGTTACCCTTTATTAACTTTCTCTGACATCCGGCAATCTTTCCATAAAAAGAATTAGGGATACCTTCGTAATCCACGAAAACCTCTCTCAGAGCCTTGACTATATTTAAAGACTCTAACCTCTTTCGAAGTGACTCTTTCCCCATCCCCAAATTTTCAGCTAATTCAGCTACGCTTAATTTTTCTACAGATAATCCCTTTAACTTGGCAATCTTCAGTAAATATTCTCCATGCTCTGGATAAGACCACCTCTTAACTTCTTGAGAATCATTGATTAACCTTAAAAGCTCTTGCTCACTTGGCTCACCATCGATAACCCAAAGAGGAAAGTCAACCTTACCGTTTATGCAACAGAAACGACGTCGACTAGAATCGAGTACAAGGTACTGGCCATCCTTCCTAACTGCGATACCTTCTTGACTTACTCCATTAACAACGATCGACTCATAGATATCAGCTACTGCATCAATTGTTAATGCATCTTGGTTGCGAGGGTTAAGGTAATGAATGGCCGTTTTCGATTCAACATCTGATCCTTTAATGGTGATCCGCTTAGCATCATATTTACCACCTAAAAACTTCTTAGTCGCAGATAACGCGAATAGATCGCCAACACCAGAAGAAGATGATGATTGACCAGTTAGTTGAGCTTTGTTTTTCGTTCTCTTCACAATGACTACCCTTTAGTTGCCTTAATCTTAATTTCGTCGATAAATGCCTTGTATGCCTTATTAGACGAGCTAATGGCCTCATCGTATTGCATTGCAGTACAGTTACTTTCTGATTTTTTAATGTCATATATCGTTCGATTAAGGCTCGCAGCTTCTAAAAATAATGGAGAGTGGTAGATAGGAGATACGACCAAGTCATCACGTACTGAGCGAAGCAATCTGTTAAACGTTTTACGCTCATGCTTTTCACGCTCATTATAATTAACAGGCAACACTCTGAAGTAACTGATGTTACCGCCGCCCGATGGTAGGTTTCGTGCAATGTCACCAATAGTTAATAAGTATGACTCAGTAGATGCATAATCATAAGCTTTGGGAGAAATAGGGGTAAGGACACCATTGGCGGCTTCCAGAGCGGACCAAACAATAGGGCTGTTTTGAGGGGGTAAATCTAAAATAATAATGTCATATTTTGATTTTAGGATCGGAATAATTTCTTTTTTCAACCGAGAAAGCAATTGTACTTGCTTTTCTTCATCTGAAGCCATGTAGTAGTCAGAAAATTTCTCATCGGTAGGGAAAGCCGTCATGACATCCAGATTTGGTAGATGAGTATTAAACACCGATGCCAATACAATTTGCTCAAAAGGGACACCATGTTCAAGCAAGGCTTTAACTTGATTTTCGTCACCTTGCTCTTCCGTAAGATCATAACATTGAAGATCAGCAATAGTAATGTAGTGCTGCTCTCTAGACTCGTCGATTTGAATGATCCCACGAGCTGCTGAGCCTTGCGGATCTAAGTCTAGAAGGCAAACTTTAGCATTCAGATCTAAATCAAGTGCCGCTTTTGTCGCAAGAGTAACAGCTGTTGTGCTTTTACCAGTTCCGCCTTTGTAGTTACTAACGATGACAACAAATGACTCGTAAAAATCAGAATACTTCTCAAATTCAAAGTATTGCATGATTTGTTGTAGGTGCGCTCTGGTAAATAAGTGCTTGCGATGATGATAAATAGGCTCATCTACATGGCCATCTGCAATCGCTTGATCAAGCTTCTTTTGATAAGTTTTCTTTACGCACTTCATCTCAAAAAGTGAATCGTATACTTCGGTCTTATTTAAGCAGTGATTATAAATAAGACGGCTAACCCCTTTGGGTAACTCTTCATCCGTAACTTCTACCGTCATAATATCCCGAAGCGAATCCTTTAAAGACACACTCTCTTCTTTCATTCGGCGACCAATAGCATCTACTTTATCAGCAAAATTCATCGTAATTTACCCTATCAAAAACATAACCTCATAATACACAAAAATTACACACCAACAATGGGTAAATTCAGCTTTTGTATGTAAAATTCATTTTTTAGGTTATTTATTAAAACTTAACCAAAATGCAGTTTACGCTACACCATTACCAATACACCTAATAGGATCGAGTAAAGCGACTAAGCAAAACCAACTATTGAGCGACAATTACCCTGACCAACAGTAAAGGCTACACCAAAGATAAATTAGCACTCAGTTCTCATATAAAAAGATTACAAATTTCAATACTTCTCAATTACTTAAAAATACACAACGGTTTACGCTACACCTGAAGTAACATATAAGGGACTATCAAGGAGTTATTAGAACAACAAGAAAAGCAGTATGGGTTACACCTTACGTGTCCATATTCGTTGATAAATATAAATACAAGGGAGGATTTTAAAATACTTTCAATAACTTGGAATTAACAAAAGAGTCAATTGGTGCAGTTTACACTACACCAATTAATAAAAGTGACTAAATTTAGAACTGAAGAGGCAGCTTAGGCTACACCTTTTATGGAGACATAAACGAGTAACGCAGAATTAAATACAGTTTGGGCTACACCGTATTTACCAATACAGTAGCAGTAATAGGTACACCCAAAATAAAATGCAGTCAGTATCTAATTGATCTCAGGGAGAGCTTTATTTCTTTTGGTGATCTTGTAGGCCCATTCACCATGCCATGTCGTCTCCTGACCATGTAAGTAACCAATTGATTCTAATCTCTTAATTGCAGATTTAATAGAACGGTTCGCTTCCTTATTACTCATACTTAAAGCAAGACGATCTCTCATACGACTTAAAGATACTGGGAAGGGGTCTTCAGGTAGGCACGCAAAAAATAAATACAAACATTGGGCAGTTTCGGCTCTTGGAATGGACGAAAGAGTGCGCATACTAATTAGGATTTGACGATCAATACGATACAACTCCCATAAGTCAGGATCACCTTCCAAAATGATCGTATCACTATCCATATCGTACACAAACTTTTTAAGCAAAGATGTTGAGGTTGCTTTAGAACCATCTTTTGTGGCCATACTTATCTTTTGGCTCTGGATGCGCTCAAGGGACTCCTTTATACGTTTACGAAACTTAGAGTTCAACATCTGTGTACTAAATCCACAAAACTTTGTAAATTCAGAGAGTTTCATTGTTATCTTATCGGAGTCGTAACCATATTTAGAAAAAGCGAAAACAACCCCACACCACACTTTAAAGTCGGTCCGAACATTGAGCCTCTCCCCCTTTAGTGATGCGTACTCGTAGCCTTCACGCTTGTACAAAGATATATCTCTGAACTCATCGCTTACATTGTGCTTAACAACGGTAAGATCATCACTTTTATTGCTGTTTTTAGCAATCGGCGTAAATAAAGCCGTACGAATTAATATATTAGGTTGGATAGTATGTGTATCAGATATAACCAGACCATCACTAATTACAGATAAGAGCTTGTTTTCCATAGTTAATATCCAAAATGAGTTACTAACATACTTTACAGTGCATGCTACACCATACACAGCCTATGCTACACCGTCTACAGTAAAGGATACACCATATACAGTTTATAATACACCTATCACAGTTTATGCTACACCTAGATCAACGATAAAGCCATTACTGACAAGGCTTCAGAGCGAACAAGGATCAATTTGGATCAATTTGGTTCATATTAGGTTTAGTTTAGGATAATTAGTCCTGTGGATAAGTGGATAACTATTGTTTTTATAATGTTAAGAGCTCTCTGACGGGCAACGCTTTGGCGTTCCTGTGTCGGATTTATGCGATGGACAACTATTCGTTCGTTTCTCACGAAAGTTGACCACACACAAATCAAAATTGTTACACTCAAAAAACACTAACATTTTCTTCGCTATATAATGATTAAACTTTTAGTCGCTCTAATAATTTATTTAATAGATTAAGGAAATCATCGTTAGACTCTTTTTCAGACAAAATCTTATCTATAAGCTCTTGTTGAATAAGCCTTATTCCTTTAGAACTTTTAAATTGTTTATAAGATTCGTATTGCTCACCAAAAAGAACTTCATTTGCATCTAGATTTAAGATGATACAAAGCTTGGCGAAATTTTCAGTAGTCATCTTTCCTGTTTTTACCCATCTACTAACAGCTGCTCTATCAACACTACATTGCCTCGCAATTTCACCATAACTAAGGTCTGAATTTTTTATTAATTCTGAAATACGAAGATCTAATGGTTCCATTGTTTAGTTACCCAAGTTTAATTAAAGATAAACGCAATAGCTTATATCGGGTTGACATTTCCTCTTAGGTGAATAAAATCACCATTAACTAAAGTCGCTCTTTAAAAACCCACTCATGCACTACACCTCGACACCAAATTTAGTGCGCGCATCCCACTGCGCACTATTGCGAGCCCCTAATGC
>NZ_JBFSUR010000070.1:0-6000 GCF_041467535.1 Vibrio sp. 10N.247.311.47
CCCGCATCATCAGCTTGGAAGGCTGAGGTAATAGCCATTATACGATGCACGCAACACGTAACTCTGTTTGAGCTATTTAACCTTTAGAATATGGTGGAGAGGGACGGATTCGAACCATCGAAGGCAGTGCCAACAGATTTACAGTCTGCTCCCTTTGGCCACTCGGGAACCTCTCCAAATTTTGAGCTTTCTCTCGCTTGCCTTATAGGAAGGGAGAAAGTGGTGCCGACTACCGGAATCGAACTGGTGACCTACTGATTACAAGTCAGTTGCTCTACCTACTGAGCTAAGTCGGCACAAGTGGGGCGCATTTTATTGAATGATTTTCCACCTTGCAATAGTAAATTGAAAAAAAGTGCAAAATTCTCTGACCAAACTCCTACATACGGCTATTTAGCTCAAGGTTTACGTCTTTAACCCGCATCTAGTACAGGAAGATATTTTATTTATCTATCGCTTGATGTATTTTCCATGCACTTGTTTTGTTATCCACTATAGAGTTTTGTATGAGCCCATTTATGTCATTTGACCGCGAACGTTGGTCTGAGCTAAGGAATTTAGTTCCGATGACACTTTCTGAGAGCGACTTAAAAGAGCTTCAAGGCATCAATGAAAAGCTCACAATGGAAGAGGCAGTAGAGATCTATCTACCGCTATCTCGTCTATTGAACCTCTATGTGGCAGCCAGACAGAATAGAAACTCGGTACTCCACCAATTTCTAGATAAGAAAGAGAAAGCGCCACCTTTTATCATCGGTATTGCGGGTAGCGTAGCTGTTGGCAAAAGTACCACTGCGCGTCTGCTTAAAGCCCTACTCTCTCGCTGGGAAAACCACCCAAAAGTTGAACTAGTGACAACCGATGGCTTTTTATATCCAAACGAGGTGTTAGAAGAGAAAGGGTTGATGAGCAAAAAGGGCTTTCCTGAATCTTACGATATCAAGCGTTTAGTGAACTTTGTTTCGGATGTAAAAGCTTGCAAGAGAAATGTCACAGCCCCTGTTTACTCGCATCTTACGTACAATATTACTGATGACGTTAAGTGCGTCGACCTACCAGATGTGCTTATTATTGAAGGGCTTAATGTTTTACAAACCGGAATGAATTATCCACACGAGCCACATCGCGTGTTTATTTCAGACTTCCTTGATTTCTCACTCTATGTTGACGCTGATAGCCAACAAATCAAAGAATGGTACGTCAATCGCTTTATGAAATTCCGCGATGGCGCGTTTACTAAGCCTGGCTCTTACTTTAGTCATTACACTAAATTATCGAACCAAGCCGCATTGGACAAAGCAGAAGGTATCTGGAGTTCAATTAATGGCTTGAACCTTGAACAAAATATCCTTCCGACAAGAGAAAGGGCTCACCTGATTCTACGTAAAGGCGCAGATCATATGGTTGAAGAAGTGTTACTAAGAAAATAGTAACGCCTTAGTCGCCTTTTCTTAGCGATATCTCGCCACCAATATAGCTCTCGACACCATTCTCAGTTTTGAGCAATACAGCACCTTGTTCATCGATGCCTTGAACAACACCTTCAATTTCTCTAGGTCCAATGATCAATCTAACATTGCGACCTAAGAAATTATCCAAGCGGTTCCAACGCTCTAAAAAATTGGACATTCCTTTCAACTCGTAGTCGACAAGTGACTTATCCCAAGCATTGATCAGAGCCTGCGCTAACTGGTTACGGTCTGGCACCTTCCCATCACACACTTCTTTAAGGGAAGTCCATGGCTGGCCAATACCTGATGTTGTTGGATCCATGGATAGGTTTAGCCCTAAACCAATCACAATATGCGCAGCGCCACCAGACTGTCCTGACAGCTCGACCAAGATACCTGCAAGCTTCTTGTCATTGTGGTAAAGGTCGTTCGGCCATTTAAGCTTTACACCTTCTACGCCCATCTCTTCCAAAGCTTCAACAACAGCTACACCAACCACAAGGCTTAAGCCCATTGCGGCAGCCATCCCCGCGTCGAGTCTCCAATACATTGAAAGATAGAGGTTTGCACCAAATGGTGATACCCACTCTCGTCCACGGCGTCCACGACCCGCAGCTTGATATTCAGCAATACAGACAGAACCCGATTCGAGGGTGTTAGTGCGCTCTAATAGGTGTTGGTTTGTAGAACCTATGATGGGAATGAGTTCAAGAGAAGCATCGCGACTAACTGCAGACAATTTGTCTTGGTCAAGCATATCCAAACGACTGGCTAGTTTGTAACCCTTGCCTTGTACTCGGTAGATATCTAAACCCCACTCTTGAATACCTTTAATGTGCTTACTGATAGCCGCTCGTGATACGCCAATCATTTCACCTAGGTCTTCACCTGAATGAAACTCACCGTCAGCAAGACATCTCAATAGTGCAAGCTTGGTACTGTGCTCTCTCATGCCAATGACTCCAAAGCCTTATCCAGGTTTGTCTCGCAGTCTCGTCCCATAAAGCGCACTTCATGTTCCAATCGAATATCGAATTTATTCAAAACGGACTGGCGCACTCGCTCTGCAAGCTTAAGGATATCCGCAGCAGAAGCCTCATCATAATTGATAATAACCAATGCTTGGTTGGGGTGAACCTGAGCGCCACCTTCTGTCACACCCTTGAACTGGCATTGATCAATCAGCCAGCCAGCAGCAACTTTGATCATGTCATTACTCTCATAACCAACCATATTTGGATATAGAGCTAACAAGCGATCAAAATGATCTTTGGTGATCACAGGGTTTTTGAAGAAGCTACCCGCATTCCCTTGTACTCTAGGGTCTGGCAGCTTACTTGAACGGATAGCACACACTTCATCAAATATAGTGCGAGGGGAGAGCGTATCGGCTGCTAGGCTTTTTAACGGGCCATAGTGATTGCATGGCTCCCACTCTTTCGGCAACGTTAAACCAATCGCAACAACAATCGCTTTACCGTAGAGAGCATGTTTGAAAATAGAATCTCGGTAACCAAAGAGACACTCTTCCTTGCTTAATCGCTTAACTGTATAAGTATCCAGACATAGGATATCAACATACTTGCATATATCTTGCAGTTCAACGCCGTACGCACCAATATTCTGAATCGGAGCAGAGCCTGAACAACCGGGTATCATTGCTAGATTTTCTAGACCACCCAGCCCTTTATCGACACTCCACTTAACCAAACTAGGCCAATCCTCACCACCATTAACATGTAGATGGTGATGGCTATCTGTCTCGGTTAACGTAATCCCGGCTAACTGGTTCACAATAATCAAACCTGCAAAGTGCTCAGTAAAAAGCATATTACTGCCCTTACCCAATATTAACTTTGGCAAAGTTGACCACTTAGGGTCTTGATAAACCGTAATCAGTTCTTCGATAGTCGTGACTTCAACCAACGCATCACAAGTCTGATCGATGGAAAAAGTATGAACGTTTTTTAAACTAGCATTGAGATGGAATTGCATGACGATATTCAATTAACTTACACTGCAACCATTCTACAGCAGATAAACCAGTGGCGCAGTGACTGAATGAACAATGTCATCATTACCCAATTAGACCCCGTTAAAGTTCCCCTAGTAAAACGTTTCTACAAGGAACATTATCCAACGGGGAAAGCCAATAAAAGTGAGCGTATCTACTCGTTACTAATGGATAACGAACTTTGTGGTGTCGTGCGTTTTCGGACGATAGAAAATGCTCGCTTGCTTACTGGAATGGCTATATCAAAAGAACATCGTGGTAAGCAATTAGGCTCTCAGCTTATGGATTATTGCGCTCAGCATACATTGACAGAAAACGACTACTGCTTTGCCTACGCTCACCTCACCAGCTTTTACTCACGACATCAGTTCGTACAGATCGCTCCAGAACAGCTACCCAATGGCTTAAGAGTTTTATATGAGCGCTATTCGAATAGTGGAAAAGATCTCATTCCTATGCATTTTCAGCAAAATTGTTAGAGAATGCCTCGATTATCTAGTATTTGATGCTATCCCTTTGGTAAAATTAAAGGTTCGCAATTTTGCATATTTTTAAGGTAAAACAGTCAATATGATTGCCAGTAGGAATCCATTCATACAGTTGCCAACCATAGCGCAGAATCCTGACAAGTTTGAAGTACTACTATCAGCGCAAGAGTTTCGAACTCGCCTACTTGATGAAATATCTCGCGCAACGACTCGTATTAGTTTAGTCGCTTTGTATCTTGAAGATGATGAGGCTGGCCGTGAGATCCTAACTGCCTTATATGAAGCAAAGCAAAAGAATCCAGAATTAGACGTGAGCGTTTGTGTCGATTGGCACCGGGCGCAGCGTGGATTGATTGGCGCAGAGTCTTCTGAAGGCAATGCAGCCATGTATAAAGAGTTCGCAGAGAAATATCAACATTCTGTGCCTGTCTATGGCATTCCCGTTCGCGGCAAAGAAGTCTTTGGCGTATTGCACTTAAAAGGCTTTATCGTCGATGATAGCGTGATATACAGCGGTGCAAGCCTTAACAATATCTATCTGAATTACCATGACCGCTATCGCTTTGATCGTTACCATGTTTTAAACAATGCAGCTCTTGCTGACTCAATGTTTGCCTACGTACACGAACAGATGGTTGCGGACAGCGCTGTTTATGACCTGGCTGATAAGAACAAGCCTGCGACCAAAGAACTGAAACCAGCGATTCGTCAGTTTCGAGCATCATTGGCAAGGTCTCAGTATCAATTCGAAGGGCAAGAGGTTTCAGCAGAGCAAGTGGCTGTAACACCATTGGTTGGTATCGGTAAAAGACGTAACCGTCTGAATCAGGGAATCAACCAACTCGTCGCTCAAGCTAAAGATGAAATCTTCATCTGCACACCTTACTTCAACTTCCCACCTAGCCTAGCTAAAGAAGTGAAGAAAGCACTTAAGCGTGGCGTAAAGGTCAGCATTGTTGTTGGTGATAAGACAGCGAATGATTTCTTTATCTCACCAGAAGAAGAGTTTAAAACGATTGGTGGTTTGCCATACCTTTACGAACTGAACTTACGCCGTTTCGCTAAAGCGAATGAAGCTCATATTGCTAGCCGTAATCTATCAATTCGACTTTGGCAACACGATTCCAATAGCTTCCACCTAAAGGGCATTTGGGTAGATAAGCGCTACATGCTACTAACAGGTAATAATCTAAATCCACGCGCATGGAAGTTGGATCTAGAGAACGGTATCTTTATCCAAGATAACTACCATCACCTAACAGACAAGTTTCAGGCTGAAGTGGATAACATCCTTCAACACACTCAGCTTATCTGTACTTATAAGCAGTTAGACAAGGTAGAGAGCTACCCGATGGAAGTTCAGAAGTTGATTCGTAAGATCACTCGTGTGAAAGCCGATAGGGTGCTTAAGCAAATACTGTAGTCGATGTATTAGAGACACTATTTATCAACGCCTAGCAAACGCTAGGCGTTTTTGTATCTACGAGATAGCTATTTAGGTTTGTTTGATGGTCTTTCGAATCAACATCTCTATTTATGCATAGTGAGTGTGATAGCTTGAAGTGTTAAGCATCCTACCTTTTACTTAGTCAGTCTCAGGGTTCCAGATACGTGTATCAGGTATGGTTTAGATAGCAGCTAAACGAGTACCAATACGAACATAATCGACAATTACCCTTTACGTATTCAAGCAATAAAGTCTCACTCCTTAGGGCGAAGTACGTACGCGATAGAGAATTTCACATAGTAAAACAATCAGATTAGTGCTCTGCTCTATTTAGCTTAAGAGTTAGAAGTGACCACCTATATTCCCAAGCAGCACCTCCCGATATATAGAGAAGTACTTCATAGCTAGCGATAAGGATCTACTACTAAAACCCAAAACACATACGCAGGAAACGATGAAAGCCTAGTCGTCAGACTAGGCTTTCTGATATGTGCCGGAATAGCATGAAGTGCAGGGGCTCGGTGCCTTTACAGCACTCATAATATCAATTAAAGTAAAAATGTGATCTAATTAAGATTGATGAATTATTGTGAAATTTAG
>NZ_JBFSUR010000071.1:0-5691 GCF_041467535.1 Vibrio sp. 10N.247.311.47
TTTGCTGCTTTCGAGTGAGTCAGTATCCACTGTAGTGCTTTCGCCTTACCGTGTTTACCTTCTCGGATTGCTTTTGCAATGCGCATCTGGAGCCTTAACACATGGCGCTCAACCGCTTTCCAGTCGATGGATTGCCATTGGGCGCTGCCAGAAGGGGCACTCACTTCATGAGAAGAGATCATCTGCGTTCCTTCTTAAAGAAAGTTTTCCAAATCATCTTGCAATGGGAGACCAGTTGGAAGTGGGCACACTTTCGTGTCAGACATCCGTCTGTATCTGCATCATTACAATGCAGCATTCGCTTTTTCCAACCTCCTTTACCAGCACCGCTATCGGCTCTCTTCACAGACAGCTTTCCCGAAGGAACGATACTGGCTTACCGTGTTCCGCATGTCGCGCAATATCAGGGTAGATGCCCACTATAGTGCGAGGAGCCTATCGATCACGAAAGAGTATTGTCCAACCTCTTTCCTACTCCCATCGCCGTTTGGCCACAGCGTATTAACCACTTCCGCTGCTTCACGTATAACGCACCTTACATGGATTCACTTTCGTTCATCATACTGATTCCCTAGCACTCACCCAATTCGTGGTTATCAGGAGGAGCATTCCCTCACGGTTCTGCTCCCGTTTGGCACAGTGCCAAACTTCGTTACATTGTCAGGCTCGCTTCTTTATTCAGAGCCTTAGGGTCGTCTGGTGATACAAACGGTTCACTCTTTTCGCGGTGAACAGCGCTTCATGCGACTTCACGTCGCACGGACAGAAGCGAGTTAGAGGCTTTGCTAATTTAGCAAGATGCGGATAACTTTAGGTATTGGAAAGCCGCTTGGTAAGGCGGTCTACGGCAACTGGTAAAATTTTAGATAGAGGCAGGTTTGCTCAACAATCGGATTAAGCACTGGCTTCGTAGCGCTTAATCCTTATTTGTTATGGTGCACTTAGTAACAGCTATTCTACTCGATCTCGTTCCAATTTATACGCTAAATACTCTCGAGATACCTGTTCATCAGAATAATCGCCATCAACATTATTCGTTTCACCGACACCATCTAGTCCTTTTATACTTTTAATTGAACCGCCCCATGAATCCCGATTTCTAGATGAGCTTATAAATTGAGAAAGATATGCGTTTAAAGATTTATCTCTTGGCTTCTCAATCTCTTTACTCAAGGCAGTCAAGTATTCAAACTTCGTCGTTTTTTCCCACTCTATCGAGAAACCTGCTCGGTGACACAACTCAGTATGAATTAACAACATTGTACGACCATTTCCGTCTAGGAAAGGGTGACCATAGGCAAATAAGCCCAT
Organism: Vibrio sp. 10N.247.311.47; assembly: GCF_041467535.1. Taxonomy (NCBI): domain Bacteria; kingdom Pseudomonadati; phylum Pseudomonadota; class Gammaproteobacteria; order Vibrionales; family Vibrionaceae; genus Vibrio; species Vibrio sp. 10N.247.311.47. The sequence continues at coordinate 1,312 of NZ_JBFSUR010000071.1, forward strand.
AACTTCACCCGGATTAGCCCGCAGGTACTCTTTGTCTTGACCTAACCGCAACCCGTAATCAATTGAAAGCTGTATTTCCATAGGGTGACAAAACTTAACGCCCGCTTTAGATATAGCTTTATCAGGCACTAACTCATTTCTATCCTTACCTGCCCATGGATAAATTTCTGAGAATAATATTCGATGAACCTCTAGGAAGTCACTGTATGCAATCTCGTCTCTTTTTGATAGGTATTCTAATGCGTCATCTAGACCAGCACGAAACATCGTATGCTCTAGTTCTCTAATTACATTAGGATCTTTTTCTTTGAACCTATTTTGTAAATAGCCGTTTTCCTCAAAGTCTAAAAAAGGGTCAAAGACTGGCATGACGTTCCCTTAGATAATTAACTGATAACGAAGCAACTTGTTGCATTGATAGCTTTCCAGCTCTTTTTAATGCAACTAGTAAGTCCTCAACTTGATCATGTTTAACCTCGTCTCCTGCCAATGAGGTCACCGAATCGGCAAATTGATCTATTGAACTGTATGTGTAAAAAACATTATGGAGCTTAGCCAGTGCTAACACGTACTCTCTAATATTTTTTTTCGGTATTCTCTCGACCGACTCCACATCACTGTTCTTATCACTCTGACTTTTCTTATGGCTTCTAAGTATGATTTTTATATCATTAAACTTCAAAACTCTTTCCGTACGCGAAGACTTTGTTTCAACAACGAAAGTGGACTTTGGTTTGGCGTTTTTTAGCTCTTTAGCTGCATTGCCGTACAATTGTATACCTAGCTTTTTCACAGTGTCTCTAACCACTTGATCTGCAGGAGCACAGGTTTTTACCTCTCCGCCCATAAAATGAGCTTTTGCATAAAACCCTCGTGAAATTCTCAACAACTCGCCATTATCAACTAGCTTAGATAAAACGAAAGTAACTTGAGATTGACTACCAAGCAAAGCTAAGTCTGAACGTGAAAAAACTGCATCTTTACGATGTATTATCGATTGTCTAATACGAGTTTCAAGCTTCATAAAATGCACCTACTAAAACACACAACTTCATTTTAACAGCAACAGGAAGAACCATCAAATTAATAGATGTAAAACAATAATTTAAAGTAAAAACAAGCTCTTATAAACCGTCAAAAGTTGTAGTGAATCAGAACTGTGATTGTGTTGGCACATAACGCTTTACCTACGGTTCAAACCCGTACATCACCTTATAAAACCGGATGTATATCAACTCAAAGCTGCTCGAACTATCGATCATCAAGCTATGTACAAATCTGTATTAGAGTTTCGTATTAGGTTTAGTAATACTCCTCTATTGGAGGCCAAGCACACTTTGGGGCAAAAGTGTTTTAGCTTACCAGCCGCCGTCTGACTAGATACAGCCAAAAATCGAACAGGCTTTATTGGAACTGGTCAAACTTTACGTTGTCCTCCGACAAAAAATAAGTTTGCAGGGAATTTTTTAAAGTCTGATGTCGCAGAAGTGGGGTGTTCCGGTCCTAAAGTGACAGGTTACCGCTGAATAGGCTTAACTTCTCCCTACCCTAGAATTGTGTTTGATTGCATAATATCAACCATTCTAGGATACAAGCTCAAGGAGCAATAGTTTGTCATCTAACTATATTGAAAAGTTACACTTACGAAACTTCCGTCAATTTAAACTACTGGATGTTGAATTCAATAAACGGTTTAACTTTATCGCAGGTCCAAATGGCTGCGGAAAGACTTCTATTCTGGCTGGAATTTCACACTCTTTCAGTTCTGAATCTCTTAAATTTTCTCGGTTTGATGAGGAGTCAGAGTTTTGGACTGACTTGACTATTAACGGAGAGAAGAAGCGCACTGGTCTAGGTCAAGGTTCTTTTCCTAAAACCGATTATAGACAGCAATCCATAAAGCAGTGGAACTCACCATACTCGGAGGAAGGTAGGGAATCTGTAATTTTACATAGTACAGAAGCTAGTTTGAATGGATTTTGCCCATTGTTTATTGGAGCTGAGAGAAGTATCAAATACAAGCAAATTAGCGGTATGACGAGGGAAGCTACGAAAGGCGAACAAATCACAGCATATACTCGTAGTGGAGCTCTTTCGTTGTATGGTGAGGAAAATCATTATAATCAGAAAGACATAAAGCAATGGTTCATAAATCGTTATTTTATGATCGATAAAGAGTGGGCATTGGAAGAGCGAGAAAATTGGAATCATATGATTCAATTCCTTCCTACTTTAGCTCCATTTGACAGCGACTTTTCTTATGTTCAGACAGGTAAAGACTTGGAGCCAGTTTTTTCTCTTTATGGTCAAGAGTGTTATTTAGAAGAGTTGTCTGCGGGATTTCAAGCCATTTTATTCATAATTGCAAACATTTTTGAGTGGGTTGAAGGTACTAGACCAGAAGGTGAACGATTAGTGAGTCAAGCTTCTGGAACAGTATTGATTGATGAGTTAGATATTCACTTACACCCAGAATGGCAATTTACACTAAGAGACGGTTTGGGAAATATATTTCCTGAGTTACAGTTTATCGTTACTACTCACTCACCTCATCTTCTTTCTTCTGCCAAAGAGAATGAAATCATAGTGATGGAGCGCAATCACGATCAGAATGAGTACGATTTGAGACCTTCTGACAAAAGGTTCTCAGGATGGAGTACGGACCAAATATTGTCAGAGGTCATGGGGGTAGTGAGCCTTGAAAATAAAGACTATGAGAAACTGATTTCTAGTGCATTTGGCAAGATGGAAGAGGGAAATATACAAGAGTTTAGGGTGGCTATTGACACCTTAGCTGAAATTGCTCACCCAAATGATTCGATATTGACCGTGCTAAACGCAAAATATGCGTCTATGGTGGCACTATCAGATGATTAAGTTGGAAAGGAAGCCTAAACCTCAAATTCTAATTGATAATGAACAGGCTTGGACATCTAACCTGTTAGGTGCAGTTTCCAAATATGGAAGCTATTCAAAAATCCCAAAAAATGAAAAAGAAAAGCTTCTTGTTCATTATCGACACGAACAAATTAAATCGGTGTTGTTCGATAGTTCTTTAGATAAGTGCGCTTTTTGCGAGACTAAGCCGTCAGAAAGTGGAAATATTGAAGTCGAACATTTTAATCCCAAGTCGAGGTATCCAGACTCTGCCTTTGATTGGGACAATTTCTTACCTGCGTGCAGAAAATGCAATGTCAGTAAAGATGATCACGACTCAAGGAATGAGCCGATTGTTAACCCCTATGACTTAGATCCAGAAGATGTATTTTCCTATAAAGATATACGAATTACTGCGAAAGAGAATGAGTATAAACAGATGGGAGATATGACAATCTCGGTCTGTAGCCTCAATTCTGTAAGACTAATGAAGCCTAGAGCCGACATACTCGTAAGCTTACATAGTTTTAGTGCAGCATTAGAAGAAGCAATTGAAGATTACTTTGAAGCCGATACTGGCGTAAAGCGAAGAAATAGGAAGAGAAAGTTGGGAGAGGCGTTGGAAGCAATAGAACTCTTGGCTAACCCTTCTGAGAAATTTTCTGGGTTCTGCAAATCATATTTAAGGGGTTGTGCTCCCTACCAACAAGCAAAAGATATTGTAGAGGGAGCGGAGTAATTTCGGCCTTCTTTTTTGAACAAAGAACCGGCGACGTTGTCTCCTTAGCGGCCTACGGCCGAAAACAAAGAGACTCAACCGACTAGGAGAGTGCTTTACTGAATTTGAGGTAATGTCCTCACTATGCTGAGTTCTATTTCGGGCTAAAACTAGGACCCTGTAAATAATTCTGTGTAACTGCTCTTGGTTACAAGTATTCAGTTAGTCGGTCTTCGAACATAACCATAAATCGGTTTAGAGCTTGCTTCCAGTGGTGGATTGGCATTGTCCATCTCTTGGAAGCATCCATAATCGCCAGATACACCACCTTTCTAGTGTATCATTCATTTTTATATCAAATTGAATGATAATCAATAAGTTATGACACATGAAGGAAAGTTAGATTACATGATGTTACCTAATGACGGGAGTGAACAGTGATCAACTTAACCGAATAAGTTTTAGTAGGGGGAAACGCACGCCCCCTAAAATTTGTAGAGCATTTGGTCTAACAAGTTTTGGGGCAGAAATTGTTTAGATTAAACACTCTAAATCTTACGGCCACCAAGTCATGTTGTGATTATGCTCCCTTGCTTTCCCCTCCTGATCTTATTGCGAAAGCTGGCATGTCACGTATAAGGAAGAGTGATCATCACTATGTTAAATGTCTTTATTATCAATAGATTTTTATCATTTGTGCTTGTCATTATACGACGCATATCATAAAAATATGGTCAAGCGCAAGATGGGGTGTGGCAAGATAGTTTTATCGTAACTCCCTGATT
>NZ_JBFSUR010000072.1:0-5280 GCF_041467535.1 Vibrio sp. 10N.247.311.47
GAACAACCTCAGCGGTCATGCAAGCGATGGATGAGCAGATACGCAGCGAAACCGAGCGCACTGGCTGTCTGCACATACCGATTGACGACAACATCAATACATTGGTCAGTGAGGGATGGTTGGATGCGAGCATCCGGGATAACAGTCCTTGGTCGCTCGATATTGCCTATCAGGCGAGCCGCAACAGCGGCCGCGTGATAGGTAAGCACCTCACGTTGACAGCGCACTCCAGTAAGGAGGCAACTCGCCTTAAAGAACTGGCTCAAACCGTGATAGGTAACTGGCAATTTCAAGGTCGAACTTTAAAGATACTTGGTGTCGTTAAGGGGCCAACCGATGTATCGCGCATGGAGTTTGACCCAGCTACGGCGTGTTTTGCTTGGTAAAGATAGGCTTGTCGAATAAAGGAATTTCACAATGAGAAATAGAATGAGAAGCCCGTTAAAACAGCGAGGCTTTGGTTTGATTGAAACCGTCATCACGCTCTCGCTCATCCTAGCGATTGTGGGTATCAGCTACCCGGTGTATCACAATTATCAGGAAGACGAGAAAGCGAAAGCTTACGGTGAGCACATAAGAGGACTGATAGAGCGCATTCATCAATATCAATACTACAAAATCACCGAAGAGGGTGTCGATGCGACCAGTAAAGCGAGTTGGCCTGCAACGTTGGATAACCTCATGAACGACTACCCTGAGCAATACTGGGGCAGTTGTACGATTGATCAAGAACTCAACGGTGAATGTAAGTTGCCAGACTATGTGCCGTGGAGCCCATCACGTCTGCGGACTTATTTTTACACCGACCTTACGCACATACCGGCATTTAACGAGCACTTAGTGATTCGTATCCCACTTCATGAATTAGACAAGGATGCGAAAGAGTGGACGCGTTGGTCAAACGTGTTGATTGACATTCCAGGAGCAAAGCGAGCGGGCAATGATATCGATATTACCTTGCGTCAAGCGACGTTGGCACTGATGTACGAAAACATTGTCATGCGCGATGGGAGCGCCACATTAACAGAGGATTGGGATGTGGGCGGTCAGCACGGTATTACGAATGCTAAGGATGTCACGCTTAGAGCCAGCGATGGGTCGCAAATACCAGTGAGTCAATACCTTGTTAACGTGAGTCGAGCCCAGCACGGCGATTGGATAGACAAACCACAATGCGTTGCAGGCCAAACCCCACAGTACAAACTATCTATTTCAAAAGTAGAGATAGATACCCATTATTACACTTTACTTGGTGGAACCAAACCTTACCTCATCAACGAAACCGCCACTCGTTGGCAAGTGGGAATGTCCACTATTGTAAAAATCAACAGCAGTAAGCAACAAGCAAAAGTGACGACCGGTGAAGCGTTATTGATTGCCAGTTGTCGTTAACCCTAAGAAAGGAAAATACCATGAAGTCATTATTTAAACGCATACTCTTTGGGCTGGCCGCCCTTGTTTTTATCTTACCTCCCGCGATGGCCAAAGTGACCCTGGAGGATGTTTATAAAGCGGATGAAGCGCAGCGAGCCCAAGACTTGGCTGAGTTTGAGCAATACAAACGGGATTACAGTTATCCGCTGGAGCCAGCATATGGGTCTGGTTCTCCCTCTCAGGTAGTGGAATTTTCTACTGGCGGGGAAACAACGTCCGTGATCACCAAAACACTCAAACCAACGAATGGGTGGGTATGTGCTTTGAGTAAAGTCAGTGGATATTATGGCCGTGGTTTAAAAGGAACGGATGCGCATGTCTATCAATCTGGTGGGTACTGGAAATTAACTTCAGGACGAGCCAGTTGTGGGGGGTGCGCCGTCTCAGCCAAAGCCGTTTGCTGGGAAGTTGACTAAATCCCACATATAAAAGTAGGGTAGTATGATGTCATATTGCCTTGCTTTCATATAACCACCGATCATATCAATGACCTTATTAGATGAAAAGATCATAGTTAATATCGTGATATTTCAGATAATTAAGTGTTGAAAATGGTATAATTATCTTCCATTAAAAAGGAGCGTTAATCATGAAGAAAATAGTTGTGGGTCTCTCCATTTCTTTACTCTCAAGTTCGGTTTTTGCGATTGAAAATGGTACAGCTGTCGATTGGCAAAATGACTTTGATGATATGGTTAAAAACAATTGCACAGGCCTAGTGATAGGTGGCAATCAAGTTTTAACGGCAGCACATTGTACTGATTTAACTGGCATAACCTTTGCTAATGGTGATGTGGTTAACGCAAGTGGACGAGTTGATCATCCTAGCTACCTATGGGCTTCCGATGGCTCAGCATACGACGTCTCTATCTGGAGCCTTCCTGAAGCCGCGAACACACAAAACATTCACTACTTTGCTGATTTAAATATACCGAGCATCGCTCTTGGCGATGACATAAAAGTATACGGGTTTGGGGGGAACAATCCTTTAGCGTATGCTTCAGCGTCTATTACTCGCATTTTGGATGCTTATAAGACGGCATTCGAAGTCACTTCCCATATTGGAGAAGTTATACCAGGTGATAGTGGGGGCGCTTTGTTGAAAAATAATAACATAGTGGCAATTACTCGGGGGGGAGGGGCTAGCAATAACGCATCGAATAGTACCGACCTCGCTTACGCTAAAGACTTCCTTTTAGAGCAGATCAATGGCTGGCACTACCCAACCGTGCTCAAAGGAACGGGCACTCAAACGATTAAGGTTCAGTCATTACACCAAAATGGCGTGACTGAGAATGCTCATGCGACAGGTGATGTACAAATCCTTGGCGGTACTTGTCAAACTCAAGCGGTTATCAGTGCGTTTGATACGTGTACTTATGAGCTAGAAGTTATTGGTACGGGGCAGCTTCATTTGAGCAATGACGAAGTGATTGATATCAATCCTGTAACACCGACTCCCGTACCCCCTCCAACAACGACCCCAAGTTCTGGCGGCAGCGGTGGCTCTCTCGGCGTTTTCTCTCTACTTGGATTAGCTGTCTTCGGGCGTTTAAGAAAGAGATAGGTCTGATATGGATTACAAAATTAACGACCCTGTTATATTGGAAATGCTCGATGGCAATGATTGGCGCGTGATACGCACCACTTACCGTCAAGCCATACGGCTATTAAGAAAAACGCATCATCGAGGGTATTTATTGTACCGTGAAGGACAGCGGTGGGATGCAAAAGCCTGACGCTTTCACTTTGTTCAATTGTCGGCTTCATCTTGCCCCAACAAGCGGGGCTTATTGCCGTCAAAATGAACCTTATTGGATAATCTTGTGATACTTTTTGTCAATACACTCTTACTTTTCATTTTCCTACATAGATTATTGACCTTCTCTCATGCCCCTTCCGCAAAGATAAATTTGATAAGGGGAATCAAAGGTGTCGTCATTTTAATGGTCGTCACGGTCTGGTTGATGCCGCTTCATCTCCCCTTATTCCTCCATGGCGGTGTTCTTCTTTTCACTGCGTGGATAGGTTTTGGGTACAGTGTAAGGATCGCTTTGAATGATCTCACCTTACTCAAGCTAACCCCGTCCTTAAAGAAAAACCAATACCATGTTCACCTTTCAACGGCGATCTATCCTTTTACAAGAGATACGTACCAAGAGCTCGAACTGCTGATTGAATTGCTCCCAAAATACAGTGGGCAATCATTAATACTAGCGTCACCTCTACTGAGTAAGCACAGCTCATTCTTTAACATTGAACAATTAAAGTCACTCCCTGTGAGTATCGAGGCTTCTTATCATTCTTATTGGCGTTCACCGATAGCGTTTCTGGTATTGTGTTATTACAAACACATCCAGCGTGAAACTATTCTTATGCATTCCGATTTATCAAGGCAATGTCGAATACATTTAACGTTGCCTAGAGTCGATGGCGTCTAAAGAGGTAATATCAATATGAAAAACTTGGCTGGTCATGACATTTCCCTGTTTCTTTTTCGGTTTGTTCTTCATCGTAGAGGGATCAATTTTGTCATGAATGAGTCCATTGCGGAGGATTTATACCCAGAGACCGATCTAAAACTCAAACCTATCGTACACGCCTGCTCTGAAACTCTCTTGCGCTATAAAGACCAATGTTGCGGGGAAACCATCATGGACGGTAATCTATTGGTGGATGGTGACTTTGAAGTGATGCTATCGCCAGGGCTGGGCCGACATTTCATTCTGGAAGAGAAAAAGAACCTTTTCTCTGATGCTCATGAGATTGCTAAGTTGCTGATGGATGTGATGGACAGGCGAACGATTGAGATTAACTCTGGGGAGTATCTAGGCCCCCAAGCCGTGATCAGCTCTATCGGTCGTACGGGAATGAACCTTCAAGGGCTTGAATCGTTGGGGAACCGACAACAAAACACCTTTATCACTCAACTTCCTCAACTCACCAAGGATGTCCTTCCCGATGGAGTCAATGCTAGAGTCAGCTATGATCATCGTGGACATTGCATGATGTTTTTACACGATAACTTCGGCGTGATAGGAAAGGTCGTACTGGTTGATGGATCCATGCCTAATATCATGGCTGAATTATCTAAAGAGCGCTCAGAGCATGTTGATATCAAAAAGACACTGATGGAACAAATCCTTACCGCGATTGAAGTTGAGTTAATCAATCAAGTTTCGTCGTCGAGCTCTACCTTGCGTTATTAAACAATATCGAGCGGTTAGGAAAGGAAGTGCGAAGTATTTTCTTTTCTGACTGCTGTGCAGGTAGGGCGCAGCCCGTAGGACGGCATAGAGTCCTGTTAAAAATGGTCAGGAGCTGCATGATCAGATAGATTCGTTTATTATGTGCACCATCCACTGTTAATAACCTCACCTTTATGCCCACGACCAAACCTAGCCTAGTCAAAGCCAATTTCAAACGATTCATGCGTAAACCCAAATTACGTATTGAAAAAGCACAATCCCTTGAGGATTTACTTAACTGCGCGGCTTTTGGAGTTCGCTGTAAAATGAACAAGCTTTCGATTAAGGTAAAAGACGGACATTTGGTCCCGCACCAATACACCCAAGGCAAAACTAAGCCCTAGTCGGTCTCAACCCACAACGCTTACCCCTTTCGATGCAACAAAAGATGAATCACTTCATGTTCATCCACATGGTCGACTTCCACGCGATAAATGCCATTGGCCTGCACCGCTTCAATAAGTGCTTTCAACCGTTCGGTTTTCACCGTCATAGCCAGCGGCTTGATTTGGTTATTGTCTTCATCAAACCCATTCTCAATGCCTTTCTCTTTCATATAGAGCGTATCCCTTTCAAGGTCTTTTTCTATGTCTTCCAG
>NZ_JBFSUR010000073.1:0-4156 GCF_041467535.1 Vibrio sp. 10N.247.311.47
CGTGTCATGTTAGCGGCGAGGGTGTGGGAATGGATTTGTGGATCGTTTTCGCGGCTGGTTTTATGGCGTACCACGGCGAAGGCCATGTTCTCAGTATTTTCAAATTCTTGAGTGCCTTTCTCATGAGTCACTTTGACTTGAGCAACGTCTTTTTCAATTTGGTCTAAAACAAATTTAACCGCGTTATCATGCGCATCAATAAGGCGAGTATCTCCACCAACAAGTGCAAGTGTGCTTAATCTTTTGGGTGCTGAAAAAGTGAGGTCGATACCAGGGCGATGAGTGTTTTCCCGTTTCCCTTTGATGGTCTCGTCGCCAAGGTGTCCAGATAGCACGGACTCTAACGTTTTTTGGTCAACAGGCTTGCCGAGCAGTCCGACTTCTTCTGCTAGTTTGCCATGCCAAAACGTGTTGTTGTCCTGGCTTTGTTCTTTGAGGTAATAGTTGTCACCGTCTTTTTCAAGTGCGAGGGTGGATTGATTAAGCTCTTGCTCTTCTTTTAAGTAGTATTTCGAAGCGCCAGAGGCGGATTTTAGTGGGCTGATGGACATCATGTTTAGTGTTTTCCTTGTGTTGGAAATCACCAAAAGTAGCTAGGGGAATGGGGCGCTTAGACGTATGCAGGCGACGAGAAAGAACACTTAAACACAGAGAGTCTAAGCGGCCAGGGGTATTGTATCAGAGTTGGGTGTGTGAGCTACTTTGGTGGAAAGGTGAATACGGCTGTTATTTAAGCTTCATTGTGGTTTGTTTCGGTATTGCTCAGCGTCAGTAAGACGGATTTGATCTAATTTACCTGAGTACTCGATGAAGTCAGCAGAGGGCTCTCCTATCGATTCACAAAAGCGATCAATGCAAGTCTGTATGCGTTGTAATATGTCATCGTGCTCTGACAGCGAGTTCGGAGCGCGAATAGATAGGGAATCGTGCGTTATTTTTAATACGTCTTCTAGCTTTTTCTTATTGATATTGGTGTTATAGCGACAATCGAGCAAGGCGCCAGCCATAACGTTGATAGAAAATAACGCCATTCTATTCATCTCTCGATAAGCCTCAACGTGTAACAATGTTTTCGGAGTCTCCGTGCAACGTTTAGTCGCGATCTGATTGACCATTTTCCAATACCGCACATCGGTGCTATCGCCTCGCGTGAAGTATGCCGTCACGGTTTCCTCCCAGTAAGGCTGCCCCTCAAAGTGTTGCTCAATTACTGAGGCGCACCAATTCACGTCTTCTTGTAATTGATTGTGCATTTGTCTGTTGAGGTAAGGGCGAATTTTTGGCGCGAGGTATTGATATGAAGCTCTCGTGAATTGATTTATTAATGACAAGCTGTTACCAACTATGGCTCCAGTTAGGTAATAAAGTATCAGGATGAAAGTCACTGAGTTCTGCATTGTTGCTTGTGCGGCTTCTTTAATGGAAATTGTTTCGATGGATTTCGTACAAATCGGCTCTGGCAACGGGAGGGTGGGATCGGCATTATTGATACAGTGAGATATCTTTATCATGCCATCTGGTGCAGGGCCGAGTTTGGCGGTATCGGCCATGATATGCAGAGTTATTTCGATGCCTTTTAACATGTTTCCGTTGAGCGCAAAAAAGACTGTTAAAAACAAGCAACCTATAGAGGCGCGTGTTACGAGCATTTGCCAAAAAAAATGAGCGTTCCTTTTTAAGGATTGACTCGATAAGTAGGAGAGTATTTTGCTTTTGAGTGTGTACATTGATGCTTCCTTATAAAACAGGCATAACCGCCCCGACGACTTTACCGATTACGTTCGGCGCTTGGCTAAATTGAGGTTCAAAGTGGAGATTGTCGCAGCGCAGCCAAAAGCCTTGCCTTTCTTCATCCCATTGCAATCGTCGAAACGCGATGCCCTGAGTGACTCCAATGCAGTAAACCCCGTTATGAATAGGTTGCTCTGTTTTTATGGTTTCAATAATGACGGGGGTTAGTTCGGTAAAGGTTGGAGTCATGCTGTTGTCGCGGCAGATTTCAATTGATTGGTTTGGAGTAAGCCAATTGGCTTGAGTGTAGTTTTGTCCCGTGATGATCCAAAGCAAGTCAGTGTTGGTTATTTTTGCAAACGCTTCTAAATCGTTAATCCTAGGGTGATTTCTATTGTTTACATAACAATTGATGGTTGCGCTCGTCCCGCCCCACCGTCTTGCAATTCTCGTTGTGACATTGAGCCTAATGCAATTTTAAGGCGATCCCCTAAAGTGGTGGGCTTTTGTGATGTGGCTTTACTATTCCCTTCTTCTTTATGTGGGTATTTTGTGTTTTGACTCATGTTCGCAATTCCTTTTAAAGATCATCGAAAGGTAGGAGGTATGGGGAATAATATTGGCATCCAGAGCGTCTTCTAGCGGTGATGACTTTTATGCGTGTACCGTCAAGCAAGTGAGGGGTTAGCAATCAACAATGCTGTCTTTCACAAGGAATGTTGTCGTTATCCCCATCAATTTTCACATTGGGACAGTTCCTTAAGTAAAACATCGCTTCTTTGCACGAGGTCATCTCACGGCAATGTATCTTTCCTTCGCAATAAAATTTGAGTGGTGGAGGGTTCCTATTTTGCGAACTCAAATCTGGCTTGGATAAAATAGGTAAATCGTTCTTTCTCCAATTGTATGCCGTCAGACTTGCGACCAAAAAACAAAGAACAGTCATGGCTACTATATTTATAAACGTTGTAGACACTTTATTGGACGGGGAAATTATCGACGCTGCTTTAGCGGATACGATCCCTTCGCTTGTGTCCAAGCGAAACTCCACAGTATCACCAACTTTTGGTTGCCTCCTTCGCTTGGTGATATCGGAAATGTGAATAAAAATATCGCGTTCATATTCATCACTCTTAATGAACCCAAACCCTCTGTTTGAAATCCAACGGATTATTTTTCCGCGCATGATCATGGTACTTCCTCTATTTTGGACACCCCTGACAGGCTTAATCGGCTATCTCGCCCATATCTTGTTGTGTAATGGACGCTTCTTCGGTCTCTCGTTGCAACTCGTCTTGAGTTTGCTCAGCCAGTTGTTGGTTCTGTCCCTGTTTCAATGGCGGTGTTGATGACTTTGACGTTTTCGTCATGGTTTGTTTTTGGCTTTCTCTTGTTTGCTGCTGCTCGGTTTCGTTCTCATAAGTGCTTTGTTGGATAGCCAGTAAACGTTTTCTTTGCGTTTCATCGAGTTCATGCAATGCAATTAACTCATGAAAAATCAAGGCTTGGTCTAGGCTCTCCATCTTTTCACCACCAGGAATGACCCGCTTCATAAATGACGGCTGAATGTTGCTCATTCGGTCGTACTTTAATTGGAGCTTGGTGATTAACATGGAGTTCGGAGTGCGCAAGTAACATTCTAAATCATCCAGTCCTTGGATTTCAGCAGGCGACACGACAGGGCGCGTTTTGTTTTGATGGCCCAATGACACACCATCACGCAGTGCATTTGCACCGTAAGAAATATTCTCTCTCGATATGTCAATCTCTTGCTCACCCAAGTCGTCAGAGGCGACGGTTGCCATGGCTTTAGATGGTGCGCGAAAGAAAAACCGCGTATTCAACAAATCGAATATAACTCTAGCCGCATTGTGGCCATACGTGGTCTCAAGCTGAGCGTAAGACTGTAATCCGAGTAGGTAACAGCCACCGAACTTACGCACTTCTGAAATGATGTGCGTGAGTTCCGGTAGCTTATGCAAGGTTGGCATTTCATCGATGATGACCCAGATACGACGGTCTTCGTCAGGCTCCATCCCTAAGATGGCGTTAGAGGCAATGGCAAGCCACATCGATATCAGCGGTCTGAGCGCAGTGTGCTGTCTTGCGTTACTGGAGAGAAATAAAAAGCCTTGCTGCGATTCATCTTGCACCCAATCGGTGATGGAAAACCGCGCCCGTTTACGGTTTCCTTGACTGTCTTTTTCATCGAGACCATGCAGGTAGCGCAAGGACTTAATGTAAGTTGCCAAAACCGACTTGATGGAAATGGCGGTCTTCTCGATGCTTTTCGACACAAGAGAGCTGGCTTCGGTGCCTTTTAAGTGCTCATCCAGCTTTGAGAGCTCTGACATTAAGATGAGATGGAGGAGATTTTCGACGCTGCACTCGTGTTTGTCATCGAGCATCATCTGGTACGCAGTGG
>NZ_JBFSUR010000074.1:0-4081 GCF_041467535.1 Vibrio sp. 10N.247.311.47
TGTGGGATGAAAACACAGCCAAAAATTAATCATTGACGCCATAGTCGTTTGTTAGGCAAATTTTCAACTGAACGACACTACCTCGATTACTTCGATTGATTTCTTGTGGGCGTCACCAATTATGTAAGACTCCGTCGGGACTGCATCTGTTGACCTCCAATTACTCGCAACCGATATGATTTTATGCAATAGATACTGAAATTCACCTTCAGGGTGCTTATACAAGATTATTTTGTTTGCATCATGCATATTCTCAGCACTAGTGTACCCGTCCCAAAACAGAACCAAACCATCATTCAATGAAATTAAGGCGTTTGGAGAAAGATGCGGTGGATGATTCCTACATGCCTCCAAATAGTTTTTTAGCAGTGTATCTTTGTTTAAAGTGAAATTTTTACATAGAATGAAGCCAAATATTTGGTCATAGTAATTGTTTACCTGATCGAACCTTTGTTCGAATTCCCCCTCAACAGCCATCGTGGTGTTGAGTCTTCTGAAATGAAATGGATTTTCTGTATGCCTGTTCAATTGCTTGACCGATGCTATTTTATTTACGGCATCATTAAGTTCTTTGGTTCCTAAACTACTCTTTATCTCTCCCACAGCAATGACACTTTCGCACGGAAAGTAGGTAGCTTGTGGATCATCGTTAACTGAGAATATTGGGCAAATATCCTTTTCATATAAAACGATGTCGGTTTGATTTGATGCTGTTCCTGAAGTGTCTATAATGCAGCCAGATCCAATACCAATCATCTTAGGTAAAACAGATTCAAGTTTCTTCTTTACTCCAAATTCTCTCAAACCACCGATGATACCAGGAGTTGTAGCTCGACTCGCTTTATCAAAGTCTTGAATTAAATCACTCCCCAGCTCTCTTAGAAAATCTTGAGTACTAAATTTATTTTTCTGCATACCTAAACCCAATGATAAATTTATATTATTTGCCTAACGAATGACATGGATTCCCCCTACCGAGGATCTGCCACACTTATGTGGTACTTAATTGCACCGGAGGCACCATGTCTGATTTTTCTTATTTCTGCGGTATCGACCTAGCTAAAAACCACTTCAGTCTTCATGCCGTAGACCAAAATGGTAAGGTCATACTTCATAAGTCGGTAACTCGCTCTAAACTACTGACTACAATAGCAAATATGCCACTCATGCGTATAGGCGTTGAAGCGTGTGGTGGTGCACATTATTGGGCAAGAACACTCAATAAACTTGGGCACGACGCCCGCATTATGGCCGTTAAATACGTAATTCCTTATCGAACTAAAGGAAAGAACGACCTTAATGATGCTGTTGCCATATGCGAAGCTGTTCAGCGTCCATCAACTCGCTTTGTACCCGTAAAATCCCCCGAGCAACAAGCCATCTTATCGGTACATAGAATGAGAGAGCATTGGGTTCGTGAACGCACCGCGCTTATGAATCGCATGCGCGCCCTACTCTCTGAGTTCGGGTTAATCATTCCTGTTGGCCGCTCTTCATTAATGAAACACGTTCCCTTAATGCTTGAAGATGCAGAAAATGAACTGCCACATCTCGCAAGAACGGGGATTGCCGATGCTTATCACCACCTTGGAGAGTTGAATCAACGTATCGCCGATACTGAACAAGTCTTCGAGTCTTTTGCTAAGGTCAGCGCTAATGTTCAACGAGTGATGAAAGTTCGAGGTATTGGGCCGCAAACCGCTACTGCGATACTTGCTTCGATAGGCAATGGTTCTCAATTTGATAAAAGCCGTGATTTCTCTGCTTGGCTAGGACTAGTACCAAAGCAATATTCGACGGGAGGAAAGCCTCGCTTAGGTCGGATAACCAAACACGGCGACAAATACTTGCGAACACTATTAGTTCACGGGGCAAGGACAGTCATTGCCAACCTTGGCGACAAGCAAGATAAGCTAAGTCAGTGGTGTCGAGGCGTTCTAGAACGAAGAGGAATGAACCGAGCGATAGTGGCACTTGCCGCGAAGAACGCACGAATTATATGGTCGCTTTTACACAATCAAACCGAATATGAAAACTATGCTGCTTAAGTAGAAACCTAAGCAGCATAGAGAGTTAAACCCACCGGGTCATTGCAGACGCTAATGATGGAGATAGGTTAAGACCACTTGCGGAGAGCCTGTTAATGCGGCGGACACACTAGATGTCATCTAACGAATAAGGCACCGCAGTCGCGCAAGTCATCAGGGCCACGACGTATGCGAATCGTCGATAAGTAGGCCGAATGTAGAGCGGCAGTCCAAAACCCATCAACATAAGTTTAGCGGATGTTTGACAACCGGGGGAATCCATGTAGCCGCATTAAGCGGACAAAAATGGTTGGCTAAAATCGCGAAGCGACGGCCAACTGTTTTTGTTCCGTTTAAATGACTTGTTATAAGGCACTTTCGTCAATGATTCTGAACTGCTTCGGTACTAAAAATGCCAGTATGACTGCCAAAATTAACATCATTATCACTCGTATACTCACTGAGGGAATCAACGATTCAAGTAATGTAAAACTCAGCGCTGATGAACCGCCAACAAACATGCCTAAATAGGAGCGTCTTGGTGTCCATTCGATCAAAGCTGAACATTGGGTACAGCGATACTTTGTCCTATTTCCACTAAATAAAAACCAACTAAGTGAAATCTTCTGTTGACAATTAGGGCACTCTCTATTCTTCATACTAAATCAAACTCCATGTGACTTATAACGCCTGCTTAAGCGGACTAAAATAGTGGGTTAAAATGTGTAGCGAAGCGAAACCTAACCCACTGTTTTAGTTCCGTTTAAAGCTCTTGTTAGCCGATCAACTTATAAGAGAAAACAAACTCTTTATCTGGCTTACTGCTTAGCATATTAAACAATATGTCAAAGTCGGTTGCATCTTCCTGATGAGCACGCCAAATTGCTGAAGTATCACCTAAAGTGAGAGCTAATTGGTCTGCCATTGTTAATTGAACTTTACGAGATTTATTTATAGTATCAACAATATGAAATAGGTCGCCAGATATAACTTTAAGCGCCATCTGCTCTTGATTCTTACTAGTAGAAGAACGAATATGCTCTAATGCTTTCGAACTCACTTTGACTGATATAAGACTCATAAATACCCCTTAGAAACAATATTACATATCGGATTAATAGATTCGGCTAACGCCAAATTAAGGTGTGAACAACGCCAACAACCCTACCTAAAGCATTGCGCCATAAACACTAAACTTGCTTGAAGTGAAAGCGCCGAGCGTTGTGAATCACTCTTAAATTTATTGTTATATGCGTGGTGACATTGGCGCGAAAGGTATTTCGCATATTTTCAAGTAAGGCCCCTCACCAAAAGGAGACTCTGCTAATTCAATTTCTCCATGCGACGTATAAACGTCAAACAGAGCATTACTTTCCACCAAATCACCTTCAAGCTCAATGACTCTATCATTTGCGCTACTACACCCTCCACGCTGCCCTCGTTTGAAGGCTAAATACATTTCGTGCATCGACTTAACTGCAAGCGCACAATGAATCTGTTCATGACGATAGAGCTTCTCAAGATATGGACGAAACTCCTCAGCTGACTCATCTGAAGTCTTAGGCATTTCGAACTTCGGAAGTGTATAGGTAACTTCAAGCTCAAATTCATGAATTTCGCAAGAATCATCATCCGTATGGAAGTCGTATTTCCACGCGGTGTAACCGTCAAAGCCTTCATTTACGAGAAACTCAGGTCTAGCGTTAAATGAACGCTCAATTTCTTCAACACTATTCCCGCTAATCTCATACACTTCAAACTTTTTCTTGAAGGGAAAGTCTAGCTTGACGTCAGCATTAGCCTGACTAAACGCCATTAAGCAATATATTGAAAGTACTACTTTTTTCATCATCATCCTTGAAGCATATAACGCCCAATTAAGGTGTGAAGCACGCTGCCACAGAACTCAATTTGACTACCGTAAACACTGAACTGAACCCAAACCAAAAATGCCAAGCGTGCTGAATCACTCTTAAATTGTTTGTATGGATAATAAGCACTCCAATCGGGTAATGTGAGACCCAGGCTTTAGCTGCAACTAAAGCTTTCTATGT
>NZ_JBFSUR010000075.1:0-3514 GCF_041467535.1 Vibrio sp. 10N.247.311.47
CTTGCAATGCCCCGAGTAAAAACACTATGTACTGTTCAGAGTTATCACAGTGCTGGAAACGATAACGGTAATGATTATTATTTAAAAAAGTTTTGATGATTTCCATTTACTTTATCCTCTTTGTTTATATGGAGGCTTATAAATGATGGATAAAAAGTGAAATGGCTAGGGAAAATGAAAAACAAAATTTTAGAACAGCATTTAGCAGAGGCTGAGCAGCCAATGAAAAACTTTATGGCTGACTTGCTCGAAATATTAGGAAGGAAGGCATGTAGTGCACAAGATCCAGAGTTAGTCTTGCGCTACTTTGGTGCTGTACTGTCTATTCGTTTGGTGTCATTTGAGGGTGATAAAATGAACGAAAATACGGAAGAATAAGCCTGCTTGTTGCTCAGTCTATTGAATGGTTTGATGTTCAAACAAAAATATAACCTCTCTGCTGGGTTTTATTTAAAACGAAGATGACATGATTTATCACACACCATTTCATTTGCTTTCTTCAATGCGTGCTTTGCGCTTTCAGCCCACAAGAGTTCGGGGTTCATACAGGTTGATTTTCCCTTTTCCAAGCAACTTCCTTTAATAATGCAAATCTGTTTACAGAATTCTGCTCCAATAGCGGTGATCAGGATGACAATCAATACTCATAATTTTGTCGCAGATAAACTTGTCGATATTGTTGAAGATAAACATAAACGAATGCAGTTAATGGTGAACTCTTTCACTATTTTTGAGTTGTTCTTCCTTACCTCCCTATTTTTAAACAGTATCCCTTCTGGTGATGACCGACTGCTCAGCACCATCCTAGGCTTATTTTCCTGTTCTACTGCGGTCAATGTTTTTGTTATGAACAGAAATCAAGAAGCTGGTCGTATCGGGTTAACCATTATTAATTACTCTTTAGCCCTGATGCTTTTGTATTCAGGTGGATACGAATCTAATGGTTTCTTATGGAGCTATTTATTAGCCGCAGTCGGTATTTTTATTAACTCCTTTCGAATAGGCCTAATTTTAAATACCGTGTTTCTTATGGTCACTTCCGCCATATTGTTTATGGGGTTTGAGTATGGATTTAGCAGAGTAGAGTACAGTGAAATACTTTCATTTAGAGTGACCCTGACTCTGTTCGCATTGAGTGGTATGTGCCATATTCTTATTTTCTTCCAAGGTCGAGCTGATCATCAAATCCTGACCATGCATGAAAGTGACATCGCATCCTTAGCGTATTTAGATTCGTTAACGATGCTTTCTAACCGTATTACATTTCGTTCGGTTCTTCTTTATCATGCGACTCAAGAGGGGCAAGCAGAAAAAACGGCGCTCATCTATATTGATTTAGATAACTTTAAGTCCATCAATGATATCTACGGGCATGATGTTGGCGATGTAGTCTTAGCTGAATATGCGAAAACCCTCGCTCATATTGTAAAGCATGAATTGGGGGAGACCTCTGTTGGGGAGTATGACGTAGGGCGTTTAGGCGGAGACGAATTTGCTATTTTTGTTAGGGATGCGTCTGATGAATCAAAGGTCCGCCGTCTTGCCGAGCAGGTTCTTGCGATTACTGGTCATAACACGCTTCCAATTCTGCAAGATAAAAAACATGAGCTAAGTAGTAGTATTGGGGTCGCTTATGTGACTACACAACATCAAGACTTGATCGGATCATTGTCAATAGCAGACAAAGGCATGTATGAAGCGAAGAAGGCCGGGAAAGATAAAATCCGCTATGTAAACTTAAACCAGCAAACGGACTGAACAGCCACTTATGGCGATGCCGATACTGCAGTCTTTGCTGCTCGTAGTGGTGGTGATTGCGAGTCCGATTGTCTTAACGGTCAGTAACGATGGCATTTTGTTTTTAGGTTGTAAACGCATCGCCAGTGACATAGCGCGCCTTAAAAACTCGAACCAACCATGAACATCGAAATGAAACGCATTGAAGTATCAGACAGTTTCACAGGCACGACAAGGAAAATGGCGAGTTACGGATGAATATCGAGGAGTTTGCCATTGAAGCAATAAACTAAGCGTTATCATCTTTTATTGTTTGTTCTAGGGGTCTATTAATTATTTACTAAACGCCCCTTCTAAGCTCCAACCTTCAGCATACAATATATGCTTGTCTTTAATTTTGTCAGGCGTTGTATGCCTATCGATTAGAACTTCACTTGCTCTAACTTTTTGTATTGATGTCGATGGGGTTGTACCGAGCCCTACGACTGGTAAGTCTCTCCTTGAATTAAGCACATCTTCGATATCTGGTTTTTTGGTCATTAAAGGTTCTAGATGTGATTTTTTGCGTTTTTTCGGAAGTAAACTTTGCTTAGCTTTCTTACGTTTTAGTTCTTTTTTTCGAGCTACGTTGGCTAGATATCTTTTATGTGCTTTATCAAAATCTATTGAATTCAGTATATTAATTAAACAGCCTTTGAGGTGTGTAATATCATTTGTTGAATGGATAACGATGATTAGCTGGTCGAAGGCATGTTTTTCTTTTTTGTTCAATCTCAACTGGCCATTTAGACCTAGATGTTTAATTAGCGAAAGCTTATTTTTAAACGCATTAAAATTAACAATCGTCTCAACTTTTTGAATTGCGTGTGATCTATTCACTATTTTAGCTACAGTGGGGATACTTCTGGTTTTATGAGTTTTAGAAATGTGCTTAAGCATGTTTTTTTGCTTCACTAATGCTTGGCAATGTTTACATTTCACCATTTTATTTTGACTCAAAGTTTTCTCCATAGAACTAATTGATAAATTCAATAAGTTAAAGTTAGGCTTAAATTATACTAATACCCTACTATAAGGAGTTTCATACCCCTTGATTTCCATAGCTGTTATTTACGCACCTTTAAACACAAAACCATCAATTTGTTGTTTTGGCAAGCACAACAAGCTATTAAGCGAGGTTCATTTGAGTTATAACACTGAATACATAGAAAAAGTATTAAGGTCCGTTATGAAGGGCACTCTAAAACGGATATTGTTAGCTCTCTTCCAACAGCAATCTCAGACTAATTCTAGTCAGACTCATCCCATAGCTGAGAGGCCCAATGATTTACCCAGCAATGATGCAGCTAAAGTAACGATCTACGAACGGAAGCGGTGTTTTAACACACAAAGTTATTGGCAGGGTAATGATGTCGCGTCACCAGAGTTTATTACGCTTAGTTCGATTGGGATTGTTAGAGAGTTGTGACCCCACCAACACAAAATGTAATTTTGTGTTCAGCTCTTAATGTACTTCACTCTTGATGGGTTACTCAATCAAGCGTGCGTCATAATTACAACACTCAACAATTACTCTATCTAACCGTCTAGGTTCAAGAAAGTTAATTAATTCATCATTTAGCTCGCAGATTCGGCACTGTTCACCACAAAATGATTCCTGAGAAATAAAGTGTTCATTAACTAACTGTATCACTACCGCTTCAGCTAAATCATAAACCCTTTTATCTTGCTCTGAAGATACACCTAAAAGACTATTAAGAGTCTTAACAATATCAAG
>NZ_JBFSUR010000076.1:0-3367 GCF_041467535.1 Vibrio sp. 10N.247.311.47
TTTCCAAGTTCAAACGGAAAAAGTGAAAGCATACTTAACTGCCCTTAGCCTACATCGCTTTGGTGCTATCAAACCTGACGAGCCCCGCGCTCGACTTAGCGTCATGCACGAACTGTGCTGTGTCGCCTACCAATATTCAGAGTACAGGGCTATCACGCCTTGATTTTTTCGTCTCTGTTACTTTTATTTCGTGCATGAAATGGGTTCAAACCTAGGGGTCAGTGTTTTTGCCTCAAGCGGTTTTGAGCGGCATTGTATGCAACGAAATGTTTGTGATACTGTATGTCCATACAGTATTTGTGGTTTTGATAGGTCAGAAGGTAAGATAAAGATGTTTCAATCAATTAAACGGTTCATTGATTGGCTTTACGCAGATGAACAACACAATCAATCCGATGTATCTCCCTCTGGTGCGCTGAGCGCTCCAGAGGGTTTTGTGCTGCCTGCCACTCGGGCTGAGCTTGAACACGACGAGATTATCCAGGACAAACTCCGCGTCTTAAAACGCAGCGGCCTTGCGCTGCCGTTTGAGGTGTGGCCTGAGTTTGTCGTCGATACGGTCGTGAACTACGCCATGTGGTGTCAAGATATCCCTGCTTCAGAAAGTTATCACCACACAGGTAAGCGCGGTTTACTGCTTCATAGCCTCGATGTGGCCATTTACGCGATGCGCCTGCGTCGCAATGCGATATTACCGCCCAATACCCCACCCGAAGAGGTGATCCACCGTGAAATCGTGTGGGTCTATGGCGTGTTTTTATGCGCGCTACTGCACGACTCAGGCAAGATCAATGATGTAGACGTCGAGTTGTATCAAGAAGGCGGGGAGGGGGAGCGTTGGAGTCCAGTGATGGGCGCCATCGACAGACCGTACCGTTGTCGTTACAACAAAGCACGCCAGTACTCGACGCACCAATATATGGGCCATACCCTACTGACTCAATTGCTCAGTTCTGACGCCATGCTGGCTATCTCCAGCGACAAAGCCCTGTTTCACACCATGGTTGAGTACCTATCAGGTCATAAGAACCCTGACAATGTCATTGAGCAAATCGTGACGCAAGCGGACGCGGCCAGTGTGGCGCAAGACTTGGGTGCCGACAAAGAGGGGATCAATCTCGCCGCGGAGCAAGCGCGCGGGGCGACGGTGTCTCTGGCGGGGCAACTCAAGCTGACTTTATCGCACCTTCTGCAAAGCGCGACCATCCCACTGAACAAAAAAGGCGCCGAAGGTTTTGTGGAGGGGGAGCTCCTTTACTTGATGAGTAAGCCCATTGCTGACCGTCTACGCAGCACGCTGCTTGAGCGTGGCATCACCTCTGTCCCTTCGGACAATTCCCGTCTGTTTAACGAGCTGCAGCAACACCAACTCATTCGTCCGAATGCCGATGACCTAGCGATTTGGAAGTGTGAGGTGCTGCTCTCTGAGTTTGACTGGCGCCAAACCTTTACCTTTATCTGTGTGCATTGGCCGACATTCGCCCCAGAAGCAGAGCTGGAGAGCTTGGTGGGACACATTCTTCCCGTTAAGGGAGAAGCTGAGGGAGAAGCCACGTCTGCTCAACCTCAGCAACACAATCATGTGGATGAAGACGCGCCAACGACAGACACCACTCACATTGAAACGCCGCTCAACAGTGACGCCATCAGTGATGACCTTATGGCTTTCATGCAGCCAGCTATGACGCAGACTACATCGCCCATCGAGCAAGAGGATGAAGCCGCGTTGGAAGCGTTAAACGCTGAGCCCGTGTCCACGCCTGAGTCCAGCGAGCCTCACGCTCTCCTGCAGAAGATAGATTTGAGAGAGACCCACGGTGAAGACTTGGGCCGCGCTTTCTACGAATGGTTAGATTCAGTCCTTAAAGGCGGCGTGCACCCGGTGAACCGTCAAGACGCGTTATTCCATCGCCTTGAACAAGGTTTGTTTGTGGTCTCGCCTGGCGCCTTTCGTACCTTCATCGATGAGCGTTGCCAGTACGCCAAAGCCAACAGTTACAGCGAGGTTCAACAAGGGTTGCAACCTCTAAAGCGTCATATCGTCACGAAAGAGGCGCGTAACGTACACAAAGCGCGAATTCAAGACTCTACGAGGACACTGAACGGCTTTTTGTTTCCTTTGACCGAAGCGTGGGAAACTCGCTACGCGGTCAATCCACTTGTGATGTTGGAGGGGGTATGAACATGAAAAAAGACGATCTTACCAGTGAAGTGCATTGGGCCGTTCTTAGCCACCTTGCGCATATGGCTTGTACTGGACAAGACATGGCACTGATGTCAGCGGGGTTTGATGCGAAATTAATAGGTCAATTGAAGAAGCAGTCTTTTTCTGAAATGAGGGCGCTTTCTCAGACTATCTGTGGACGCCAATGTGCTATCGATATCGACGCGCTTCGCCATGCCCTGGAAGTCTCAGAGATCCCTAATGAGGTGATTGTTTTTTTGCAACTTGGCTGCAGCAATAAAGCGTTGTCGCATTTCTTTTTTGTGAACGGAAAAGTGTCTTCGCATTGGCGAAAAATGGTGAAGCCGAAAGAGGCGTTCAGACAGCGATGCGTTCCTCCCTCGCAGATTCATGTGTTATGGAAAGCATTGGAGCAACTACCTATTAATAACGCCCAACGGATTAATCAAGAGCAAATAGTCGCTGTGGCACAGCAATGCCAACTGAGCATTGGGGCGATATGGGCTGAAATTTGTGATGGTAGTCAACATTAGAAAAGTGGGATAAAGAGCATGAGCAATAAAAAGCAGCAAAGCAACAAAATGGGGGGCTTGATGGCCAGCGCCGAGGTGCAATTGCACAGCGTCGAAACCGTCAAACTGTGGAATCCATCGAGACGGAGCAAAGCCCCCGGTGTTGGGTTGTTTTTTAAACGTCTCTCGACACTGGAGCATGCAGCGCGCCATGACGATCCCTACGCGGATTTTGCCTTGCTTGAAATCGAGCGCGCCATCAACGCGGCGTTTGCTCTGTGCCAATCCACGCTCGATGTACTGCCTAAGCGCAATAGCTCTCGCATTTTGTATCATGAGACCTTGAGCCGCGCGCCGGTGAAAAAGTCGGTATCGGTCAAGACGCGCTTTGGTTGGCGTCTTCTGGCGCTGTTAGAGCAATTCGATATTGCCATGGTGCAGCTATCAGACGCGCACTTTAAAGCGCAGATGGCCCGCAGTGAATTTGAACAACATCGCCTCGCGTGCTTGAAAGCCCTGCGTGGGATCATTTCAATGAGCGTCACCTTTCAGCATTCCGGGGTGACCCGACAAGATGTGACGGACAACAATGCGAAAGCGCAAGCCGCTCAGGCTAAGCTCGGCGCTATCCCTTTTGAAGTCCTTGAAGGGGTCGAGCGCGCGGAGTTTG
>NZ_JBFSUR010000077.1:0-3356 GCF_041467535.1 Vibrio sp. 10N.247.311.47
GGGATGTAATTTTTTCTCGTGCAGCCTGTCTCGGAGAAAACATTATGTCTGATAACAATCAAAACACTTATTTCGACCTTCACACTCATGGATTTGGTTTTCTAAACCGCGTGAGAAAAGTGACACCGAAAAAAGGTGACCCGTTCTACGCAACCACCATCACGTGTTTACGTGGTGATGATAACGAAAGAACGTACATTGACTGCAAAGTCGTAGGGAAAGAGGCGATTGAGCTTTTTGAAGCGCATGGTCTTGATAACTACGACTTTAGCCAGCAAGGTGGCGATAAAGGCTCACTGAGTTTTACTATCAGTGATATCTCGCTCGACACCTTTACTTATCAAAGCAACCACAGTACGAAAGCGGGTCAGTTTGGCGCAACCATTAAGGGGCGTCTACTCAAAGTGAAGTATCTGAAGGTGAATGACGTTGTACTTGTACAATCGCCAACACCGACTGGTTCTGATGCAAATCAGCAAGCGGCTTGATGTTTGACTGCCCCAATACACTGTTGTGTGTTGGGGCTTTTTATTACTTTCATTGATTACCCACAGGGGATACGTTCCCCTATGGCGACGTTTCTCCTTTTTGCCAATATTAGGAGAGCGACAATGAACAATACAATGATGATTCAAGATACGTATAACGCCTTTGTACTAGAGAGCGTACTCGACACAAATGGTTTCACAAATGAAGAACCCTGTCCTTGCTGCGGTCAAGCTGCTGTAAGACGTGAATTTGATGAGTTACTGGGTGGTTGTATTAATTCAGTTTACTCATTGAATTGTACTCACTGTAGCCATCATGAGTGTGACCAAGAGTTTTGCTCTAAGTGCGAAGCCAACATGGAGGAAAATGAACGCGGTTATCTCAAAGCTTGCCACTACGCTGGTTTATTCGATGACATCGAACAAAGACTCCGTAACGGTAAAGCGGTAACAGGCGTTTATTTGACTGAATTGAAACAGACGCTGTACAGCGAGCCCGAAGTGGTGAGTTGGCTGTGTACGTTTTATCTTCTTGATGCTGATGAGCCGCAAGCGGTGGTTCATTGGTTGAAAAAGACCATGCTGGATGCGCGTTTTAATGCACGCCTAGAGGCGCGTATTGAACAAGCGAAATTGAATTAACTATTAACCCAACCCACAGGGGACTCGTTCCCCTATGGCGGCTCTCCTTATTTATTTTTGAGGAGAGCAAGATGGACAAACTCAATCTTTTACAGACAAAAGCCCTGGCGCTTTTTTCTGTGGCGAGGGGCAGTGACATTTCACCACCAGAGCTGGCAAACGCTGGTTTTATGATGCGTGAAGGGCGCTTTTACCCCGTCGAAGACATTGAAGTGATCCAACAACGCCTTAGTCATGATTTCATGGTGTGGGATGAATCTACCCCGTTTGTGAACACGCTGAGATTTCAGCGTCGCTCGCATTAGGGGCAACCCATAAACCCATAGAGGGGAATGTCTCCTCTATGGGGTCATTCCTTCTTTTTTTATATTAGGAAGAAATGATATGACTCAACTTATGGTGACGGTAACACTGGCCGGTGGGCAGAAAATCGATTGTGACGTCTCTAAACATCACTATCGTAATAACAAGCAAATCGCGCTCCAGTTATGCACGGCCGATACAAAACGAAATGAAGCTTCGGATTCGTTTCCAGGAGAGCCTATGGGCACTCCGACGGTGTGTTTACCAAACAATCACTTCAACGAGAATGAAACAGCCATTAAAGATTGTGACGAGTACGCTGGATTTTTAGGCGCGCTTGAGCAAGCAGGAGTGGTTCGACGTACCACGAGAACCATTCATGGCCCGTATGTTTCGTATCACGTCGTGGAAGTGTTGATCTAACCGTAATGTAACCCATCCGACAGGAACCTCTATTCCTGTCGGGGATTGGGGTTTTCTGTCTTTTTTGTTATAGTGTTAACAGAGAATAGGAATAGATAATGACGATGAGTAGTCCAAACGAATTTACCCAAAAAGATCTGATGAAGCATTTGCTCGATGTGTCACAACATGCCGTGACGCGAGAGCAGCTGCAAGAGACAGAGCGTAATCTGAATCGACGTATTGACGAAGTTCGTACTGAGATTGTGGATGTTCGTACTGAATTGAAGCAAGACATTGCGGATGTTCGAACCGAAGTTAAAGAAGTGCGTTCTAAGCTTGATCGATTGCAATGGGCGATTTGTGGAACCATCATTGTGGGTACAGTGACATTACTGTTTAAAGAGCAGATATTAATGACATTGCTCTCATAGGCATTAGTTGCCGCTATCGCTAAATAAACCTCAATTCGACTTAACCTTAAAGCCTCTATCTTAGATAGGGGCTTTTTTATCACATCGCGCTTTGCGCCCCCCCCCCCCACCTGGGATGTCTCCCATGTGGGGGCATCCTTTTATTTTTTAAGAGGAACTGATTATGCCAAATTGGTGTGTAAACCAAATTCATATCGATGGGCCTGATTCTGATGCCATCATCGAACTCATGACCCAACCCAAACCACTGCTTCATCAACAAGCGTCACGCGCGGCGGCTAAGCTGTTTTTAGCCGGTGTCGGTGGGCTGTTAAAACCCACTTACCCAATGACTTTTGAACTCTACCCAGACCTTGTTCGCAAGGTCGGAAGTTCAACACCAGAAAATCGTGCGTTTACAAAGTTTGTCACGTTAATGAAACAACCCGATGTGGCACTCAATGAGGAGGTCTGCCAGTGGTTACTTACGCTTTTTGAACAAAGTGGTCTCAAGCAGCGTTATTCGGGGGACTTACCTAAAGCCGCCAGAACGAAGATGGCGCCCTTGCTGAAAAAACAAGCCTCAGATTGGACAGGACTCTATTTTCGTCGATTACCGCTCGATATTGTTTGGGCAAAGCTTGATTTACCTGAGCCAGAGCCAGAGCAAGCGTCTAAGGACTTTTCTCTGAGTGCGTTAGCGCCGCCGATGTTATTGGTTGAGCTCAATGGCTTTAATGGTGGTTTGTTTGCTCGCGATAGCCAAACTCCATCGGGGTATCACGATAACGTTGAACGCCTTGGCACGAAGTGGGATCGAGCCTCTGTTTTAGAGGTTGGCGAGAATCAATTGGAATTTGATACTGCTTGGTCTCCGGCGATACCACCGATAGAGGTGTTAGCGCGTCGTTTCCCAAAGACCACGATCACCCACTTCTTTGCTGAGTGCGGCTGCGCCTTTGCCGGTTACGTCCAGTATGTGAACGGGGAGAGCCATGAAGAGATTTGGGAAGACCTGGTGTTTTCTGAGCAAGAGAACGAGGAGGGCTATTACGACGTGGTGGGGCCTGACTATGTGCTTGAGCATTTCTCTCACTATGGAGGGTAA
>NZ_JBFSUR010000078.1:0-3268 GCF_041467535.1 Vibrio sp. 10N.247.311.47
GGTGATGACCGCGATTTGGGAGCAGTCGCTCGAAAGCATTGCCAAGCGAGAGATGGGCCTCGATGCCTTTATGCAAAACCAAGAAGGATTTGTGCGAGCCATTGTTAGTAAGGTGAAGTCCGGTGACATCACCATCAACTTACCGAAAGTCGTAGAGCCCGAAGCGCCCTGCCCGTTGTGTGGCAAGACAATGCGTCTTCGCTCAACCAAGAAACCGTTTTGGGCGTGTGAAGACCGCGAGCAATGCGGTCTTGTTCTCGATAGCGTGCGTGGCAAGCCCGCCAAAAATCAAAAGTGCGCCTGTGGCAAAGGCGTGTTGGTGCGCAAGTCTGGGAAAAACAAAGGCAGTTTCTACTGGAGCTGCAGCGCGTGGAAGCAAGGTTGCCAAAAACGTCATTTCGATGACAAAGGTAAATTAGGAAAGGAGATGGGATCATGATAGTCGCCCGTTCGTTATCACCGGCTGAGCCCGACCTGATGGAAGGGCGTACGTTGGCATTGCTTCGTATTCTGAGCTTAGAGGGGGTGGAAGTGGTTCAGTACCACGCCCCAAAAGGTGGCTGGACGCACGATGCGCTGGAGTGTGTCGATTATTTCTCGGTGAGCCCAGACGGTTGGGATGCTTACCTCGGTGAGCAATGGATTGGCTCTTCTGAGGTTTGAATTCAAGAAAGCGTTGAATAATGAGTCGGCTAGACGACACAAAAAATGCATTGATAAAGGTGAACGTAATGAAAATGCAAACGTTAATGACGACGACACGAGTCAAAGTGGAATGTCCGCATTGCGGTGAGCAACAAGACGGTTTTTATAGCAATCCCGCAGGTGGCCAATATGAGTGCGATCATTGGAAGCAGTCTTATCTGGTAGACCCTGAAGCGGATATTGAATTTGGGTAAGGAGAAAACGATGACTCAAGGTATGCAATTTGAATTGTACTCTCATGATTACGTTTTTAACGTGTCGCCAGTCTTTTTATTGCAGTGTTTACGCATTGCACAAGAGTATGGTCATACGCCATCATTGAGCGAGTCGTGGTGGCACCAAGTACAAAAAAACCACCCACGCTTAATGTTAGCGCTAGATGGGCTGAAGAATTTTGAGCATTCCAAAGAGAGGAATAGAGATGAAAGTGATGAATTTGTCTTATTTCAATTAAGTGACGGCCAACATCATTGTGATATTGATATGATGACATTACTCACTACATTACAGCTATCAGAGCGCCTGAAAATTGTCCCTTTGATTGATCGTACATGGTGGGGAGAAGTGCTTAATCACTATGGAATTTTTGAAGAAATAGAGGCTTTTGATGGATGTATTCAAATTAACGATAGACACGCCGGTTATCCACAAAATCACCAACAGAGCTGATTTTGAAAATTTGACCGAAAAGCGAAAACCTTGGGTTGATTACGAGCGCACGGCTGAAGGGCGTAAGACTCGACACTTTGCCGTCTGTCCGCATTGTAACAATGCGATTGTTATGGTTGGGTTTAATGATGGGAGTCAGGTAAAAACACCTTACGGCCGACACTATTTGGCAAGAGAGTTGTGGCACCTTGGTACAGTGAGAGAGCGGGAAGCCTATGATGCTTGTCCGTATCATAAGAAAGGGAGGTCAAGCTTTACCCCGAATGATAAATTTACAAAGGTAAGTGAAAAAAGTATCAAACTGATTTCCAAGTTGATTGATAACTTCGACTTCATCATTGAAATGATTCAAGAGGAGACAGGTATTGAATTTTCTCGAACCTGTATAAGAAAAATGCTTGAGGCTTATCAAGCGTCTGATGGTTGGTTGTACAAAGGTGCGTCGGAGCAAAATATTCCTTGGGCTTTTGCTTACTTAACTCTTTCACACTCGTTATATGGTCAAACAATTCACAACGAAAGTATCCGTAAGGCGTTGTTGAAAAAGAATGCCAAACTGGTTTTCAAGAAAAATCGTTTCATTCCTAAAAAAGGCGTGTATTTAAGTGCTTTGTTTTGTTTTTTAGATCATCGCCGAAAAGTGGTAAGTCACCATCTCACCGAAAGCCTGATTTTTTCTATATCAACATCAGAAAATGAAGTGCTACACACACATAAAATCCAGTGGGAGTCTACCGACTTTGATGCCCACTTGATGCTTCATAAAGATGATGAGCGGCGCTCTGAGCTTATTGACTTAGCTCGAGAGCACTTAGGTTATCTTATTCGTTAAGGTAAATGATGAGGCAATTTCTCACGGAAGGTCAGATTGAGGCTTTGTTGTCGATGTATTCAGAGCGGGACTTTCCAAACAATACTCGAAAGGCGGTGCGCCTTCGCATCATTCATGGCCACACTTACGAGTTGGCGGAGTTTATCACCGGCGTTTCGCGCCGCAATATCTATAACGGGGTGAAAAAATTGAAAGTCGCGCATGACGTTATGATGAAAACTTATGGTAGAGATGGAGGAGTAAAACGATGAGACACGAATCGTGATTTGATGATCATTACAGTGGCCCAGAAGCGCTTCGGCTTCATTCACAATACAAGGCTAGCTTTGATGAACTCGTGGAGGCACTGGAGCCTGTTTGGTCAGGAAAAACAGTGGCGCATTATTGTTATCGAGCCCCTCAAGCCCTTCATGTGTTGAGTGGGGATTCGTTCGAGATTACGATCAATATGGGGTGTCAGCCTAACATACCTACAGGGTTTGATTTGCAGGATTCCTGCCGAGTGAACCACATTACGGTTGATCTCTGGGACAGTGCCGATGTTCAAGGCTTTATTGAGTTGCTGCTGCGTAAGTTAAACGCTTCTCTTGTGCTTTCTTCGGTTGAACCACTCTAGGAGAACTGACATGAGATGTGACATTCCCATTCGGTTGCATTATTGCTCAGAAAGTCATCATGAGTACCAATCCAAAAAAGCGCTGATAGCGGTAGGAGCCGTTTCGCCTAACGACGACATTGAAAGAGATATTGAGCAAAGCCAACTCACGTTATCTGTTGAAGCGTCTCGCTATCTGCTCACGCATATTTCCTATGCGTATTTTGATTACGGAATTGATGTGGTTCATCCTAGCGTGCTCCCTTATAAAGGGGAGGGCTACTTATCTTTAAGTAATCCTCGATACATTGGAACCGGCTTGAACAATGACTATATCCAGGACTTGAGCCTGTTGGAGCATGATGAAATCAGAGACTTGGTTCAATGGATGAAGAAGTATAAAGAAGAAGGCTGGTATCTCGTGGGGCTTCACGATATTCACATATCAGGAGAGTTATGCGAAAACA
>NZ_JBFSUR010000079.1:0-1766 GCF_041467535.1 Vibrio sp. 10N.247.311.47
CATAATACGCACTTAGGCTAGTTTGATTTTGAGGGGCTTTCTAGGCTCATACAGAGCTTCTGAACGTTGTTACTGACAAGGTTTTACGTGCATGTTCCATTGCTTGTTGGTCTGTCTCATATGGACCATAGATTTTTACGGTGTGGTTTTCATCTCCATCAACGTTTGTAACTGACATGAACCAGTCACCAACCAAGAATATCTCATCAGCAAGTTCATTCACTTCTTGGAAGTTTAAGCCAACAACATTCGACACCATACATTGAACTTGGTTTGTATCATCTCGATAGCCAAGCATCTGTACATGGTTTTTGTTGGACTCACTCATGAGCAGCATTTCTTTTAATAGTTCTAAGCTGTCGAAGACTTTTTTGTACTGACGCTTGGCAACTACATCATTGGCATCATCAACGGCTTTATCTACATCGTTGTGTAACCAGTTAATGACTTCTTGGAGTTCATCAGATTTCATGACTTGATCTTCCATTATTTCATCGACCTCACGAGCTTAATGCCGAAGCGTTTTAATTCCAGTCCACCGAAGTTATTCACGGTAAAGCTTGAGCTATCAAGTTCGTAGTTTCCTGATTTATATGCAGATTGGTCGTCTTGTAATGAGAGCTTCATTTCGACTGGGAACTTACCACCCAGATATGCATATCCTATTTGTTCTCTTATCGTTCTGGCTTGTTTACCATCTTTGCCTGGTAATGTTCTTGTGATTGGTTGTTCGTGTTCTGGGAAGATTTCTACTTTCAACATATCTTTTCCTTAAGCTACGTAAGCTTTAAACGGCAGCACATTTGATTGCGCTACTTTCGGTAGTTGATACCAAGATGGTATCTGTAGTGATTGAACTTCTATTTCTTCTGAGCGCCTCAACGTTGGACACATTCTTGAGACATCGAACTGCTGACCGATGTCGATGCCGATTTTCTTCAACCTTGCTTTGTGTTCGTAATATTGCGAGCTGCTCAGTATTTCCCTCATATCCACACCGTTTTGCCACAACGTAAAATAGTTCATGGTTGTGTTGGCTTTTCTTTGTGTATCAACGGCGCCATTATTTAATAACTGTTGAGCTATGCTCTGGTGTTCATCATGGGATATTTCGATAGTCTTCATAGCATCCTCGAAGTGCTTGAGGTGCGTCAGGTATTCGTCTTCACTTATTAGCCCGTAAAACTGTAAGTTATGTCTTTTCAATAGCTTTTGTCTGAGGCTGTACTCTAAGCGAACAACACCTTTACTCGCACAGTAAGTCGTTAATTTATCTATGTATTCTTTACTTTCATTACTATTCTTTGCGTTCTTCTTTGAGTGACGCTGTAACTCAATAGCTTTGGCATATAACTTAATAAGTAACCATTCGGAACCTTCGCCCCAGTAGCAGCTGTATCCGTCTGGGTACAACTTAGGTTTCATGGATCTTCCTAAGCTCATTGAAGACATCCCACGTATAAAAGGCTGCTCACTGCCCTGTCCTACTGACAAGTTTTGCGTCCAGTCGATGCTTGTAATCTCAGCACCATTACCTACGTAAGATGATGTTTTTCCGTCAGGTGTTTGTCTGTGTTTAAGGCGGGTATTTTTAGTAAATGGAGGTAAGTCATATTTGGCTAACACATGGTTATAGACTTCTACACACTCATCTAATGTTGTTAGTCCGAAGAGATTATCTTGTCTTTGCCAACGCGATGGATTCCCCTCGACTCTGACACGATAGCCATCACATCTGATTGTGAGTTTAGTGCTATGAGAACCTT
>NZ_JBFSUR010000079.1:1865-3254 GCF_041467535.1 Vibrio sp. 10N.247.311.47
TTAAAATCTTCTGATCTACAGATGGTGGTAGCTTCTCTCCAGACTCCAGATCTATACGCTCAATAACATGACGACCGACAAGAGGTAACCCTCCTTCTCGGTGATCTTGTTGGATAAATAAGCGGTCAATGAAGTACAAGTAAAATCCTGTCAATAGCAACTGAGGTACATTTTTATATACCATAAAGGTTATTTTTGGTTACTGCAAGATTATGGTTTATAAAAGTGGGTGTATAGTTACATTAATATGTACCATTAAAGGAATTATGATGATTGGTTCTGTACTTAAAGAAGCTAGAGCGTTAAAAAACCTATCCCAACCAGAAGTAGCTCGTTTAGTCGGAGTGACTAAGCAGACTTACTTGAAGTGGGAGAATGATACGACTGAACCTAAAGCAACCCAGATAAGTAAGCTTGCTAAAGTGTTAGGTATTACTTCTGATGAGATTTGTAACGGTAAATTAGATAGTAAAATGGCACTCAACTCGTTCATCATAAACATGTCTAAAGTTGGAGCTGATTCTGGGATGGTTGCATTGAGAGTCTGGGAACAAGTTCCTGATCACCAACACTTTTTGAAGAGTTTATTAGACAGCGAAGATGTCGATTCTGAAGGTAATGAGGTTCTTAATATCTTATAGCGGATTCCGGTATTCCGGAGTTAGTTCGGGTGTAACAGGAACCCGAACCTGAGAGAGCCAGTTTTGCGCGCTACGCTTGCCTCCCAAAACCTGCCTCTCTCTCATCATGATCATGACTGGGGGGTTGGATAGTTGGCTTATATACCAAGAGTGAACTAGTTAGCCACCGACTGACGCACTGCGTTTGTCTACTCATTTGCTCTCTACAAGCAAGCTTATAGCAGAGCAAATCGAGATGATTGATATATGGTTTTTATAAGCAAGAGGTGTAATTAAAGTAGATTCCTCGAACTTGATTCGTAGTCATATTTCAGAAGAAAGATATAATAGCCACATCTACATGACAGTAGACTAAAAAAAAGCCCTGAACATAAGGCTCAGGGCTTTCCAAGGAGGTTATCTATATGAAATACCTAGCGAACTTATTGTTAGCAATAGCTGCTGTTATTAGTGCAGTAGCAAATTTACTTAAAGCTTTATAGGTAGAATCTAATCATTAAAAGCCCGAAGAATTGCGCTCTTTGGGCTTTCTTTTGCCCAGTAATCATAAGACTATCTAATCGTTAAAACAAGAACCCACGTATTATGCAAATTATGTTACGGGCTTCAATCATAAAACGATTCTCACGATGAGCATTAAAAAAGGCCAGCAAGCTGACCTTTCTAATTGAGCATATCCCTCGCCCACGTTTGATTTCATTCAGGCTTTCAGCAAACCTCTCAACATAATTCATAACCATAATACGCA
>NZ_JBFSUR010000080.1:0-3183 GCF_041467535.1 Vibrio sp. 10N.247.311.47
TTCCTGCACCCCACTGGCGCAAGCATTGTAACGAATAATCGTTTTGGTTCAAGGGTGGATTGAAACTGGGTTTGCTGATAAGGACACTTATAGATCCTGATAGTCAATTTTCCTCGGTAATTAAGCGAATGACAAAGTCGCTTGGTAGTTACGATACGACAGAATCGCTTGGTGATCACACGACTTAGGTCGGCAGCTCTAAATCGTTTCTGCCCCAAAATCGTTTAGCTCTCGTTTCTTGACCTCTTTCTCTTGTCAGTCCTTGACCTACTTTTCCTAATAGCAGAATATGAGCCTAGTCGAGTACGTATTAGTATGCCGACATGAACTTTAATTTGTGAATGCTGAGGAAATTAAGAACGATAGAACAGTATGTTACTGTTATGGTTTCTGTATTTCCTGAAAATGTCTGCTCAAAAGACGCTGTTATGCACAGTATCACAACCAGCTACATCAACTTAAGGAAGACAAGATGGCAAACCCAAGAGCATTTATAAGTTTCGATTTTGATCACAACGTTACACAGAAGAACTTATTTGTAGGCCAATCGAAAAATTCAAAAACTCCATTCTCAATTGAAGACTGGTCATCCAAGTCTTCATTGCCTCAGGATCAGTGGGAGTCATTGATCAAAACCAAGATTGGTAAGTGCAACATGCTTATTGTGCTAAGCGGTAAAACTATGGCGAGTGCTACAGGTGTTTCTAAAGAGATTGCTATGGCCAAGGAGAAAGACGTACCTGTATTTGGTGTATATGTAGATGGCGCAAATACAACAAGTAATCTACCAAGTGGTTTACCGCGCAATAGAACCATCGCATGGGATTGGGACAAGATTGAGGCGGCTATTGATCAAGTAATGGGTGAAGGGAAGAATAAATAGAGGTTTCGATGAAAAAGGCACTGATTATTGGAATAAATGATTACCCTAATTCACCACTTGGTGGCTGTGTAAATGACGCAAATACTTTGGCAACAGTACTAGAGTCGAATGGAGATGGCTCACCAAACTTTGGCGTTCGTAAAATTACGTGCCCATCCACTAACATTACTAGACCAGTATTGCGTGAAGCTATTGAACAGCTATTTAGTGGAGATTGCGAAATGGCTCTGCTTTATTTTTCGGGTCATGGATTTATAAAAAGTACGGGTGGCTATTTAGTTACCACAGACGCTAAAAAGTATGATGAAGGCGTAGCGATGGATGAAATCCTAACGCTAGCAAACCAGTCAAAAGCAAGAAATAAGGTCATTATCTTTGATTGTTGCCACTCTGGCGCAATGGCATCTCCAAGTCTAGCTGGTAATGGTACAGCTCAACTGGCTGAAGGTATGTCTGTATTAACAGCTAGTCGAGATAGCGAATACGCTCTAGAAGCAAATGGTGCTGGCATTTTTACATCTCTACTAGTCGATGCATTGAAGGGGGGAGCGGCAGATATTCGAGGTAATATAACGCCTGGTTCTCTTTATGCGTATGTTGATGAGGCTCTTGGTGCGTGGGATCAGCGGCCAATCTTTAAGACAAATGTCACTAGTTTTTCCCCACTACGAATTATCCCCCCGAAAGTGCCATTTGAGACATTGCGAAAAATCACGCAGTACTTTCCAACAGCTGACTCAGAACATAAGTTAGATCCATCTTATGAAGACACAGAGACAAATGCAGATCCAGATAATGTTAAGATATTTAAAGATTTACAGAAGTATCAAAGCGTAGGCTTGGTCGTGCCAGTTAATGCAGAGTTTATGTATTATGCTGCGTTAAATTCCACGTCTTGTCGATTGACGGCTCTCGGCTATCAATACTGGCGACTAGTAAATGAGAAACGGTTATAAAGGTGTGTAACAAATGCCTGCTGTCGGACTGGTTTTCCAATGTGCTCTAAACCAGCCGCAAATGCGGGCGTTATATGCATATGGATGACTTGTGGTATGATGCTTTAGGACGTTGAATTTAACGGAATCAAAAATGAGCATTTGGGATATAGATAAATTACAACTTTTCATCATGTTTGTTATTCCTGGCTTTATAAGTATGAAAACTTATGAGCTTCTTTATCCCTCTCATTTGAAGGACTCATCAAAGCAGTTAGTCGATGCTATCACATATAGCTGCATAAACTACGCCATTTTTTACTGGTTTATAGTTGCCGTTGAAACTGGGACAGGATCTGAAAGTTTCAAAATCGCACACCCCATTTTATATATTTTCTTTTACGTTTTCGTTCTTCTGGTGTTCCCCGTCATTTTAGCATTCTCATGGAAAGCGTTAAGAGAATCAAAAAAATTCAAGGAAAATATACATCATCCAATCCAGAAACCGTGGGACTACTTTTTTGCACAAGGTCGGTGTTATTGGGTGAAAATAATCCTTAATAATGGCGCTGTTATAGCAGGTTATTATGGCACAAAATCGTTCGCTTCCAGCTCTCCTGCTGAAGAGCAGCTATACCTTGAGCAAACGTGGAAACTTGGAAGCGATGGCTCATTTGAGCGAGCGATAAACAAAACTGCTGGAGTCATTATCTTGACCAGCGAAATCTCTCATATTGAATTTAGGGATGTTTAAAATGACAGAAAGAAAAACTTCAAATAATGGTTATCAACCACAAGTATCACCTTCAGAACGACACAAAGGCTACCAGCCTTCCCAGCCAGCACCTATGCCAAGTGGTGAGCCAGGTGCTGGTTATCAACCAACTGGTGCGGGTGACAGTCCGACAAACCCTACACCGACTCCTCCAGGCGCTGAATAACGCATATAACAAACGATCAAGGGTTCAACATACTTTTCCTAATCTGACAGAAGCATTTTAGTGCGACAGCTCTAAAACGCTTCTGTCCAAAACCTTGTTAGAAATTAATAAAACCATTGCGCGGTAAAGCGATTGCCTGCCGACATCAGGCACTAATAATGATGAAAAATGAATCAAATAAGATGTGATATAAATCACTTTACAAGCCCATTTGGACTGTTATCCTCAAGATGTTAAACGTTGAATACTGACGAATAGTATTAAACACACGGGGTTAACCCCCCTTAAATGGCTTTCTGAAATGTGTCGTGGCTTCTTTTTAAAGAAGTGAAAGCGTACTTAACTGCCCTTAGCCTATATTGATAGAGCTTTGGCGCTATACACCGACTTTTTATCACCCCCACGGGAAAATTATTTCCCATGG
>NZ_JBFSUR010000081.1:0-3064 GCF_041467535.1 Vibrio sp. 10N.247.311.47
CCAACGGTGACCTGACTATTGATGCCAATGGTCATTGGTTCTTCACCGCTAACAGTGCGTTTAATCAATTGAATGTCGGCGATAAGGTCGAAGAGACCTTCACTATCTCGTCTATTGATGGCACAACGTCAACGGTCAAAGTGACGATTAACGGGACTAACGACGCCGCTACTGTCAGTAGTGCGACCGTCGCCATCGATGAAACCGACAAAGCGGTAACAACATCAGGAACATTGACCAGTACCGACGTCGATAACCCAGATAATACATTTACACCGGATTCCATTGGAGGCACCAACGGTAACCTGACTATTGACGCTAATGGTCATTGGACATTCACAGCCAACAACGCGTTTAACCAATTGAATGTCGGCGATAAGGTCGAAGAAACCTTTACTGTCTCGTCCATCGATGGCACACCTTCCACCATAAAAGTCACGATTAATGGCACCAATGACCGCCCTACTATCTCAGGTACCTCAAGTGGCGCGGTGATCGAACAGGGCTTGAACACGGCAGGAAACCCCGATGCGACAGGGAGCTTAATCGCGACTGATATAGATAAGTCCGACACCGTTACGTGGGCAATCAATCAACCCCAAGGTCAATGGGGAACGCTGTCGATTGATCAGCATGGTCATTGGCACTATCAGCTAGACAATTCAACCGGCGGTGCCGCGGATAAACTCGCGGCTGGTGAACATCAGTCTGAATCATTCTGGATCACCGCTACCGATTCAACAGGAGCGACAGTCCCTCATAAAGTCGTTATCGATGTGCAAGGCAGCAACGACAAACCAATTGTCAGTGCGTGGACTCAGCTTCCTGCGGGTAAAGAGGATCAACCCGTAACCATCAAGGCTTCTGACTTGCTAACACATGCAAGCGATGTGGATAGTAGCGATGTATTGCACGTGACAAATTTGCAAGCGACACACGGTAGCCTGACTGATAATAAAGATGGCACTTATACCTTCACGCCAGATAAAGATTTCAATGGTGAGATTCGACTCACCTATGATGTGGTTGACGGCCATGGGGGCAGCGTCAGCACTCAAGCTAAGTTTGATCTTATCGCAACTCCAGATAACGCGATTATTACCGACGCACAAGCCAATGCAGACTTACGGGGAGTAACTGAAGATCGCGGCTATATAGATACCCACTACCAACTGCATTACGACGGCAGATTAAACATCCAAGACCCTGATAAGGGAGAGGCACAGTTTGATCCGAATATAGGCTCACAAACCTATCAAGGTATTGGCTACGACACCAAACTGGGTGGGCACATACTGCTCATGCGCGACGGTCACTACACCTATACCCTCGACAACCGCAATATACAGAACTTAGCGCAAGGCGAAGTTAAACACGATTCAGCCATTATACGCTCAGCAGATGGTACAACACACACGATAGAGCTAACGGTTCATGGTACCAACGATGCCCCAACCATCAATGCTCAGTCCCACTCAGTGACTGAAGGTGGAAGCGTTCTAAATGGACAAATGGTTGGCCAAGATATTGATACCGGTGCGGCCTTGACTTACAGCGCACCGCAGATTGATGGCTTGGTGGTTAATCCGGACGGCAGTTATAGCTTCGATCCTGCTCACTCTAGCTATCAATCGTTAGCATCAGGTGTCACGAAGACATTGACTGTTCCAGTAACAGTCACAGACGAGCATAATGCGAGCAGCACTCAAAACCTCTCAATAACGATTACAGGGGTTAATAATTCTGCCGTTATCGGCGGTGTCTATACTGGAGATGTTCATGAAGGGCATACCTATACAGCACCAGATGGTACAATGTCTGGTGGCTACGTCGATGATCGCTCACCAGATCATATGCATGGAAACATCGGCAAATTATGGAACGACGAAATACACACTGATGGTCACCTGAACATTGTTGATCCAGACTCCGGTGAAAGCCATGCCCAAACCGGCGTTTATTACGGCACTCATGGTCGTGTCATACTTCAGAGTAACGGAGATTGGAGCTACTACGCTTCCATAGGCCAAGACGCAACAGGTAGAAAGATTGATCACCTCGGCCAAGGTGAATCGATAACGGATACTGTCACCGTCAAATCGGCTGATGGCACCACTCACGATATTGTTGTCACCGTTCATGGCGATAACGACCGTCCGTATTGTTCTGGTGAAGTGCAACTGAACAGCGGTAAAGAAGATCTTGCTCAAACCATCACAGCAACCGAGCTAATCGCTAATACTGTTGACGTAGACGCCAACGATGCAGGTAAGCTCACTATCGCTAATTTGCATGCTGACCATGGCTCGATTCAAGACAATCACGATGGAACCTTCACCTTCACTCCAAGCCACAATTACAACGGCAGCGTCCACTTCACCTACGATGTGAAAGACGCGCATGGTGGTACAACACACACTGGCGCATCAACGACGCTCTCGGCTGTTGGCGATGCTGCCCAAATCGCTGGCGTTGATACTGGTTCAATAACCGAAAACAGCGCGGGTGTCGACATGTCACCCGACTATGCTCACTCAGGCATCGCCACACTTGGCAATACAACACTCTATGCTGATGGCAAGCTGACCATCACAGACCCCGATGTAGGCGAGTCAGGGTTTGAACGCCAAGGCAGCAATGGTTACGACTATCACGGCACCTATGGCGATCTAATCTTACTCACCGATGGCACCTGGCATTACCATGCCGATGCTGGGCATCTATCAGGTATAGGTGCTAGACCCACAACGCGTGGCACTGCAATTGACCAACTTGGTGAAGGGCAAAGCTTAACCGATACGATTACAGTCCATTCAAAAGATGGTACAACACACGATATTGTCATCACCATTCACGGCAGTAACGACAGACCTTACTGTTCATCTGAAGTGGTGCTTGCAAATGGCAGTGAAGATACACGCCAAACCTTAACCACCGCGCAACTATTAGCGAATACCGTCGATGTGGATGCCAATGACGCCGGTAAACTAACCATTGAAAACCTGCATGCTGACCATGGCTCTATTCTAAACAATGCCGATGGTACGTTTACGTTTACCCCAGA
>NZ_JBFSUR010000082.1:0-2808 GCF_041467535.1 Vibrio sp. 10N.247.311.47
GCACAATGGGTTCTTGAGGGGGATATCAAAGCTTGTTTCGACAAGATAGGTCACCAATGGCTACTTGATAATATCCCGACAGACAAAAGGATGCTTAAGCAATGGCTGGAATGTGGCTATATAGACAAAGGTCTCTTCTACAAAACGGCGGAGGGAACACCACAAGGCGGGATAA
This sequence comes from Vibrio sp. 10N.247.311.47, assembly GCF_041467535.1. Taxonomy (NCBI): domain Bacteria; kingdom Pseudomonadati; phylum Pseudomonadota; class Gammaproteobacteria; order Vibrionales; family Vibrionaceae; genus Vibrio; species Vibrio sp. 10N.247.311.47. Next base: position 176 of record NZ_JBFSUR010000082.1, read on the forward strand.
TTTCACCTACCCTGATGTTGCTCACTCTTGTCGGACTAGAAAAGCTAACTAAGTCTATCGCTCGCAAGACAGGCAGCAGAGTAAACTTTATAGGTTATGCTGACGACTTTGTTATCACTGGCTCTTCAAAGGAAGTTCTTGTGAATGACATCAAGCCGCAACTGATGACTTTCCTACAAGAAAGAGGTTTAACGCTTTCTGAAGAGAAAACGCACGTTACTCATATCAATGATGGTTTTGACTTTCTTGGCTTCAACGCCAGAAAGTACAAAGGGAAACTGCTCATTAAACCGAGTAAATCCAACGTATTATCATTCTTACGAAATATGCGTGACCTCATTAGAAAACGCGCAACAATCCCAGTAGCCGATCTCATTAAGATGATAAATCCAAAGCTACGAGGATGGGCGAATTACTATCGCCATTGTGTTGCTAAACAAACCTTCGGCTATGTTGGTCATCAGATGTTTCTAGCGTTATGGCGATGGTCAGTTAGGCGTCACCCAAACAAGGGACGCAAGTGGATCGCACATAAGTATTTTCTGAACTTGCAAGGTCAATGGACTTTTCATGGCTGGTTCAAAAAGGCAGGAAAGTATGGCGTGATCAGGCTGTTTGACATCGGTAAGGTGCCAATTAAGCGACATGTTAAAATCATGAGTCAAGCGAATCCGTTTGATCCTTTTTGGGAAGGTTTTCTCAATGAACGTAAGGTGAAAAATACAGGTCGCAACTCATGGTTTGATCCTGTCGCCACTGCTTTGTGAGTTGCTGGGTAACAATAACGCCTTAGTGGAGGCTTGAGCCGTATGCAGTGAAAGTTGCACGTACTGATGTATGGAATCCACATCCCTCTCTCTTCCAGTTAAGATGGGGGGATGACCAAACTCAAAGGATTCGATATGTTGAATAAGAATATCATTGCAATAGATCTAGCGAAAACAACGCTACAAGTATGCCATATCAGTAAAGACGGTGAGCTTCTTTCAAATAAGGCAATGAGTCGCCAACGAACCAGCGAGTTTTTAATTAAATCTGAGCCCTCTATCGTAGCAATGGAAGGCTGCTGTGGCTGTCATTATTGGGGGCGAATGGCTGAAGAATATGGGCATGAGGTTCGTATAATTAACCCCAAGAAAGTCAAACGCTATTTAGAAGGTCATAAGACCGACAACAATGATGCACTTGCCATTGCTAATGCAGCTCTACAAATTGGCTTAAAATATAGCAAACCAAAATCAATCGAGCGCCAATCTCTGCAATCGCTAGAAAACAGTCGACGATTTTTAACTCGTAGTAAAGCAAATTTAGGTCTACACATACGAGGGGTTTTATTAGGCTGTGGTATTGTTCACCCTAAAGGTGAAAAAGGGTTGAGCAGAGCAGTATTAGAAACGATAGAGAACAATATACTTCCAGTTCCACTTCTAAAAATGATTGGCCTCTTGTGGGAGCAATACCGAGAATTAAAGCAAGAAATCAGCAAAATCGACGTTGAGCTCGATGGATTAATTATCAATATAGAAGAATGTAAAAGGTTAACAAAACTGGAAGGTGTTGGTACATCATCCGCAGTATCACTGTATATAGCATTAGGTTCTGGTGAACAATTTCAAAATGGTCGACAAGCGTCAGCTTTTGTTGGGCTAACGCCAAAGCAGCATTCTTCCGGTGGTAAAGCTAAAATGGTAGGTATTGATAAGAATGGTGGAGTTAAGGATCTTAGATCACTGCTCTACTTAGGAGCTATGTCATACATTTCTCGGCTTAGCAGAAGCAAACCTAAGACCAGAAAAGATGAATGGATACTGGCGACTCTACAGAGAGTCGGCTACAAGAAGACCTGTATTGCACTCGCCAATAAAACCGTACGAACAGCCTGGGCTATATTAAAACATAACACGAAGTATCAACCTGAATTTCTAACAGCATAATAGCTCAAAATATTCTATGAAGATGAAAATCTAAAAGGTAAGACCAACCTACTGAGAACCTGTTAAGAACCAAAGCCTTAGAGGCTATCGTACTGTTGAGGACAGTAGGTGCGAACACATCAAAGATCATAGGATAGCTTCCTTTAAAAAGATCGAATATACGTACGCATCTTAATTTTTAGTAAATTTATCTTTGTAAAATAGTGGATTCCATATAGGTTCTTAGGAGGGCGGCATCTGGTAACAGGTGTCGCCTATCCGACATTTATCATTTTCGACTTGGTTAGTTGATCTTGTGATCACCAAGCGATTCTGTCGTACCTTAATTACCAAGCGAATTTGTCATATGTTCGCATTTTAGAGGGCTAGGCGCATTGGATCTTTCGCTGAAATGCCCCCTAAAGCATTCTGAAAGTTAATTTCAGAATTTTACTAAATGTTAAAAGGTTGTAACTCGCTTTGGTTTCACCTAGTTTGTTGATCCTAATACTCAAAATGATCAGTTTTCTCTAAATTAATGATGCTGACTCTACATGTAAGCATATAGCTGCCAATAAGCACGGGTATAGCAAAACTAGCTAAAAGAACAGATGAGAGCTAAAATGTCTTTATCAAGATTGTAGCGTGAGGCGCAACACGCTATAATATCTACATGATAAAATCATTTAAGCATACAGGTCTGGAAAAGTTCTTTGTTAA
>NZ_JBFSUR010000083.1:0-2728 GCF_041467535.1 Vibrio sp. 10N.247.311.47
ACCAGGATGGTGGCACAAGTTTTCTGGCTCAATTTGTTGTCTACGAAGCAGTAAGATAGAGCTGGACAGGAGGGGGTAAACCCCCTCCTGATTCAGTTTTGTGATGCATGGCCTAAGAGCGCCCTTATTTCCTTTCAATTAATTTTTTGATTTCTTCTTCACTCATCTCCAATTTACGACAGATTTCAGGCAGAACTTGATGCGTCAAGCGCTGACTTTCTATGATTTCATTGACGTAAATATCAGGGTGAATTTGCGGTGGGAAGAGCCCCATCATTTCGGCTTCAGTATAGTCGTACAGTTCTTCATGATCTTTGTTGAGTAGGTGAAGCAGTTCTGCTCGTAGCGGTAAACGGTGTTGATAAGCGTGGCATTTCAGTGCAGTAATATAACCCTGAACTTTTAATCCAGTCTCGCGTTTAAAAGTGTCTAATAATGGGAAGCGGTCTTTTTCTTTTAAAACGTGATAAGCCGCAAGCTCGACCAAGATTTCATCCCAATAGTGGTAATATTGGAATTCGACTTCAGGAGCTTCTGCAATACTTTCAAAGAAGTTTTGGTAGTAGCAATCCAAGTTGATCATTGCGTTGAATATCTCAGATAGAAGCGATGCAACCTCGTTATTTTCAATGATCTCGATTGATTCCAGTTCAATACCGATGTCTGGTGAAAAAGACATTCCTGCTTGGAGTAGGGCGGCGAGCACTTGTTCACATAGCGAGGTTTTATCTTCGTCCAACAGGGAGCAAGGAACATCAAATAAGCTACGTTCGCAAGCTTCCTGTGCCAGTACATTAGTCAGGGTCTGCCATTGCTTTAATGGCTTTAGCCCACCAATGGCAAGAATCGTTAAGCTATCTATGTATTCCTCACCAATGGTCATGCATTCGAGTTGTTGACTCAGCTCTGTTGGGACGTCTGGTGATGATGATTCGAGCCATGTTAATAGTTGAGGTTCATCGACGTGAAGTTTATGCGCAAGCGCATTCAAAGAGCCCATCTCTTGCGCTGCAAGTAAGATTAAAACGTTATCGTCGTCTAAATAAAGGTTGGCATTATTGAAAGCGCCGGTAAGGTGGTGTTCAATTGAGGTTAATGTCATTTTTTATAAATACCTTGTTTTACTATTGGTTAATGTTTGCATGATGTTAAGTAGTGAGTGGTGATTTCTTTTCGGAAATGGCCAAGTTCTTGGCTGACTATCTCCTTTCGAGAATCGTAGGATTCTTGTGTCACCGTAGCGTTCATTCTCTCTTGCGCATAACTATAACGAAGGCCATGTGCGCCGAGGGACCAGCCAAACACGGACTTTGATAATTGACTAAAAGCATTGCTAAATTTTTTCCCACCGGTTATGTCGTAGTACGTTTTGATTTTTACTTTTCTATCTACAACAATTTTCGGTTCAGTTAAGCGTTTTGTTTCAAGTAAATACGCCAACTTATGGGGAAGCAGTACCTCCCGAGAAAGTCCACCTTTTCCTGTCACGATATATTTGACGCCTTCTAACCCTTTAAAACGCGACTCTGACCACTTTCTATTTTTGGATGGAATGCTTTCATCGATGCGCCTAATCGTTAACAACTCCTGAGCTCGCAATCCTGCTGAAAAAGCGATGGCTGTAGACAGGCGCATTTGTTCTTTTTGGTGACTCATTAGGGTGGTGACTTGCTCATAAGAGTAAGCTCTATTCACCCATTGACGAGGTGTTAATTCGCCGTTTATCTCCACCTTTTTACCCGGTTCATAAACATTAATAATACGTTGTAATAGGGTGCGTTGATTTTCTAAAGAACGTGCAGCAATGTTGTTTTTTTGGGATTCAATGTATTTATTTGCAATGTCTAATGTGATTTGCTTTACTCGCTTAACCCCAATTTTTCTCATAATTAAAGCCGTCACTTCAATATGGCGATTATAGGTTGTGACACTACGAAGTTTATTGGGCGCTTGCGACTTTGTTTTACCTAATCCATTGTAATAGTGATGATAAAACCGATTAACCTGCTCTTCAATTCTATTTATTGTTCGGTTTTGTTTTTTATTCATAGACCCCCACTCCCTCCCAATGCTTGATGCGATTATAAAGAGCCGTTTTGCTAACAATAATATCCTTTTCGTTTTTTAACCAATAAATGATTTCACCATAGGAACAGTGGTAGTTTTGCCTCAAAATGAGGATCTCACATCTATGATGATCAATGATACTTCCCTTTTTTTTGCTTTTATGATGAATGTGAGAAGACGTTGAAACAGTTGGTTTGGGCATTGCCTCAATAAGCATCTCTAGACTGATTTCTTGTTTCATCGGTAGACATCCAGTAATCGTATCTTCTTTTTATCGTCGACGTTGAAATTGTTATGCCACAATATTCACTGAACCAAAATGATATATTATTAAAGCTCGCGCCTAATTGCCTCAATATTAAAACTTCATTTTTATATGAATCAATTTTAGAGCACCTTATCTTTCGATAATGTGATCGTAATTGTTCAACATCCAACGCAAGTTTATTGTTAAGTGGACAGGTTCTTTTATTCGTCATAAATGTAATGATTCAAAGCGTTGCGTTTAAGTGTTCATGATAGTTTGCCACATGTAAAGCGGTATTTGTAGTAATGACGTGCCCCTCAGGGCTAATTTCCTAATCAGCCCTGAGGGGGCACGGGGTGAAAAACGGGGGATTTCGGTATTACGTTGAGGCAAGATGTAAATAAATGAGGCAGT
>NZ_JBFSUR010000084.1:0-2367 GCF_041467535.1 Vibrio sp. 10N.247.311.47
TGTGTGATGAATGGTGGGACAGTACTCAAGGCGGTCGCAGTGATGGCCAGCGCGCCGGCTTACTGTGGCGATTGTTCAATCACATTGAAGACACCAACCCTGAATTGATTCATGACGTGCTGGACTATGATGGCTTTTTCTCAAAAATCATGGGGGCTGAAGTCACGCCTGCCGATAAGGCGAACATGCTGGTTCAGCGAGTCTTGAGTGTTGAAAATCAATCGACCAGTGGCCGCGTGGTTCGTGGCTATGGCCAGGTGCTTGATAAGTCACTAGACCATCAAGTCAGAGAAGTGTGGAATAGCGCGGCAGGCTGGGCAGGATTACAAATTGGGCATATCTTCACAGGCCCGGCTTACTTCATTGTGCGAGAAGCGATGCCGATGCTGCAGTCTTTGCTGCTCATTGTGGTGGTGATTGCAAGTCCGATTGTGTTAACGGTCAGTAACTATTCGATGATGACGCTGATGTCGTTGTCACTCTCTTATACAGGATTGTTGTTCTTAACGTTTTGGTGGGAGTTGTGTCGAAGCCTAGACAGTAAGCTGTTGGAGGCGGTGTATTCCATGCATGACAACTTTAATCCGATAACCGGCACGATAAACAGCATGGATGATTCGATATTAGCGTTTGTGATGATCACGTTCTACGTGGTGGTGCCCGCGATATGGTTTGGGGTACTGGGTTACGCCAGTTATCGCGTGAATGGGGTGTCGATGGATAGTGCTATGACCAAAGTTGGGGATGCAGCTCAAAAAGGATCAGACAGACTAATAGGCACACTAGGAAATAAGATGAAATAAAAGAGAAGAGCAAGCCATTATGATTTTTTATAATACGCTTGCTCTTCCTCGTATAAAGTACAATCATTATGAGCCTTGAAGAAAGCTTCCTTCCATGACATAGACTTATCTAGTGTAGGTTTAGTTACTAAAGCTTCATTCACCTCTTCAAATGACAGAGATGTACTACTAAGAAGGGCATTACGCTCAGCTTCCACTTCAGCATGTAAACGATCACCTTTTTCATCTCGGTATGCCTGACGCCATTTTTTCAGGAATGCTAACATTTCGGCCTCTTTTGACTCAATACGGTTAAATTACCATCAGATTACGCCTTTATGCAGACGGTTGCAAATCGAATATTAAGCTTGACTTATTTTCACACAGGTTACGCCCAATTTTTGTGGATAACTGTTTTAATGTGTTATAAAAACATAATGTTAAGTTGGAATTCGACGAAAAAAACGGAAGGCTAAGTCAACCATGGCAAAGACAATTCACTATGACATTCAGCAAGTTAAAGTTAGAAGCGATAAAGAAAGCGCTCGACTGACCAGTCAGTGGAATCAGGTTCGACAAATCTGTCGTGACAAACCACTCGGAGAGGTCGCGAGAGCAAGATTAGCATTTAACCTTGTCGATTACATCACAAGTGAAGATCTGCCTTTTCGCTTACTTATCACTCGTGCACCACAAGCCATGGCCATCATCGGTGAAGAAACCCGAGTGTATAAAGAACATCGCGTCATTAATGGTAAACAAAGCGGGATGATTTACGCCAAAAGCGAACAAATGCTACCAAGAGAGATCCGCTATACGAATGAGTTTGTGGCAACCCGCTACGTTGATGGGATAAAAACACCACTGTCTGCAACGTCTCTCGTTGATTGCCTCAAGGCTGGAGAGGTCATAACACCACTCGATGGCATTCTGTTTTTAGGCTGTAAGCGCATCGCCAGTGACATAGCGCGCCTTAAAAAACTCGAACCAACCATGAACATCGAAATGAAGCGCATCGAAGTATCAGACAGCTTCACAGGCACGACAAGGAAAATGGCAAGTTACGAATGAATATCGAGGGGTCTGTTATTGCCTTATTCGTCGTGTTTCGTGAGTCTCAAAAATAGTTGTCTTGCATTCTGCAGGTAGGCATACACCAACATAATATTGTTATAGGCGGCTTCTCACATCCTTGTACGTCCCTATAGCTGTACTCAATGCGCTCACTTTAACCCACAGCCCGAAAAGCCGCACAAGTCATTGTGCAAAATCCAATGAACCCTTCGCAAGCACCAATATCATTGATATCGCGACATTGCTGAGGCACTCGCAAATACTGCACAACTGACTGATAATTTAAAGATTAACGGTCAATAATTTCAACTCTGGTACTTTGCCGTAAGATCAGAAAAATGTCGGGTAAGCGGTGCCCAAGCTTTTGCAAGTGCATAACCATCTTAGACTTATGATGCTCGTCTTTCGTCATATCATGCCCAAAATGCACGATTTTACAAAGCAGGGCTTGTTCTTTGTGATTAAAGTTTAACGTCAACTTAAGTAACGCCCGCTCTATCTGACGATAATT
>NZ_JBFSUR010000085.1:0-2349 GCF_041467535.1 Vibrio sp. 10N.247.311.47
AAAAGTGCCACGAGTAAACCTTCAGGTCTATAAAGCCTCTGGAAAAAACGATTTGAGCATTTCAGCTGACAGTTAGATTTAAGAGCCCCCTCTGTTAATGAGGTATGGTCTAATCCCTATTAATTGACAACTAATTTTTGTTTATCCACAGCAAAATCACACAGTCACAATTTATCGCCAACCAACTTCACCTACAGCATAAATAAAAAACGCCATATATCCTAAAAAGCCAAGTCCTCTCAGGCAAAAAAGGACTGCTAAAGATAAAACTATGTTCTTTTATTAACGAATGAACACATGTTATCGAAGAATGAGTCGCGGGTGGGCCATTAATGCCTGTCATTATGGCTTAATTTATTGAACAAAAATCAAAGTGTAGGGGGCATTAGAAGTATGGGAAAGGTCACGCTTTGCTTAGGGACACTTGGTTAATGATAACCCCCTGCTACACTGTAAAAATGGAAGGAATTCCTTACTTTAAGGCTAGGAGCTACAAATGCAGCGCAAACAGAGAAAAAAAATCTCTATTAGGATAACGGTGAGTGGGATGTTTATCATCGCGACCTTTCTCACCGCATCGGTTGCTATTTTCCTTCAATATCACTTTGCCAAAGAGCTTTCAAAAGAACATATTTTCTCACGATACAACCGCACCGCTGCGACGATAACTGAGTATATTAATAAACTTGATTACGATGCCTCATACACCGTTGAGCTGTTTGCTAAGATCTCCGAACAACATTTTGAAGCAACAGATGATATTTTTCCGCTAGCTGAGTTATTTGCTGAAGCCCTTCGCGCCAACAATAATATGTACAGTATTTATGTTGCAAATGAAAAAGATGAGTTTTTTCAACTGGTCAATCTCGATGCCTCTATATTAATTCGCGATAAAACCGATGCGATTGCTCAAGATCGGTGGGCAATGGTGACACACCTTTATGATGAGGCTGGGAACCGCATTAAGAAGTCCTATTTTTTAAATGATGATTTTACGATTCGTGATACAAAAGTGGAGCCAAGTGATTATTACCCAACAAAGCGTCCTTGGTACAAAGTTCAAAACAACAAGACACCAACCAAAACGGAACCGTATTTGTTTCATAACTGGCAAGTGACAGGACAAACTTATTCTTTGCCCATAGAAGGTCGAAAGGCTGTAATAGGTGTTGATATTGTTCTCTCATCTCTGGCAGCAAATTTCTCCGAAAACATTAAAGTGAATAATAAAGATGAAGCGGCAGAGGTGTATCTATACTCTGAAAATGGAGAAATTGTCGCATCAAATCAAACCTTGGAAGCAGAAAACATCATCCCAAGTTCAAAACCACTCGCGCTAACGGACAAGCAGCGTCAATTGATTGAGTCTACCCAACCGCTTAAAGTTTCAAACGAGAATGATTGGGCGCCCATTGATTTTACTTTAGCCGGTGAACCAAAAGGTTATGTGATTGATTTATTAAATATAATTGCTAACAATACCGGTCTGGAGTTTGAATATATCAACGGCCGTAGTTGGGGAGAATTGGTCTCTGATTATCAAAATGGATCGATTGATATCTTGCAGTCCATACAAAAAAATAGTAGCACGCAAGACGTCGGTGTGTTTACTGAACCACTTTACCAATTACCATTTAGCTTAGTGACACAAGCCAACACAAAAACGACCGAATCTTTTGAAAATTTGGCCGGGAAAAAAGTGGGCATGTTAGCTGGCTGGTCCATTATTCCTGACCTGAATCGCACTTTTCCTAATGTACAAATTGTGACGTTTCCTTCGTTTCACCTCGCCTTCGATGCCCTAGAAAATGGGGATGTTGATGCAGTATTGGAAAGCGATGCTATTATTAAGCATAAAGTCTCCCAGTCATTCGACCATAGTTTTCAAGTGCATCCACCTTTGCGCGACATTAATCAGCAATTTTCTAATCAGTTCTATATGGTGTTAAAACAAGCGGATTCGGCTCTGCTGCCTATTCTCAATCAAGCAATTACCAATATCTCAACTGAGCAACGAACAGCGCTAAGTCAAAAATGGTTAGAAGCAGAGTTTGGCAAGCCAAGTGCGGCGTTCTCTGCAATGGTTCCATATAAAAAGCTGGTACAAGTAGCGAATAATAAAAGCGAGTTAGACAAACTCATCTATGCAGAAATTGGTGGAAAACCGCAATATCTCTATGTCACTACGGTCGGTAGCGCGAGTGGTATCCAAGAATACTTTGCTGTGGTTGTATCAGAAAAAATTGTTCTCAATCGAGTGAAAGACCGTGTACAAACGTCTATCGCAATTACGGTAGGAATTATGTTGTTGTTGTTGCCTTTAGCTTGGGTATTTGGAAGTCCGATTGT
>NZ_JBFSUR010000086.1:0-2251 GCF_041467535.1 Vibrio sp. 10N.247.311.47
AAACCGATTTATTCAATGAACTAGGCGCATTTTTCGCTTTCTCTAATCAACAGTTTAATGATGCCAAGAAAAAAGGCATTGAATATGTATCGCTTGGAATGGGAATGATTGTCCCAGAAAGTAACGCTAAAAATTTAGTGGTGCGTTTAGGTGAAATTCAAAAAGAGGGGATCAAAAAAGATATTGAAGAAAATGGAAAGCAAGCCATTATTCGCCGTGAGCTATTCAATCATGAATGTTTTTATACGAATGATATTTGTGATTGTGTTGATAAGCTCGAAGAATACGGCTATTCATACGATGATATTTATGAGGTATTTAATCATATTCGTAAAACAGAAGATGTGTATTAACCAAAAATAAAAAGCCTCAATATTTATTAGACGTAAATATTGAGGCATGTTCAAGTTAAGTAATATGAGGTAACATAAAATGAACACTTTGAATACTACTCCAAATCAAGAAGAAATGAAAGCACAACGTTATGTTTGTACAGCAATACCTTTTGAGTTAGGAGAGATAGTCATGACGCAAGGCATTGCTGAATTACTGGATAAAAATATTGGGGCAAGTTTACACATTTACTTAATGCGTCATAATAATGGGGATTGGGGTAATGTTTGTGCTGAGGATAAAATAACCAATGACGAAGCGGCCAAAACAGGCGAGCGTATTATATCTGAATACATACTGTGCGGTGAACGTATATGGATCATTACCGAGCGAGATAGAAGCGTAACAACTGTTTTACTACCGAGTGAATATTAATCACTTTCAATATGCGATAGAATGGAGTACACAACGGACTCCATTTTTTTGATTATGAAAAAATTATCTTTGCTATTGTTATTGTTCCCAACCGCTGCGGGCGCGTTCTGTTTTGATGAAGCCGGATCTCATTACAATGTTGATCCAAAATTGTTGCGTTCTATTGCTCAGGTCGAAAGCAGTCTTGATCCCAACGCTTACAATGAAAATAAAAACAGGTCGGGAAAAATTATAAGCCGTGATTTTGGGTTGATGCAAATTAACTCTAGTTGGTTCTCCCGACTCGCTGAATTTAACTTAAACAAAACGAATATTTATGAGCCGTGTTTTAATGTTTCATTAGGCGCATGGGTATTAAGCTCTAACTTTGCTACACATGGCTATAACTGGAACAGTGTCGGGGCATATAATGCCGGATTTTCTAAACGCACCGAAAACGCTAGAAAAATATACATCCAAAAAGTACAAAAAGTTTATTACCAACCGTAATTAAAATTAGCAGCTATGCACCATTGTGGTGCGGTGCTGACTATCTCAAACTCTTCCTTTTCCGCTTTCCATCCCTCTCAATATTTACATTATCACCCTTGATTCAATCGCCAACGGTTCGGCTTTTGCTCTCGTTGTTCCTAGAGCACCACCCAAAAACACAAAACAAACGGAAGTTCATTGGAGTTGATCGTCACTTCTTTAGAATCATCCACACACCTCGCTAAATCGAAAATCGATTTAAATGGTTGTCTGTAAAAATATAAAACCAATAGAAACAAGAGCTTAAAACCTTCCCAACCATTAAAAGTAACCTCAAAAAAATTTTCAAAATCTCAACTAATTAGCCGCTGAAATCTCAATTGGTAAATATGCAATCTCAATTAAATGGCATTTATCCCTTTTGTAGTAAGGCTCTGCGGGGTGTTTAAATGGGTTTTAAATGAGTTGTCATTCAATTCTTATTTATCCCTTTTGCAGTAAGGTTTAAAGTGGGTGTTTTGTTGATTGCTTCAATGTGATTATATTGATATATTATTGAGATTCATTGAACTAAAAAGGAGAGGATAATGGCCCGCTCTTACCCTTTACAAAGCACTTTACGCGGCAAGTTAGAGCAAGACTTCATTAAATTTAGAGATCAGGAGCGTCTGAGTGATTCTGAAGCTACTCGTCAACTGTTGACGTTAGCACTGCGTATTAAGCTCAACGATAGTGACGATGGTAGACCGTCGAATCGAGAGTTGATGGAAGAGATTTATCGTGTGGTTCGCAACACATCAGCGGTCAGTGATGTGACTCATGGTCAAACCTTTGATGGTGAAAAACTATTTCGAGTCAAAGACGAAGCGAAAACATTTAGGCAACAAGTTAAAGCCGATGTTAATAACAAAGTGGATACCTTTCTTGCAGGCGAAAAAAAAGGATAGCCTGTTAGGGCTATCCTTTTTATTGTTTTATCTTTCTAATTCCCGCTCGATTTCTCGACCCATCG
>NZ_JBFSUR010000087.1:0-2220 GCF_041467535.1 Vibrio sp. 10N.247.311.47
CAACCTTGAACGTCATGCCGCCGTTTTATAAAGGTCTGTCGATGGGCGAGATGGGACTGCTGGTCCTTGTGTGCATGAGCCTCACGGGATTGCTGGGGTTGGCGCTGTACTGGGTGTTTGGCGCGCCTCTCATTCTGTTTACCGCCTTGCTGCTCGGGGCGCTCGGCGCCTTTGCACTGCCCAAGAGCCTCATGCGAAAGCTCAGCCGAATCAAAACGCACCATTGCCAACATTACGCCAGCAAACGTTTTGAACGCTGGTTTCACCCTGAGCGCTATCACGTTGATGCGCGCCGCTTTGCCTGCAAACGCATCGGCTGATAAGGAGAAAACATGAGTCAACCACCGAAAAGTCGATTTCGCGCCTCACTGGCCGGGCGAGACAGTCACATCCGGTCGCTACGCGGCGCGCTCGCCATGATGAGCACTCTTGCGCTGGTTACCACTTGGGGCTGGTATCAAGCCGGACAAGACATCACGGTGCATACGCCGCCCGATTTAAGCTCAGGCTCATCACGCCCGTGGTGGGAAGTGCCTAAGCCCAATGTGTATGACTTTGCCGTCAATCTATTTGGACTGATTAACCGCTGGCCCAGTGATGGCAATCAGCAATACAACGAGAACCTGCATCGTTACACCGATTACCTGACGCCCAGCTGCAAAAAGGTCTTAACGCAAGACTTTCAAAACAAACGTCGCACAGGGGAGTTGTCGGGGCGAGAGCGCAGTTTAGCGCCCATTCCCGGTTACGGATTTGACGATTGGCGCGTCACCACGCACAGCCGAGACAGCTGGACGGTACAAGCCGATTTAGAACTCAAAGAGTACGTGGATGGCACCTTAGTCAAACATAACTTTATCCGCTGGCCACTGCGCATTGTGCGTTACGACATTGATGCCGAGCGCAACCCTTGGAAGCTCGCCATTGATTGTTTTGATGGCCCAGCAAGAGAAATTCAGTTCAATGAAGCGCAGGAGAAAGAGCAATGATGCGAACGCTGATAAAAAGACGTGGGGGACTGTGGCTGACACTGCTGCTGAGTTTGATGACTCACATTCATGCTCAGGCCAGTACGCCTCGCGCCATGGAGTGGCAGGGTGTCCCGCTCCAAGTGGTGCTTACGCCAGGGCAAGAGACCATCTTGACCTTGGGCAACGACGTGCGCGTCGCGCAACCGGCGCACTTAACGCCTTACCTGTCCATGACCTCACTGGCAGGGCGACTTTACCTCACGGCTACTGAGCCTTTTGATTCAACTCGACTTCAAGTGATGCGGCTAAGTGATGGATTGCGCTTAATGCTCGATGTTAGCGCCAAAGCGGGCGTGGTTACCCCGCCGCAGATTGATATTGTTTTGCCCGGCGGTAAATCAAAAGGCAATGACCGCCAGATGGGCTCTACTACTGAGCCCCAAATGGCACCGCAAGCCTTGTTGGTGCGCTATGCCATGCAAAATCTCTACAGTCCATCGCACGCCATTGAGCCTTTATCTGGCGTAGTGCGAGCGCCGATGGGACTGCCTCGTGATATCAGCCTAAGTGCGTTCAGTCAGTGGCGAGTGAACGCCAGACCCATTGCGGCTTGGCAATTGGGCGAGCAGGTGGTGACCGCCGTGAGCCTAACCAATAAGGCATCAAAGCGTGAAACCCTCGACCCACGACTCGTTACTCTCAGTCCTCGCTGCTTTGCACTGCGCTGCGCGGTGAGTTTTTCCCATCCTGACATCGGGAACGCAGGCTCACCCACCGCCCAAGCGACGGCCTTTATTGTCACGCCAGGGCCCCTGGCAGGATACCTATTACCCAGCCGTTTACCTAGCCATTTACCTAACCATGGAGGGGAGTAGCGATGTTAAATAAAGGAAACCCCGTCATACGACTGGCGGCGCTTATCGGCGCAACCGGCTTTATCGCGGTGCTGGTCATTGCAGTTTTAAAGCCGTCAGACATCGAAGCCAACGTTGATCCCGGCGAAGACACCACCCCGGTCAACGTGACGACGTCACAAACCCAAGCCCAAGTGCTGCAGGCGTTTGATGACAGCCCATCCGATACCATTCGAACGCTCAATGCCGCGTATTCTAAAAGTGAAGCCGAAAAAAAAGCCCTCTCGGACGCGTTAAAGCAAACGCAGCTTCAGGTTGAAAATCAGCAAGCCCAAAACAGTGAACAAGTGAAAGCCCTTGAAACCCAATTAAGTCAGCTTGCCCAAAGACTCAAC
>NZ_JBFSUR010000088.1:0-2047 GCF_041467535.1 Vibrio sp. 10N.247.311.47
ACGCGATCGGGAATCCCATTTTGTCTGCAAAGTCAATAAGGTCATTTTTTGCTCGCGAGGCATCTTGTTCATCGGTCGATGCTCTTAGGTAACCATAAATTCGTATATTGCTGTTCATTGGTGCATTTTACATTGGTTTAGTTAAGTTGGTGCATTATACATCTATTTTTGCTATTTACAGCACTAAAATAGCCCAGTGCATTAAAGGTGTACCTAAAATAGACTGATTTGCGAGGCTGTTCTTTTGTGATTAAAAACTTGCGAACATTTATTATTTACGTAATATGTAGATATACGTAAATAATGTTTTATTGAAAATATAGGTTTTGTGATTTATGGAATTTAGACAAAAAAATACTTCATCAGTTGCTAATTCATCCGCAATGAAATATTTCACTCAAAATGTAAGTGATCCTCAAGCGGCAAAAGATGTATTCAATGTGATTTTAGATCGCCTTGGGAATTGTGTGGATTCTTATCCGTACTGGCATCCTATTCTTTCTATACCAGCGCCATTAGATCTTGATGGTAGATGTTTAAGCGTCCTTTACCGTGGGATTGACCATACAAGACATTTTGTTCGAGGATTCGTGACCTGTCCTTATGGGGAAGATAGTGCTAACCAGCTTATCGAATATGCTAACGGATTGCCTGGACTGAATGCTTTTAAATTAGACTCTCCTTTGTACTCAGATCATGCCTGTCCGGTAGTAGTAGAAGCTATCAATGTTGAGTTAGAAGGGGACGGAACTATTCGAGGACAAGACGCTATAAGGTGGTTTTTGGAAGAGCAAACCAAGCTTGCTAAGTATGCTCAAGTCGCAGAGACGTGGTGGAATATGAGAACAGATATATTAGGAAAGCCTCATGGGTCTCGGTCTTCTACATTTGTTAGTCCGCATACGGGTGGGCACATGAAAAAAATTCTAGAAGCACTGAATCAAAGTGGAGTCTACGGGCCAATCAAAGAGAGCTCTTTAGATATGCTTTCAGACAAGAAGCGAGAAAGAATATCTAACACGCTTATAAACGCTGCCGTTCAAAACTATAAACCTAAAGATCAAGCAGAGGTGTCTGAATTTTGCTTTGAATTGCGAGGAGAAGAGTGTAGGGCGAGGATTAGGGATACATGGCAAGATGGTGAGGAACTATCAGTAAGAGTCCAAATTGGCGATATTAATGATTGCGCTCTTCTCGTCCAAGGGTATTTCTATCCTCAAAAAAGCATTATTCAATCATTAGAGCCTACAGGAAAGCGTTTGATTGCAGAGAAGTTTGTCTGAACAAAGCTACGTTAATGGTTGTGTAAAGTCTTATGATGGACCATTTATACTCATGGGAAATGATGAAAACATTTAAAATTGATTTGCCGCCAGGCTCTGCTTATGAGTATTTGTGCTGGAAGGAAGATTTAGATACTAGTAGGGAATGCTTTCGTGATTACACTACGGTATGGGTAGATATAGATAAACTTGTTTATTACGCGGAGAGTAAGTCTAATATAGCGATGGTTTCTAGTGTTGACGCATGGAGTTCTGATAAACGGGATCATTATATCAAAGGGGTAAATCCACATGATGATGTCGGGTTGCTATCTACCCCTAGAGTTTTTTTTCATGATTATGAAGAAGAGCTTGTAGAGCGTAGATTTTTCGGTTTTCGACAAAAGATTCGTATTGTGAAAATTCAATATGCAGGCTTTGTCAATGGTAGGCATCGAACTCGAATTGCTCAGTATCTTGGGGCGAAGAAAATCCCCGTCCAGACTAGTAAGGATAATGTCGAGGTTTTGTTAAAGTTCTGCTCTCCGAATGATTGAGATAATTCTATCGACAACTATATTTATGCTCTTAACTCGTATCAAAAAATTATGTTTTTATGTTAGCGTCTGGCTATCTCACGAAACCCCGGATACTTTTGTGATGCATGAAATTTAGTGCTTTTTGAGTCGCCTAGCCAGCCCATCACATTGTTTTATCTTGTGTTATACTTAGCCTGTTGTAGTTGAATACTGACTGCACAGTATTAAGCACACGGGGTTAACCCC
>NZ_JBFSUR010000089.1:0-2043 GCF_041467535.1 Vibrio sp. 10N.247.311.47
TGGAAATCACCAAAAGTAGCTAGGGGAATGGGGCGCTTAGACGTATGCAGGCGACAAGAAAGGTAGCGGCAAAGGCTAAAGCCTTTACCGCTTGACCTTAACGTCTTACTTCGTAGGCAAATCTTATTTGAAGGTCATTGTTTGCCCCCTTGTAATGAAATTCACACAGTGAATCTCGAAAGAGAGCGGTTAATAACACAGTGGTCACGCAGACCACCAGTAACGCCCCAAGGACGGTTTTCTTCGGCATAATCATTGCCTCCTGTAGAGTTAAGAGGCTATTATCAAGTTGCTAAACATGGATAGGGCCTCGTTTGAATTTATAGTTCATTCGGGGCTTTTTCATATCTGCGGTTTGGCAAACGCTTAAACACAGATAGTCTAAGCGCCCAGAGGCCTTGTATCAGAATTGGGTGTGTGGGCTACTTTTGGTGGAGAGGTGAATGCGGTTTTTGTAATAAAAGGATGCGGAACAGAAATTGTTAGCTCTCAAAGCTAGAATCGACAAATAAGACTGTCAAAAACAAGCAACCTATAGAGGCGCGTGTTACGAGCATTTGCCAGCAAAAATGAGCGTTCCTTTTTAAGGATTGACTCGATAAGTAGGAGGGTATTTTGCTTTTGAGTGCGCTGCATTGAAGACATAGCATGGTGTTTTTCCTTTTCATCAAATATTGAGTGTATTGGAGAGGGCAGTCGACCTCATTCAATCACAATAAAAAATCGTCATGAGAGCCGTTTGATTCATTGGTAAAGTTTTAAGAGCTTCGGTTGGGGATGTGGTTCACGGGACGCATTTTCCTATTACTACGGTATTGAGTAATGCCTCAAACCCCGTAGATTAATCATCGTACATCTCTCCAGTATCTTGTTGTGTAATGGACGCTTCTTCGGTCTCTCGTTGCAATTCGTCTTGAGTTTGCTCAGCCAGTTGTTGGTTCTGCCCCTGTTTCAATGGCGGTGTGGATGACTTTGACGTTTTCGTCATGGTTTGTTTTTGGCTTTCTCTTGCTTGCTGCTGCTCGGTTTCGTTCTCATAAGTGCTTTGTTGGATAGCCAGTAAGCGTTTTCTTTGCGTTTCATCGAGTTCATGCAATGCAATTAACTCATGAAAAATCAAGGCTTGGTCTAGGCTCTCCATCTTTTCACCACCAGGAATAACTCGCTTCATAAACGACGGCTGAATGTTGCTCATTCGGTCGTACTTTAGTTGGAGCTTAGTGATTAACATGGAGTTCGGAGTGCGCAGGTAACATTCCAAATCATCCAGTCCTTGGATTTCAGCAGGGGAGACGACAGGGCGCGTTTTGTTTTGATGGCCCAATGACACACCATCACGCAGTGCATTTGCGCCGTAAGAAATATTTTCTCGAGATATGTCAATCTCTTGCTCACCCAAGTCGTCAGAGGCGACGGTTGCCATGGCTTTTGAGGGTGCGCGGAAGAAAAAGCGCGTATTCAGTAAGTCAAAAATAACTCTAGCCGCATTGTGGCCATAAGTCGTTTCTAGTTGAGCATAAGACTGCAATCCGAGTAGATAACAGCCACCAAACTTACGCACTTCTGAAATGATGTGCGTAAGCTCTGGTAGCTTATGCAAGGTTGGCATTTCATCGATGATGACCCAGATACGACGGTCTTCGTCAGGCTCCATCCCCAAGATGGCGTTAGAGGCAATGGCAAGCCACATCGATATCAGTGGTCTGAGCGCAGTGTGCTGTCTTGCGTTACTGGAGAGAAATAAAAAACCTTGCTGCGATTCATCTTGTACCCAATCAGTGATGGAAAATCTCGCCCGTTTACGGTTTCCTTGACTGTCTTTTTCATCGAGACCATGTAGGTAGCGCAGAGACTTAATGTAAGTAGCCAAAACCGATTTGATGGAAATGGCGGTCTTCTCGATGCTTTTCGAAACAAGAGAGCTGGCTTCAGTACCTTTTAAGTGTTCATCCAGCTTTGAGAGTTCCGACATTAAGATGAGATGGAGAAGATTTTCGACGCTGCACTCGTGTTTGTCATCGAGCATCATCTGGTACGCAGTGG
>NZ_JBFSUR010000090.1:0-2039 GCF_041467535.1 Vibrio sp. 10N.247.311.47
CCGGGTTTCATTCGAGCAATAAAGACACTTTGCAAAACAAAGAGGTGCTACTGGTCAGCGATAACGACATCACCAATTTACCCATTGGCCAAGCCTACGCTGAGCTCGAAGGCGCCAAGATTTGGAAGCTTCGCTTTCCATTGCCGGGCAATGAAGGCGACCTCGAACTGCCAAAGGATATCCAAGCCTTAGTCGATGGGATGCTCCAAAAAAGCCAATCGGTCAAAAGTACACACGACTGGTTGCACGACACCGAGCAGTTCAACAGCTGGATGAATAATGCCTACCTTGGGCTCGATGAAGATGAATCAAAATCGCCTATTCATGAAGTGCAATAAAACCCAGGAGGCCTTGTGGCAGAAAAAACACCAAACCCACCCGTAAAGCGCGAGGAGCCGACGCCTTGGTATGGCCTGCCTTTTGTGGCTTTGGGGCATCTTTTCTGGATATGGGTACTGTTGATACTCATCGAGTGGTTCGCGCCTTTTTGGGGGCAAGTGACGGGGCAACACGCCAAAACCGTGTTAGTAGAGCACATCACCTTGCTGCAAAGCGATCAGCCGCATCTGGCGGCAAAGGTGATGGGACTGGTGAATGCGCTGAGTCAACGCATCGAGACACTGCTCAGTATTGAGTTTGATGGGGCATTGGCTTTCGCGAACGAGTATTGGCACGGCGTGGTGTATGTCACCCTTGCGCTGTTTGTTCGCGTCGCGCTGCTTTTCTTTAGTTGGCCTTTGTTCTTACTGGCGAGCTTTCTCGGGGCATTCGATGGGCTGATCTCTCGTCAGCGGCGCACCGCCTTTGTCGGGCGTGAAACCGAAACCACTCATTACTACGCGCGCCGAGCCGTCTCTATGACCATGATCGGGGCCGGTTACTTATGGCTGTTCATTCCTGGGGTTTGGCCCCTATCTCCGACCTTAGTGTTGTTGCCTGCAGCAGGCATGACAGGGTTACTGGTTCGCACCAGTGTGGCGAGCTATAAGAAGTATTTATAAGAACGGAGCATCACGCAGAGGAATAGATAAGAGCTTTTAATATTATACCCTAATTAAATCAAATAATCTCGATTAGAAATACTTTATTTTGACAATTCTAATTGAGATTTTCCAATGGCTTTTTTGCTAGCGTGTTGACGTCTTTCTAATTAGGAATCAACACCGTGAAATGGCCACTTTTATTCTGTCTGAGCGTGCTCAGTCCTAACCTGTATGCCGACGTCGATACCGAGCAGCGAGAGCTGGCTTTAGTGTCTGCGCAGCTGGGTACCCTCGATTACCTCATTACGCGTGCTGAGCGCGAAGCCGATTATCGCGCCGCACGTCAGTTTGATTACGATGCGCTGCGCCTTGATATCCGCACCCTTCAAGCGGGCATTGATGCCTATTTACGCCCTGAGCGCAGCGCGCCAAAACCTATCACGCCACTGGGCGGCGATTACCTTTCGCAGGCGCCTCATGAATGATCCCCTTTTAGCCTTCGAGCATGGCGCCGGGTTTGAGGCCAACACGCTGGCATGGGTGTTGGCCGGACTCACCAGTGTCTTGCTGATGCTCTGGATGCTGTGGGTATTCTGGAGCGGCTTTCGCGGCATGAAAAACAAAAAAGTGACCAAAGAGGTGTTTCGCCGCTTGGTCTTTCGCGCCGTGTTTATCTTTCTCATCCTGCAATGGTTTTTATATTACGGAGTCGCAACATGATCCAACTTCGAGCGTTTTTTCTTTTTGTCGTCACTTGGCTGCACAGCCTGAGCGCGATGGCGGACATCCCCACTAACAATACCCCGTCTCAAGGCGGCAGTGACAACATCTTAGAGCTCATTTACGCCTATGCCTACGACATCTTGCTTTACGGTGGCGGCATCTTCATTGCCTTCTGCTTTGTCTATTTCCTGGGTCACATCTGGGATGTATTCAGCAAAATCAAAGAGAAACAAGCCACCAAAAAAGACCTGCTCAGTGACGGCGTGATTGGCGCTGTGCTTTTGCTGTTGTCGGTATGGGGACTCAACTACGGCCTTGATATTTTGGAGGGCG
>NZ_JBFSUR010000091.1:0-2011 GCF_041467535.1 Vibrio sp. 10N.247.311.47
TAGCTCAGTTTGCGCGCAGTGATACTGAACGTGCGCGTTTGGCTGAGCGTTTGGTGGCGTTTGATAAAGAGCGTACCGAGGGATTGTTAGCGCTGGATGTAGCGTATCGCGCAGCGTGGGCGCGGCTCTATCCTAACTTGAAGCCGATAGGGCCACGATTGCCAGAGCGCGTCGCCCTGTTTGTGCGGGCGGGATGCGATACCTGCGTCGATGCGCTCAAGCAATGGCGCTCTCATGGCGTGGCTGTTGATGTGTATATGCTCGGGGGGAATAACACCGAGCTGCAAGCTTGGGCCTCAGTGGCTGGGGTTCGCCACAGCGATGTCGAGAAACAGTGGATCACCTTAAATCACGACACGCGCGCCTTATGGATAACCCTGGCTAAAGGCAAACCTGTGCCCGTGGCCATTTCAGAGCAAGGGGGAGGCCAATGGTCGGTCGTGGCGTTGCCTTAATGATGAGCTTGTGGTGTTTCAGCGCTCAGGCGGCTATTCCGCCGCTGTATCAGAAGGTCGCCGCCCAGCACGGCATTCCTGCGAGCGTCCTATATTCCTTGGCGCTCGGCGAAAGCAAAACCCAGTTGCAAAGCGGCGCAATTCGCCCTTGGCCTTGGACGCTCAATGTCAAAGGTCAATCCTATTTCTACGCGACATACCCTGAAGCTTGCCAGGCGCTGCATGGCTTTTTGAAATACACACAGATGGTGGATATTGGCCTCACGCAGCAAAACTGGCGCTGGCAAAAAGACCACTTTAACCGCCCGTGTGAGGTCTTCGACCCTACGGTGAACCTCAATCACGCGGCCGTCTTGCTTAATGAAGGCATGCTCAAACACGGCAGTTGGGTAAAAGCGGCCGGATATTTTCACAGGCCAGGCGGGGGCGAGCCTGCTCGGCGTTATGAAGCCACCTTTGCCCGTCACTTACAACAATGGAGTCCCTTGTTATGAATCGTCGTTTAACACTCATCACTCTACTCTTGTTGCTCAGCAGTCATGCCTTGTCGGCCGCAGATTTATTGCAAGGGATGGTGCCGGTGAGTACGCCGCAGTTAACCCCTGGCAAGGTGGAACGACGCACGCTCAAACAAAGCGTGAGCACGCCTTTGTTTATCGTTGGGGATGACGCGTTATCCCATCGCTGGCTCAGTGCTAAGCGGGACTATCTAGCGAGCATTGGCGCCATGGGGATGGTCGTCAATGTGCAGACGAAGGCGGGGTGGCAGCGATTCAAACGCTATAACTTAACGCTTTACCCCGTGGCAGGCCGTGACTTTGCCGCCGCTTTTGGTCTTCACCACTATCCGGTACTCATCGAGCGCGGCGAGCTCAAGCAATAATCACATTCACGACTTTTAATGAGGACAGCGCTTATGCCTACGCACGCTTTATCTTATTCGGATATTCAACACGCGATTAAAACCACCCATCAAGTTCTGGAAAGCGCGGCGCTGACGCCGGTGATTCTGGCGCTCGCCCAGCAAAGCCAGGCACACAACGTAAGTCCTGAGCGCGCTTTAATGATGCTATTAAAACCTCAAGGAGACGATGATGAGCATTAACAGTGACAACCCCTTTGCCCAGCGCTGCTTACCTCCAAAGCGCCTTGAACTTCCGTCAGCTAAAAAGGTAAGTACTCAAGCCAAAGAGGCGCATCAAGTCAAGCGCCGCATTGAAATCCTCGAAGAGCGCTGCGCCTGGCAGCGAGAGTGGGGAGTGACGCTAGATGATGAGATCTTGCAATGAGTGGTTACGCCGAAGGTCTGCTTCGCCCTGCTGATGAGCTGCTGAGCGCGGCCATGTTTAGCATGGCCGCTATCGTGGTGGTCATCGCCCCACAAGTGTTCATGCTGTCGCCGGTGTTCGCGCACCCGCTCGGTTTTTGCCTTGGCTTGTGCGCGCTGGTTCGCCTAAAACAAGGGCTTTCCGTGCTTGGGTATCGCAAGCAATTACTTCGTATGCCCTATTGGGCGATGAACTCCGATGACATGCCGGTGTATCAAAATAAACTCT
>NZ_JBFSUR010000092.1:0-1986 GCF_041467535.1 Vibrio sp. 10N.247.311.47
CATCATTTGATGGCGCTCGCAGGCTGTTAACCCTCCTCAAATCAGAACCTTATCTACAAGGGTAAATGAACGCTACGCGCCCCTGCAGAGAAGAACCATGTTTGAGGAATGGACAGCCAAGCGGCTCCATAAAAGTGATACTCAAACAAAAAGGAAACTCCCTATGGCACAACGAAATTCAACCCCAACTCTCTCTACATTAAATTCAGCGACCAACGTTTCGTCGTTGGCACGCGAAAGCTCACCAAAAAATGATATCTCTTTGTGCGAAGGGCAAACCGGTTTCATTCAACTCATTGATTGCAATTCTAAGCAGGTTCTAGCACAGCGGGAGGGATTAAATGATGAAGCGTCTTTTGAGTACCTAAAAACGAACGTCTGGAACATGAGTAAAGATGTGGTTATGCAGTTTGTGGTGCAAACCGATCATGTTCATCCGAATAAGTTTTTCGGTGCGGTACTTAAACATTCACTGGTTAGGGTCTACCACAATCAACTTACTAACAATGAGCCTGTGGGTGTGAATCCATTTTGGGAAGGAACTGCAGATTCGGTGGATGAAAACGAGACCATTATCAATAGTGAACAATGGGATGCTTTTGATTCAGACGGTCATTGGATCGGTACTTCGGAATGTTAAGTGGAGGAATTTTACATGACACAGTTATTTGGTAACACCACAAACACGCCGCTCCGTCAGCAACTTAAAATGATGCGTCAGTCAGAAGGTGCGGTGAATACACCTACCTTATCATCTCGACGCTTAGCAATGACGCAGCGTTTGAATCATTTGAAAATGTTCAGTCGTGGTCAAAGCCCTGAACAATTAGGTGATGTGGACGACTTGAAAGGGTTGAACGTTCGTGAAGCTATTAAGGTTCAAGGTAAGGAATCTGAATCATTCCTTACCTTGAACTATTGTGGCTTAACTCATGTCAAAATAAATGTGTGACTGACCTAACTCCTACACTACAATTTAAAGTCGAGTGTTAATTGAACACTTTCACACTGTTTTCGCTATTTCAGATACACTCATCCTACGAAAAACCTAAATTGACCTGATTTGGGATTGAATCAGAGCATGATGGACCAGCTCTGACAGCCCCTCTCCAGCCCTAAAGCGAAGAAACGTTAAACGGTGCCCACAAAGAATGCACTCAAACGGGTCAACCTTCACATACCCTTTCAGCATGGCGGCGTAACCGGGCATTTCTGGTGAGTCTTTAGGGGCGATACCTAAGGCATCGTAGACCTTAGGGTGCATCTCACCACGACGTCGGTTCGATAGAAAACCAAAGTATCGAATCATTTTGAAGTGCTTATCTGGTATATGCTCAATCATGCGCTCTATCAGTGCTTCTGGACTCAAAATGAGGGATTCAGTCCGACCATTCCTATGATTAAGATAATCAAACGTCACTAAGCCTCCCTGGAAATCATGTCGTAACCTAGACGCTGATATGGGCGGCCGCTTTAGGTATCGACCGAGGTAAGTCATGGTGGGGGTCACATTGGCCGTTTTCTTTGCAAAATGCAGCTTTCATCGACGGGCAATATTGGCTGGTTAAAAATCGTGACCAATCTTGCTCATTGCGAATGAAAGGGCAGCCCTCTCCACTCAAATCTAACTCTGAGTAATGGGAGCCGAGAAGTTGAGTGATGGCGGCACGCCAACACTTTTCAGTGGTCTTCGCTTTAAAGAAAATGGGCTTCCATAGGCCTGTCCTCTTACATAAGCCTCCACGTGTGGCAGACAAATGGATGTGCACATTCCAATTCAGCTTTCTACCGTAGGTGTGAAGTGCACAGAACACCCCGATATCAATATCCAGTTGCTTTGCCCATCCTAAGAAGATTTTGGCTGCGCAACTAAAGAGATGATTGAGAAGAAATCGATTATCTCGAAAGATGGGCCACAGTGTATGTGGAAGCGTCAACGTAACGTGTTGATACTCACACTCAGGAAAGACATGTTGTTGCTTTCGT
>NZ_JBFSUR010000093.1:0-1984 GCF_041467535.1 Vibrio sp. 10N.247.311.47
CAAACGGCACCCGCTTGAGCGATTGCATCACCGCCGCGCGCTTTTCACACGCCGATTGATAACGCGCCGGGTGCGCCGCTTCAATGTTGTCCAATAGGCCGTCACCGAATTGGTCGATGAAGTCATGCAGAGACAACACGTTGTCTTGCTCGTTTTGTTGAGTGGTTTCTGTCGAGTCGCTCATCCCATCGCTCCTTGCAGTACGGTTAATACGCCTTGCTGCAGCGCTTCACTGACTAAGGGCTCCATCACGTCAATCTGCAAGTCCAAATGATACGCAAATACCCCATAGGAGGGCAGCTCGTGAATCATGGATTGCAGTCTTGGTTGCAGGGCCGGTTGCCAATGCTCTAACAGCGGCAAATGACACAGCTGCTTGAGCGTTGGCCACAACGTGGCGTGAGACAGTGGGGTTTGACTCATCACCGTCATACTTTGACCGCTAGGTTTCAGTAACGACGGGTGAATAAGCCAGGTGTGCACCCATTCGCCCACGGGCGTGTGTTTGGGTAACCGTGTGGTACGTTTGGTGAGTGACTTCGCCTGAGCAAAGTCGAGCACCAGATTGCCTTCCGGTAGTTTGACGGTCATGACGCGTATTCCGCCCTCGCTCATCGGTAGCGTGAGCGCGGCGAAAAAGTGTTGCATGGCGCCATCGCGTCCCCATACGGAGAGAAATTGCACCTGGTTATCAGCGGTGGTGACCACCGCATCGAGATAAAGCCCGTTATCGAGCGAAATCAATGGAGTCTTCATGGTTAGGTTCCTTATTAAAAAATAAGGCGCCTTCCCGTCAGGAAAAGCGCCTGACGGGCAGTGAAGTTATTGTATGACCACGATGCGGCCAAAGCGCTCACCCGGGGTGAGGTCAATCGCTCGAATGAGCGGTTGAAATTGGTCTATCACGGTGGTGATGGTTTGGCTCTCATCAACCGTCGTCACGGTGCGCTGCACTTTTTGAGTGCCACCTTTGACCAGCAGTGTCTGAGAGCCATCGTTGCTGTGCACCTGGCCGGCAATCTGTCCCGCCGCGAGCGACAACGACAAATGCCAAGGTGACAGTTTTCTTAACGGCCGAGGGACTTGGTGGTGCCTCGCGAGGTTAAATTGGGTGTCAAAGGTCGGCCAAAGCCCCCCATGCGCCCCAAACGCTTGTTCAAGTTGCCCCGTATCTGGCCGTATCATTTCAAAACGAAATGGTGCGTCATTGACTGGGGGTATCTCAAACGGTCGAGTGGGGTAAGGCAATATCACCTTACCTTCGCCAGCGTTTATCAATTGGGTCGCCGTTTGTGTGCGCTCCGCTTGATGCTCAGGCCCTCTCATGTCCGCTTTGCGCCCTAAGATGACCACTTGTTTAAAGCGGTCGGTTGAGGCAGCGAACACTTCGACCTGTCGTAGCCGCATCGCAAGATAACGGCTAAACGCAGGTGAGAGAGAGGGATAGGGCACCACCAACGCCAATATGCCGTCACGCTTTAGCGTGGGGAGCAGGCGTTGAGTGAACTGCACTTCCAGTCTGGCCATGTCACGATGTTGTTTGTCCACCTGGTCGGTGACCACCGCGCCATACGGCGGGTTTAAAAACAGCAACGTCTGACTGCCTGAGCCGATTTGTGTGTCAAACGCATTGCTGCGCAGCACCGAATCGAGGCATTGACTGGCCGTGACGGCCCGCGCCTCATCCAGCTCCACGCCATAGGTGTGAAGCGCGCTCTGCTCATGGTGGTCGATGTGACTCGCCAACTGAGCCAGCGCCTTGCCTTCCCCGCAACACGGGTCGAGCAAGCGTTGAGTGCCGGCTTTGAACCGCAGTCGCTTGGCTATCTCTGCTAAGGTCGCCTCATCGGTCGGGTAATACCCGTCTTTAAGGTAGTTGTGCGCCACGCGCGGGTGCATCACGGCCATTAGCTTGCCTCCTCATCAAAGCGAAGGCGCATCCAATGCTGCGCTTTGGGCTCAAACTTCCACACGCGCTCATCAT
>NZ_JBFSUR010000094.1:0-1873 GCF_041467535.1 Vibrio sp. 10N.247.311.47
GGCTACCGATGTATTGTTGAACGCGAAATGTACAGCAAAGATCAACACGCCCTAGCAACATGGACAACAAAGCTCGCGTAACAGAGCTGTTTAAGAGCGCATACAGCATTCTTACTGAAGTCGAAAAAATGGCGATTGATGGCACACTAGAAGAAGAGCAAGCCAAGCAACTAGCTACTCGCCTTCTACGCAACAACATCTATAAAGATAATGAATATGTTTACGTAGCCGATGAGAACATGACGTTTATCGCGACACCATTAGATCCTCAACTGCACGGAACCAGTTTTAACGACTTTAAAGATGGCGACGGCAATAGTGTTGGGCTGCTAATCCAAAGAGTACTTGGTAATCGTACTGGCGAGATCATTGAGTACACCTGGACACAAAAACTGCCAGATGGAACGATTGAAGAAAAACTGTCTATTGCAGAGAAAACGCCACATTGGGGTTGGGTTGTCGGCACTGGTATCGGGTTCAATGAAGCTAACGCTCGTTTTTGGTCTACTGCTCAATGGCAGCTATTCCTTTGTGTCGTGATTGCTGGTCTTATTCTGGCGAGCCTAATTGTATCCATTAAACGCATGCTAGCGCTTCTTGGCGGCGAACCTAAAGACGTACGAGAAGCAGTACAAGCCGTAGCACAAGGTCGAATTCAAACCTCTTTCGAAACTCAGGCAATTGACGGCAGTATCTATCACGCCGTACAACAAATGAGTAAGTCATTGGCTGAGCTAGTATCAAACCTTGACGCTTCAATGCTGGCATTAAGAGGCGAACTGCAGCGCGTAGAAGATCGCGCTGGGTCAATTGGTCAACTGACAGACACCCAACAGCAATCAACAGAGATGATCGCGACAGCAATGACCGAGATGGCCTCTTCAGCCAATAACGTAGCTGCTTCAGCTAGCGATACCGCGCGCAACACCGACGAGGCCGACAAACAGAGCCAGCATACCCAACAACTCATTCACAACACAGTAGATAACATTCAAGGCTTAGCAGGCCAACTAGGCACAGCAAGCGAAGCTGTCGCTAACCTAGATAACGATGTAAACAACATTGCAAAAGTATTGGATGTGATTGGTGATATAGCGGAGCAAACTAACCTATTGGCACTAAATGCAGCCATTGAAGCAGCTCGAGCTGGCGAACAAGGTCGTGGATTTGCTGTTGTAGCAGATGAGGTTCGTAACCTTGCAGGCAGAACACAATCGAGCACAAAAGAAATCCAATTAATGATTAATAACCTTCAAGAGGGATCTCGCAACGCAATTCAAACCATGGAAGTGTGTGCCGCGACCAGTGAAAGCACCGTAACAGAGTCTCAAAACGCCTCTGAAGCACTACAACAGATTGTTGTCGCATTAGAGTCCATTTCATCAATGAGTCATCAAATCGCAACAGCGGCCGCTGAGCAGACTCAGGTGAGCGATGATATATCGAAGCGTATCAATATGATCGAAGAGAGCGGTAACCAACTGAGCAATGTCGTAACAGAAAGTCATAACAGCACCCAAACTCTTGCCTCTCTTTCCAACGAATTAGAAGCTTGGGTTAATAGGTTTGAAGTAAAACACTAAACTCCCTAGAAAATTTTCAAATAAAAAAGCACGTTTTCATACGTGCTTTTTTTATTTCGGCGCCCATTCAGTGTAGTTAACCGTAGTTTTACTATCTTTTAGGGCATGCTAGACATAGGTTTTTCACCCCAAATGAGCAAAAACAACCCACTAAGTATAGAAAAACATCAAACGATACTTTTTTTGCAATTTAATGTTGACCCAGAACGCGAAAACACGTTTAATACACCTCGTCGCCCGGATAGCTCAGTCGGTAGAGCAGAGGATTGAAAATCCTCGTGTCGGTGGTT
>NZ_JBFSUR010000095.1:0-1833 GCF_041467535.1 Vibrio sp. 10N.247.311.47
TAGCTAAAACGAGTACGTCACCGATGCATTCTCGTTGGAACGAGCAAGAAAACGAACACAGCATTCAATTGGTGGCCAACATAAAAGAGGATGCGCCAAGGACGCTTGCATTGTCATCGAGAGGCACATCAGTCCCCCTTTTCATCCCTAACGTCTTAGCTAAGCCTAAAGGGACGAACGCACTCAATGAAGCCTTCCTCGCAGTAATGCCGGCTGTACAATTTGGTGAGCGACTAGGGCTTGCCACTCAAGGATATTATTACCACTTTAGTGAAGGCAAGCTCGTTCAAGAGTACAAAATTATCGGTAATGGTAATTGTCGGTTCTGCCTGACCTATTCGGATGAACTCACTCTTAGCGATGAGCTTCGTCCTACCGCTTGGCAAAGTGCGATACCGATTCAATGGCGTATCGATAATCAGGTATTGGACAACCAGCACTTACTCTATCTACCTCGTAAGTTGACACAAGATGAGTTTTCTACGGTGAATCCAGCGTGGCTCAATGAGCAAGGACTTTCGTTGAATATTTCAGAACTTGTGGATGTGGGACAAGGTAAGGAAACCCCGAACGAACGATATCATGCCCCACTGGATTGCCATTACTCCCACCCTGGCCGTTTATTACATGGGACAGAGATTGTCGCCATTAATAGTCCCAGTCTCGTTGCCAAAGGTATACCGGTCGTCAACCTCCGCCCTGAAAAGCTCTTTCGTATCGGCGTGTTTTTTGACGGGACGGGGGCCAACGACAAGAATGATGCTTACAAAGAATTGCGTGGTAATAAATCTCGCAGTAATGTGGCGCGTTTGTTTGCGGCTTATCCGCAAATTCAAGGGGAATCAACAGCAATCTATGTATCTGGTGTGGGCACCGTCGACATTGAAGACGACAGTCAGCGCCCCGCCATCATTGATGCAGCCAAAGATGAAAGCGATCTAGAGCAGGCGTTTGGTGTTGAGTTTGAAAAGACGTTTAACGGTAACATTAAAGCAGCCATGGATTTGGGGGCAGGGTTAGTCGGTAAAGCCCTTTTCGATGCCGCTTTCGACTATGCGGACGGTGAAAATGGTGCGTTTTACAAATGGCAGAGTTTGTTGTCGACATTACGAGATATTGCAACGGATGAATCAAGCGGATACCCATCCGCCACCCATATCGTTTTTGATGTTATCGGCTTTAGCCGAGGTGCGGCATTATCTCGTCACTTTGTTAATGCCCTGTATCAAGGTTTACCCGATTACCATAGACCAGTCTCGGGCAAGCAAGCGGATGTCACGATTTACCCTCATCTATTGGGTAATGAAACCAACAAAAAGTTTTCAGAGGAAGGTGGTTATGAGCGCGAGGATACGAAAGGCGTCAGTGTAAGGTTCTTGGGATTATTTGATACCGTAGGGTCGTTTTACTTAGCGGGGAATAACGATGAAGGTAATTTTCAGTTGGGCCTAGAGCCGACGATGGCCACCACGGTCTTGCAGTTGGTTGCTGAGCATGAGTATCGGAAAAACTTCCCATTAACGTCACTGAGTCGTGATAATTGGTTACCCGATAATTTCCACCAAGAACATTTCCCTGGATGCCATACCGATGTGGGAGGCGGTTACCCTTCAATTGAGCAATATGAGAAAGAGGGACTCCCTGACTATGTGGGCTTTCCGGTAAGCAGTACCTACAACCGTAACGAAATAAAATCAGAAACCCTTGATATCGTGCACGCTAATTTTGCATACCCTGGGGGAAGTCTAGATAAGGCTGCGATGATAGAACGCACTCGTCAAGTTAAAGACGCTGAATGGAAAAAGACATGCCGACAACGGTTTGGCCATTACG
>NZ_JBFSUR010000096.1:0-1708 GCF_041467535.1 Vibrio sp. 10N.247.311.47
TTCACAATAATTCATCAATCTTAATTAGATCACATTTTTACTTTAATTGGTATAAATCATAGTGTTTCGCACGTCAGTCGAATAACTTACACAAAAGATTTTCCCGCAGCCCACAGCTCTTAGCTCAGGTGTTCCCCAAAACCAACTCATGATTAGGACTACATCATTTCTGATTCCAGCTGTGAGGTGACTCGAGCATGATTTCAAACGTTTATAGCTTTAAGTTTAGCATTCAGATACTCGAGCCATACGCGCTGTAGATGTTTCCTTTATTAAGTGAGCGGCTCTCAGTGTTAGTTAACAGCCTTTCGGCTACGAAATCTGACTTCTGCTCTATCTGTGAATCTATAGGATACGTGTAATTAGGGCTCTATCATGGAGGCTTCTCTTAAGAACGCTAGAGCTCATAATGAGTCGACTTAATGTCTCTTGTTATGCATTGAGCTTAAAACCACTCTCGATGGTATTGAGCGACTCGTTCTAAGTACTTCAAAGGGTGAAAGTAGGCTAGATTCAGCTTAAAGGTGAGAGTCGCTAAGTGTGTTCCCAAGTGGTGCCTGAGGGGTATATAAGCTAAGAAATAGAGCATCCCTCGTATTCGTGAAGTGACGTTTATCACCCTGCGGATTTAGATTCCTTGGTTCTAGGTGCTGGTATATTAGGGGTTACCACTCTGTCTTCGATTTTGATGTGTTTGTTGACTCGATATTAATCAGTCGTGTTGACCGTTTTGCTCTGAGCATATTGATTTCTTGCTGGTTAGTTCAAGCTATGTTTTGGTTATTGCGACTAAGATGAAGCTAGAAGGTCACTACTGTTTGCTTAGTAGAAATAAAAATCCCCCAAATCATTGGCGGATAGTTTTGTGATTCTTTTCAGAATTAGATAAAGCCTTAAACCTAATGGGTCGAATTATGAAATTGAGTTTTAACTTTGAAGATGCGAGCCAGATCTTTGTGGGATCTTTTGCCTTGGCCGTGCCGATTTCTTTTTCTGAAGAGGCTTGGAAGTTAGGGGAGACTTTACCTACCGCTAATCTATTGCTGCTATTTTTACTGTCTGCGGTGTTCTTAGGCTTCTATACGTATGAGAGTGTCTTTCAAAAAGATGTTGTTGCTCGGTTGCCGGTGTTTATTTTCAGAATAGTGATTGCTTATGTTATGACGGCATTGGTCGTTGCTTTGGTACTGACTTGCCTGGACAAATTACCTCTATTGAGTGATCCCGTCGTATCGATCAAAAGAGTGATTGTTATTTCAATGCCAGCCTCTATGGGCGCTATTGTAGTGGATAGTTTTGATAAAGAGTAATCTGTGTATCAATTTGGATTGAAGTGTCTTACAGAGCTTTTCAGCGCTTACTTGATTCGTTATTTAGCTTTCTTACCTCCAAACTTAGTATTGATTTTTTCAACCGATCTCCTAGTCAATAAAATGAGTAGCAACGTACTGTGACTGACTCTTACGTGAATGTGTCGTTTGTTGTTGGGAGATTTTGAAGAGCATTAAGTAGCGAAGATTTGTAGCTTTGGAAGGATATAAAAACGGTTGGTTTCTGAATTGAATATGGTATTTGAAAGGTGAGGGTAGTTGTATTAATAAGTTAGGATCTTTAGATGCAAAAAAGCCGCATCAATGATGCGGCTTCTTTTAATTGGCTCCCCTTGCAAGACTTGAACTTGCGACATACGGATTAACAGTCCGCCGTT
>NZ_JBFSUR010000097.1:0-1627 GCF_041467535.1 Vibrio sp. 10N.247.311.47
ACCACTTTGCGCACCGTGTCTGGGGTGCGGGTTGGGTGTCCTTCACGATCTCGCCTTGGTAGGAAAGCAAACGGATTGCTTGCAAGAAGGGTGGCATCGAGTTGGCCTTGTTCTGCGGGCGCATTAATATTGTTGCGGATTTCATCCATGCTTTGACAGCCTGGTGTGCCTCCGATTTTTTGGCAGCTGAACTCATCTTGGAATCCAGCAGAGCACCCTGTGAGCGCGCCGATAAGCAGCGCCATAAAAAGCGTTTTCTTCATGGTGTTGTTACCTTAATTGTGGGGTCAGTTCGTTGGCGAGTGGGTTGAGCGTTATCGTCTCCATGATGGTGCTCGGCTGAGTTTGTTCATTCGCCAGTTTTTCTTCATAGCGCTCGACGCCCTCATCATCGAGAGGAAAACCTTGAGTGAAGACGATGTTCACAAGTCCCCCCGGATTGATTTCGATGAATGGGTGGTAAAGTTCGGCAAGGGCAATGTAGTAATCTGATAATTTACTGCCTACTTCGGAGGTGGCGTTGCCCAATAAGCTTAATCCTACGTCTTCGCTGTTGATGCTGGAGGTTGAGCCTAGTGCGGAGGTGGACGTTGTGCTGGCCAATCCTGCCCCTGTTTCTCCTAATCCCGTCAGGATGCCGGAAATTCCCGCCATTTGGATGATTTTGCCGTTGCGTAAGAGAGATGTGCCGCGAATGCCGTTACGGCCAAAGTTAAAGACGGTGCCTTGCACGGGAATATCGAGAATGTTGCCATCACGAATGCAACTTATCGTGTTTGTGCGAACAACACCGCGACTCGATGACAGGTCACCATAGACACTGCCAACGATAGTGCAGTCCATCAAGTGTGTTTTTTCGCCATTGGGTAAGATGCCCTCATGCACGGTTTGGAGCACAATCGGTGCGGTATCACTTTGTCCGAACACGCCGGCATTGGCGTCTGCGCCCCCGGTAATTCTAGCTGTGACAAACGTCCCTGAGGGGACGTAGTTCTCCGTGGTGCGTCGGTAGCTCTCTTTTTCGCCAGACTCCCAGTGAAAATCAAAAGAATCGATGGCTTGACCTTGGTTATCAAAAGAAACGGTGTCTGAGGCGGTGTATTGGAAATCGTCTTTGTGTAAGTCATCGGTGGAGTAAGAGGGCGCTGGTTTTGGCGGTAAGGGTCTTGAGCCGAAGTTATCACCCACAAGTGTTTGCGCTGTGTCGCTTTGAGGCTCATCTAGCTCAAACGCACTTTGGTGGGGGGCGGTACGCGGCGCCTCACGGCTGTCTCGAAGCGCTTCGGTAAGCTCGTTGTTTTGTTTTTTTAATTGCGCGACGGTATTTTCATTTGAACTTATCAAGCGTGTCATGGTTTGGTTAAGCCTCTCAACTTCCTCCCTTGTATCTTCAATCTCTTGCCGCTGGATGGTTAACGCTGAGCGGTTGTCCTTTTCAGTAAAGTCATCGTTAATGATTTCACCGAAGTCGGGCGCGGGCGCTTCTGTTTTTGACGATGTAGAGAGGTCTGTACGGGGCTTTTTAAAGTGTTTAAAGGCAAAGAACATCGAGGCTAAAATGACCAGTGTGACAGCCGTAATGATTTGATTGCGTTTTTTACTCAGCTCATTGGCTTGCAATCCTGCG
>NZ_JBFSUR010000098.1:0-1565 GCF_041467535.1 Vibrio sp. 10N.247.311.47
AGTGAGAAAATCGTCTGCCCGCCTGGGTGGCCGATGACGTCGCTGTTGTAAAAACGCATCGAGGTGTTATCCAGCCCTTGCACGCTGCGACGCGCGCTGTGGCCGCCGTTCTCTGAATAGGCATTGTCTGGTGACATCCAAGCGGTGTCTTGCCAAGGCGCCTCCCCGGTTTCGGGGTAGCTCATCACCACAAAGTCGGGCAAACGGTGTTTGACCTTAATCGAGGTGTCGGTGGAGCATCCCGCCGGGGTGCAGGTCATCCACACGCACGCCCCAATCACTTCGTAATCCAGGCACTCCGGGCAGGCTGCGCTGGCGATGACCTCGGCGGTGGTGACCTCCTGACTTATGGCAGAGGTCGCGCACAGACATGAGCCTAGAATGCTCAAACCTAGCCCTCGCTTGAGTGATTTGTGTATGAGTAAGGTGAGGCTCATCTTATTCCTCTCCCAGATAGTCAAGCCGGGCTTGTTCGATGTCTTTGGCCTTGAGCAGCGCCGCATCGAGCTCACTGATGCCGTGCAAGTCCATGAGGGTTTGGCGTTTTCTTTTCGCTGGACCATCGGTTTCGCCCAGCGCCAGGTAGAGCGCAGGCGGCACAATGCAAAAGCGCTGCATTAGGGTGTTGTCCATGCCGGTGATGACGCCTTCTTTGTATTTGTGCTTTTCCGATTGCATCGAACGGATGAGGTTTTTCTCGGCCTCGGAGAGCTTTTTAAACGATTCAAGGTGACTGAGTTCATCTTCTGGCATGTTGAGCATCACCCACCACTCAGCGTTGTTGAGCATCTTGCGGGCAATGGCCGGAAAATCGGCCAAATCTTGCGTCGCTAGCCAAAACCACGCGCTGAGTTTTCGCCACATCTTGACGATTTTGACGGCGTAAGGCGCGAGTAGCTCATTGGTGACAATCAGGTGCGCTTCATCGGTCAGGGTGACAATGTCACGCCCAGAGTATTGGTCGCGCTCCGCAATGCCGTTAATGCGGTTAATCAAAGAGATGTACGCGGCGGCCATTTGCGCTTCATACCCGGTTTTAGCGTAGAGGCCTAGGTCAATGATGGTCACATCCGCTTCGGGCCAGTGCTCGGCTTCTTGATTGAAAATTTGCCCTTCTAGGCCATCACAGAAAAAGGCCATCGCTTCGCTCATTAGGCGGGCGCGTGCTTGGCGGGGCTCAGGTCTATTCGGGTCTTGACTAAAACGCTCTAGCGCGTCTTTGACGTGCTCTGGGCGCACTTGCTCGCCCGTAGGGTGGCAATGCTCTGCGGCTTCTTTAATCGCATCACGCACCATCGACGAGTCAGCGCGGCGATAATCGTCCATCTCGCGCTGCTCACCGCCGGTAATCATCAGCCTTGCCATGATTTCCAGCTCCCCTAAGATGTCCCGCGCTTCATCGTCTGGCGAATCACTGTCATTAAGGTGTTCAATGTCTAGCGCTTTCTCATCACTGACGTGAGGCACGGCTTGGCCGACCAAGTGTTTGGCATCGGCAAACGGCGCCATCAGGCCTTTAGAATGAGCGCTCACCTGAACGCGGTTGACCGATAACCCCAAACGTT
>NZ_JBFSUR010000099.1:0-1557 GCF_041467535.1 Vibrio sp. 10N.247.311.47
CATCGTGATGGTCATAAGCCGCTTTCGCTTCATCCAAGGTTAAGGCGCAGTGCGGGCACAACTTTCGCACCAGCTTTTGGTGGGTAAAGAGCTGCATCAATCCTGGCGCAGAAACAATGGAAGACGGGATGCCGAGCTGCTCAATAAAAATAGCCGGCACCCCAAGGGCGCTGTTGGCGTGCAAGGTTGAGAGAGCTAAACCACCCGTTTCACCTTTGCGCGTAAACTCTTTGGTGGTGTCATGACTTCGAAGCTCACCAAACGAGGTGATATCGATGTCTTGGCGAAGCTGCTCTAAGGCATAGAAGGTGTAATCTAGGTATTGCCCCGAGCCATCGACCAACTCACGCTTGGGCTCAACCAAGGTTTTTGTGATGCCCGTTTGTTCAAACTCAATCGGGTCTTCGAGCGTATGGCAGCAACGCGCCACGCGGTCAACCGTATCAAACAAGGCGTACACTAACGAGGTTTTGCCTGAGCCCATGGGGCCGGTGAGCACAATAATGCCTGAGCGTCGCTGCATTTTACTTTCCAGCAAGTCACGCTGAGCAGGCAATAAATCCATATTGTCTAGCGTGAGAGGCTCACCAAGGGGCGTCAAACAACGCAGCACCAATTTGATGCCGTGACTGAGTGGCATCATCGCAACGCGCCACTCCACCATCATAGTCACGCGGTGACTTTGCCCTTCCTCATCCAGCTTTGTGACTGAACAAGGAAGCTCAAAGCGGTCATTGAGTGGCAGTCTGGGTGAATAGTTGGAGTTACCCAAGCTGAACGTGTACGCCGCTAAGGATTGACCCATCGCACGGTCGAGTCGCTCAGCGCTCTCTCCGCCGGCAAAGGTTTTGAGCCTTTCACGGCGTCCATCCACGCGCAGCAAAATAGAGGTACTGTTGCGATGCACTTCAAGGTGAATATCAGAGGCTTTGACCTCCACCGCCGCTTGACATAGCTGCGTCAGTTTATCGCCATAGGCCGACTCCAACGCTGCTTGCGTCTCTTGATTGAGTAGCGTGCGCGCCATATCTAGTAAGGTTTGTACGCGCGTCTCATCGGTTAACTTCACCATCGGGGCGCGCGCAAAAAAGCGCCCGTCACTGAGCGATTCCGTCTCTTGCACGTAACGGCGAATATCGGCGTATTTTGGGCTGTCATAACAGTCCACCCAAATCACCCCCTCCTCATCCACAATGGTGTGGCCATCTTCGATGCACAGCTCAAGTAAGGTTTGGTCGTGCAATAAAGACAGGTCATGTCTGGATTCATTCATCAAAAACCCTCCATGCGTAGAAAGCGCTGCGCGCCGTTATCACGTAAACGAACGCCTTGCTCACTCACGCTGATAATCGACAAGGTTCCGACCACGGTGCCTTTTTGCACTTTATGCCAACGGCCATGCACGTTAATGCGGGCTTGCCACGCGCCGTTGTCGATTTGCACAAGGCTGCCCAGCATCAAGCCGGCGGTTTGCACCTCCTTTGACGCTCTTGAAGACGTATTCACCACCGGGGTCACGCTGACGGGGGCACCGATGAGGCTCAACTCGGTTTCCAA
>NZ_JBFSUR010000100.1:0-1522 GCF_041467535.1 Vibrio sp. 10N.247.311.47
CCTCATTGCAATGGTCGCCTTGAGTGGCTGTCAAGAAGAGCAGCCATTAATAAAATCAACCATCGGTAACGCAGGAAGCCTTAGTGATTTCTATATTATGAGTGACGTGTCTATTCAAACTACAGGAGGCGGTTGGACCGGCTTTAGTTATGGAGCCGTCAATGGCTATCCTGGAGCCAGTGCCGACATCGGAAAAATGGGCGTCCCATCACACATCAAAGGGATGTGGAGTAAAGGCTGGAATTATGATGATGAACTAGTCTACTACCGTATTGATGCACCGATTGACGCTGAATTAGCCGAGAAGAAAATGCGTACTTTGCAGAATTACTATGAATATTACAAACCTACATATGGCTCAATGCAGGTGATCGTAGATGAAGAGCGTATCCAAGTCATGTACACGTTCGCTTGTGTATCTAGGACTCGAGATTGTGCGCCAGAGGAAGGAAGTGATCCTAATGGTTGGGTCGAAAGATCTCCGCAAAATGGGGTAACAGAAGTGGTTGTTTTGTTTGATGGTAAAGGTGAGTCTTCCCCAGTACCATTCGAAGACTAATTAATTTGAGTACGGCCTAAAATCTCAGTGCTATCAGCTAAGGGGCGTTGTTATTACAGCAGCCCTTTTTGCATGAAATTTTTGATAGGGTATTTTAGCTACAAATTTTTAGTCAAACATATTGACGAGATAGTTTCCATTAGTCAAAATACTTTACTAAAATAAGTACTTTGGTCAAACATTTTGACTAATAATTTCGGAGATATCTCATGGGTTTTGTACCAGACTATAAGCTCTCAGAACTCAGTAAAATGGCTGGGTTTGATACCGTTGACGAATTGGCTAGGTACGCATCTACAACGCGCCAGAACCTAGATAATTGGAACAAGTCCCAATCAAAACAGAGTTTTCTTCGAGTTGTGATCATGGGAGCCAAGGTTTTGAAGGCTCAAGACCTTAAGCGCCGAGCAACGATACCTAACAAATAACAAACATCCCCCTATCTAGGTGGTCACTCGTTAATCAAACACCTTCAGCAATAGGTGGTTATATTGTTTCGTCCCTCCACGAACGTTGAAGTTATCCGTCCCACACCCCCTGATTTCATTCTTATCATTGGCTTTTTGTGGTGTACGTTTTGCCTTCTGTGCACGACTGCAAAGCGGGCAACCGATTTTTTTTACCGTGGCCAGAAAGTTATTGGGTGTTGTATGGAAGGCGCCGTGCTCTGGGCATAATATTTCGACAGGAGTAGTCCGGTTGACATACTTCATTTTCGTATAGTCGTACCGCTCACCGTACTTTAGTTTTGCTTTTTGGATAAAGTGATTGGCTCGTTCTTGTCGTGATGGTTTTAACATAGTGTATTGTTATTTTTTATTAATTTAGAAACTTTGGAAATCGTGTGTCTGGAGCAGCCTATAAGCGTTTCAATCTGGCTGTAGCTTTTGCCTTCTCGAAGTAGGCCCTCTATCTTTTGGTGCAATTTGACATTAACCGGTCGACCTTTGTATTTCCCTTCTT
>NZ_JBFSUR010000101.1:0-1512 GCF_041467535.1 Vibrio sp. 10N.247.311.47
CGAATTATCGGGCAGCAGCGTGCAGACCTCACGCTATGTCATTGAACGCACTGCAGGTGAGCAAATGACCGACATCTTAGGCGTGCCGATTGAAGCTCGCTTACCCGTGATGAGCAAGATGAGCATCAAAGACGGCGTCGAGTTTTTATTGTCAGGCAGCGGTGTGTCGCTGCGCCCCCCGACGTCTTACGCCGAAACGCAGCTCTATGCGCAACCTTTGCCTTTGGGTCATACCGATATGGGGCACATGAGCCTTCGACAAGCCTTGCAAGTCATTGGCGGTCAAGCGTTCTCGCTTGAAGAAGATGTGGTTCGTCGCAATGTAGGTTTTCGCCTCAAGTATGGGTATGAGTGGCAAGCGCCGAAACCCGTGACTGGATATTCAAAAGGTAAGTCTCCTTTGGTGGGCACAATGAAAGCGAGCGAAGCCGTATCGATATCTTCTGCCTCTCCTTCAAAAAAAGACGGCACGTCAAGCGTTGTCATGACCCCGCAACTGAAAAAGTCGTTGGCCTCTAAAAGCGCCTCATCAGAAGAGTGGTCCAGTTTTGAGGGTGACAATGATGCGTTTTTCGCCAGTGATATGCAGGGGAAACCCTCGTCAAGTTCAAAAGCAAAATCGACATCGTCTAAGTCGTCTGTGAAGAAAAAAGCGCTCACCACTTATCGCGTCCATGCTGGAGAAAGCTTTCGCAGCGCATTAACTCGCTGGGCTTACAAACATGGCGACCAACCTCTGGCGTTTGCTCAAGATGAGGCATTTTTGACTGCTTTGGATGGAGTGGCTGCGCAAGATTTTATTCGAACGGGCTCACTGTCGGGTGCTGTGAAAGCACTGTCGGCCTCTAATCCGTCTCTCAATACGTTAACGCTGTACTCAAACACACTTTCGAAGCTGTTGGCTTTTCATCCGTGGAAAGGCGAGCGCGTGACGACCTTAATGGTCTCGGGTGACACATTGAAAGCGGCGACTAAGCAGGTCACTGGGCATTATGGCTGGCGCTGGGATGAAAAATCGTCTTGGCCTGTGGCTGACTTTACTTTCACGCCTTATCCATTGGTGACCATCGATGGGGACATCAGCATGGCCATGACCACGTTGCTCGGTCCCTATCCACTCAAAGCGCAGCGCCTAGACGCGACTAAAACTATTTACATCAAAGAGGTGACGCCATTATGAACCTATTTCGTCTCTCGGGTTTTCAATCCTTCTGTCTCATTGGCGTGCTCTTAACGCTCTCAGGGTGTGAAACCCTTGGGCTCAATGAATACGACAAGCGCAATGATGAGTCCGCCTCGGTACTCAGTGGCATCGAGCGCCACCGACATCGTGAGTCTCTCAAAGTCGAGCGCATTGAGCAGCCCCCGGCCAGCCTAATACCGATTGAGCGCCGCACCGATACTGACTACCTGAGTAAGAACGTGCGTGTCAGCACGCCCGCGTCGGGCTTGCCACTGAACATGGTACTCAGCGATGTGTTGTCACCCCTTGATAAGCAAGCGTGGTTTGGG
>NZ_JBFSUR010000102.1:0-1473 GCF_041467535.1 Vibrio sp. 10N.247.311.47
ATGCAGCGGATTGCAAATCCGTGGACCTCGGTTCGACTCCGGGAGGCGCCTCCATCATTCAGAAAAAACCAGTCCTAGTGACTGGTTTTTTCGTTTTTGACCCCGCTAAAAGCTTCCTACGTACCCATTTCAATGCTTATCAAAGAAATCTTTGTTACGGATATACTTGCTCATTAAGTGGTAAGAGAAAGGTCTTATCAGCCAACTAAAGATAGAGCGACCAAGGCGGATTAATGTAGGAGTGTTCTCATAGATTCGTCCGTTATAAAGCCAAAGCACTTTACCTACATGCCAATAGAGCAAAGGAACCGGTGGCATGAAGGTCACGATGTCGATGTCACAGCAAATTCGGTAGGTCTTCTTACTCATGCGATAGTGCTTTCGAAAGCTCCAATCACCAATGGCGGGTTGGCCAAAAGTCACTATTCGTTTAATACAGCCTGGGTACTTTTGATCAAAGTAATCAGCGAAGACACAACCGATAGCGCCTCCGGAAGAGTGGCCAGTAATAGACACTCTTTTTCCTTGTTCGATGAGAGGTGTGAGCGTGGCTTCCAAGCGCTCAATAACGGTTAAGCCAAGCTTATCTTCATTACGACTTGGCTGGCTCTCTTGAAACATTAGATGGTAGAAACCCGCATGCACACGATAATTGAGCCCAATTCTCTTACAGCTTCTTGTCCATAGAGCAAAGGTTAGTAGCCAATCTGAGATACTGTGCGATCCTTTGATTACCACAACCACTTCATCTTTGTCGCTACTCCACAACACTCTAATCATGGTTTTACCAAACTGGTTCTTGATGATGCGTTGTCCATTAGGGTCAAAACCATAGCGAGTCTGCTTAAAAACTCTAGGGTAGGCGAGGTTACAAAGAACGGCATAGCGCTCATATTGATATCGTTTTAGTGGTTTCACATGTTTACTTCTTAATAAGAGTTACTTCAAACTCTAATCGTTGAATGTGAAAAGCACATGAAAACGCCATTTGCTTGGTTTAAAACAATAAAATCACCGCATTCAATTGGTATTTGAATCAATGGTTGTCAGTGATTTGTCCGTTTAAATTAGAAATCCAAGTATAAGAACCGTACAAGCTGCACTAAATTTATTCTTTTGAGTTCGATAATTAATCACTTGAATTAAAAGATAAAATTTATTGTTGACGAATTTTTTCCTTCCGTTAAAGTACACCTCGTTCTCACGGCTTAGGTCGCTGAGAGATGGTGTTTTTACTTTTCAGTAATCGGCCTCGCAAGATTGCGTTGCCCTGGTGGTGGAATTGGTAGACACAAGGGATTTAAAATCCCTCGGCGTTCGCGCTGTGCCGGTTCAAGTCCGGCCCGGGGCACCATCTATCTAGCTTCTACATTTTGAGTAGAGTGATGAACAAAGAGTTGTTCTCTTAAATCACT
This sequence comes from Vibrio sp. 10N.247.311.47, assembly GCF_041467535.1. Lineage (NCBI taxonomy): Bacteria > Pseudomonadati > Pseudomonadota > Gammaproteobacteria > Vibrionales > Vibrionaceae > Vibrio > Vibrio sp. 10N.247.311.47. The sequence goes on from NZ_JBFSUR010000102.1 coordinate 1,416, forward strand.
ATTAAAGGCGCCTTGGCAGAGTGGCTATGCAGCGGATTGCAAATCCGTGGACCTCGGT
>NZ_JBFSUR010000103.1:0-1386 GCF_041467535.1 Vibrio sp. 10N.247.311.47
TCTTCACCGATGCAGACCTATTAACAGGCGCTACTGACATTGAAGGCGACAACCTAACGGTTGAAGGTGTGACCTACGATGGCGGCGACGGTATCTTGACCGACAACGGCAACGGGACTTACACCTTTGCGCCGAATGAAAACTTCAATGGCGACGTAAACTTCGGTTTTGATGTGTCTGACGGCACCGATACGGTGTCAGCAAACATCGACGTAAGCGTAACTGCCGTAGATGATGCGCCTGTGTCTCGTGACCTAGCGTACTCAATCGACGAAGACGGTTCGATTCGTCTAAGCCAAGAGCAGCTTCTATCGCAAGCTTCTGACGTAGAAGGCGATGACCTAACAGCTAGCAGCCTAACGGTTGACGGTGATGCAACAGTCGTTGCTAATGATGACGGCAGCTTCACGATTACGCCAGATGAGAACTTCAATGGCGACATTGATATCAGCTTCGATATCTCAGATGGTACCAATACCGTTCAAGCATCAGCTGACCTAACCGTTAACCCAGTTAACGACCTGCCAGTACCACAAGATCAACAGTTCAGTGTTGAAGAAGACGGTACGTTAATCTTCACCGATGCAGACCTATTAACAGGCGCTACCGACATTGAAGGTGACAACCTAACGGTTGAAGGTGTGACCTACGATGGTGGCGACGGTATTCTTACTGATAACGGTAATGGTACGTACACCTTTGCGCCAAACGAGAACTTCAATGGTGATGTAAGCTTCGGTTTCGATGTATCTGACGGTACCGATACAGTGTCAGCGAACATCGACGTAAGCGTAACAGCGGTTGATGATGCGCCTGTATCGGGTGACCTAGCGTACTCAATCGACGAAGACGGTTCGATTCGCCTAAGCCAAGAGCAGTTGCTTTCTCAAGCATCTGATGTGGAAGGTGATGACCTTACTGCCAGCAGCCTAACGGTTGGCGGTGATGCAACGGTTGTTGCTAACGACGATGGCAGCTTTACCATCACGCCAGATGAGAACTTCAATGGCGACATCGATATTAGCTTCGATATCTCAGATGGTACCAATACGGTTCAAGCATCGGCTGACCTAACCGTTAACCCAGTTAATGACCTGCCAGTACCTCAAGACCAACAGTTCAGCGTTGAAGAAGACGGCACACTTATTTTCACTGATGCTGACCTATTAACAGGTGCGACTGATATTGAAGGCGACAACCTAACGGTTGAAGGTATGACCTACGATGGCGGTGACGGTATTCTTACCGACAACGGTAATGGTACATATACCTTTGCGCCAAATGAGAACTTCAATGGCGACGTAAACTTCGGCTTCGATGTCTCTGACGGCACCGATACGGTCTCTGCGAACATCGATGTAAGTGTGACTGCGGTTGATGATGCGC
>NZ_JBFSUR010000104.1:0-1372 GCF_041467535.1 Vibrio sp. 10N.247.311.47
CGGCTTCGTTAATTACCATCATGGCGCAGCGTGTGGATGCGGTGTTATTAAAAAAGCCGCAACAGTCAGGGGCGCATAATAACCCTGCTTCTCAACCCGATATTTAAAAGGTGGGTGAGAGATGAGAGGAGTGAATTTATCTAACGCCATTGCGGCGCTTCGATTTCGTGTACGGTCGCGCCGAAGTGGTGACGCAGACCAACGCGCTCAAGCGGAGCTCGGCGTCAAAGCGCAAGAGCCATTTTGTTCGCAAGTGCAGCAGGCTTTAATTGGCAACCGTGAAGGCATGACGCTCAGTAAGGTCACGCCTGGTTGGGTGAAACAGCAACTTGCCAGCAAGGTGACCACATCATGATGGGTGACTTGTTATTGGGTCAGCGTTTTCTTTATCAAGAAGGCGCTCTAAATGTGACGCGGTCACCTTATTTGTGCGTCGGTTGGAGGTAAACCATGCGTGTGTTTTTATGTGAAAAACCGTCCCAAGGACGTGATATTGCCAAGGTACTTGGCTGCCATGAAAAAAGAGAGGGGGCGCTGCGCGGTCAAGGTGTGGTCGTGACCTGGGGATTTGGTCATATTCTGTCTCAAGCCGACCCGGAGCATTATGACCCCGCATTAAAAGCTTGGTCTTATGACACGCTCCCTATCGTGCCATCGACCTGGCAAATGGTCGTGCCACCGGACAAGAAGAAACAGTTCAATGTCATCAAAAAGCTACTGGCCAGTGCGACAGAGGTGGTGATAGCCACCGATGCCGACCGTGAAGGGGAGGTGATTGCTCGTGAGATTTTAGAGTTTGTGGGTTACCAAGGCCAAGTCTCTCGACTTTGGCTCAGCGCCTTAGACGAAGCCAGCATTCGCAAAGGTCTGGATAATCTCAAACCCGGCAGTGAAACCGAATCGCTCTATTGGGCGGGGCTTGGCCGCAGTCAAGCCGACTGGTTGTTGGGTATGAACCTAACGCGGCTTTGCTCTCTAGTGGGACGGGAAGCCGGTTATCGCGGCGCTTTATCGGTGGGCCGCGTCCAAACGCCCACCTTACGGTTGGTGGTTGAGCGAGACTTGGCCATCGCTCACTTTGTCTCTAAACCGTTTTATGACGTCGTCGGTGACGCAGGATTCTCGTCTAAATGGCAAGTGCCAGAAGCGCAAGGTGATGAATCGGGGCGCTGTTTGTCTCGTGAGGGAGCTGAGCGTGTGGCTCGGGATTGTCAGGGACAAGTGGCGACTGTCGCCGTGTTTGATACCAAACGCCAAAAAGCCAAACATCCTGCGCTGTTTTTCTTGGGCTCTCTGCAGAAGGCCATGTCGGCTCAGTTCGGTTACACCGCGCAGCAAGTGCTCGATACGGCGCAAGCCTTGTATGAAAAAC
>NZ_JBFSUR010000105.1:0-1338 GCF_041467535.1 Vibrio sp. 10N.247.311.47
TGGCGTCGTTGAACCTCAAGCTGATTTGATCATATATGGACACTTCCTATTGGCAAGTAGTAAATCTGAAAGTTTTAGGTAAAAGATTGCAGACATATATCCGAGTTCAAGGACTCTTAATGATTTCCGCTGAGCATGCTCTTATCAACAACACGAACTTGAAAGTCCTAAGATCAAATCAGAGTTCCATACTCACGGTCTTACCTGTTTTCTCATTTCCACTTCATGCGCAATTTTAGATAGATAGTAATTCAGGATTATAGTGTTGCTGATTAGCCAATAAAGCCCATGCAATTCGAGCATTCCGATTAGCTAGTGCGACTATTGCAACATTCTTGTGTTTTCGTTTCAGTAAGTCATTCAACCAGCGGTGAGTATAAGTGGTTGGCTGTTGCTTTAAGTGCCCAAGAACAGCTCTTGCACCATGCACTAGTAGTCTTCGTAAATAGCCATCCCCCCGCTTGCTTATACCAAGCAATACTTGTTTGCCACCCGTTGAAAACTGCTTAGGTACAAGTCCAATCCATGCAGATACCTGCCGTCCATTATTAAAAGATGCGGGGTCACCTATACTTGCAACAAGTGCGGTGGCAGTTATAGGGCCAATTCCAGGGATCTCTGCGATTCTTTTAGAATCAACATTCGTACTGTGCCATTGTTCAATTTCTTTTGTTAACGCACTAATTCGTGAAGAAAGCTCATCAATTAGTTCTTTTAAATGAGTAACCACGCAGCGAATCGGTGGCGTCAAATTATTTTCAGCATCCTCTAAAACCAGAGGGAGCTGCTTGTTAAGTGATGCACTTCCTTTAGGAAAGACAAGACCAAACTCAGCCAGCAACCCACGTAATTGATTAGTTTGGCCAGTTTTCATTGAAACTAACCTTTCTCTAGCTTTGTGAACAGAAAGGATTGATTGCTGTTCAATCGATTTTATAGGTACGAAACGCATGTTAGGGCGAGTTACCGCTTCACAGATTGCTTCAGCATCAGCGGTATCGTTCTTATTTGATTTCACATAGGGCTTAACAAACTGCGGAGGCATAAGTTTAACGTCATGACCAAATTGCTTGAATACTCTTGCCCAATAATGAGCACTGGAGCAAGCTTCCATACCAACAAGACAAGGAGGCATATTGGTCAACGTTTCGGACAACTTCTTTCTGCTGATATTTTTCTTCAAAAGAACTTTGCCTGATGAATCTACTCCGTGAAGAGCAAAAGAAGATTTAGCTAAGTCGATACCTAAAGTTGCAATGGTCATGGTCTCTTCCTCATTTATGTTACCGACTATAAGTTTAGACGGTGGGTGGAAGTGTCCATATCATTAACAACGCC
>NZ_JBFSUR010000106.1:0-1293 GCF_041467535.1 Vibrio sp. 10N.247.311.47
CCGGGGAGCGCATCTCGAATGCACCTGAATACCTCACCACCAAAGGATTGCTTGACGCGGCCTCGGCAGCGGCCAATGCGGTGGCGATTTCACAGCAGACCATTTCGGTCGATGGCTCAACCAGTACCTCGGCCTTGACGGGCAATGCGGCGAAAAACGCCGCCGCAGAGTCAGCGGCCGCCTTCACGAGCACCGTTTCAGAGTTTATTGAGGCCCGCATGGGCTCAAGCTTTGATGTGGTGTACACCCCGCCCGGCACCAAAGCCAGTATTCACCTTCGAAAACCCGTGACGCTGCGCGCACCAGCGATACCTGTACGCGTGCGTTACGACACTCAAACCCAAGGAGCGACGTATGAATTACCGTAACCTTATCAGCGCGATGAGCCTGCTCGGATTACTGGGCTGCTCAACGTCGCAAGACGACACTTTACCCAGACCCCAAACGAGCTCAGAGCAAGTGTGGCACAACCAAATGTCGGGCGGTGGTCAAAGTGTTGGACAAGGCGGTGATGCGCTCAGCCAAACGCAAGGCGAGCTGCGCGTGCCTCTTGATATGACCACATTGGCGCAGCGCCAAAGCGACTACACCCGAGACAGCTGGCGTGAAGCGACCAACGTTTTTCCAAGGCTGCCTAACCCGGATGTGGTGCTCTATGTTCTGCCGCATCAATCGGGCGCGCTGCCGGTGCCTGGATACAGCACCGTCTTTCCCTTGTATGAGCGCGTGCATTACGCCGCGCCTCAAGACAGTCCGGCTAATCTGCCCAAGGAGCGTTGGTAATGTTGAAAAAAATGCGTCATGCCATCACCCACTTTTTTACCGAAGGTAAAGCGCTGGAAGCCCCACCAATAGATTACAGCGTACCGCCGTCGTTTGCCGCCAAACTGCCTTGGATTGAAATCAGCGATAAAGGTCTGGTGCAACTGGAAGACGGTCGTTCGATGGGCCTGTTTTTTGATATTACGCCGCTGGTCACGGAAGACAAAACGCAAGCGCAGCTTGAGCGAGTCGTATCGAGTGTCGCCCACACCCTCACCGCCTTGATTGACGAAGAGAACCCGTGGGTGGTGCAGTTGTTTGCCCGTGATGTCGACCGATTTGAGGATGCCCATGAGACGTTACTCAACAGTGCGCGCGTTGATGATGAATTCACCCGCGCGGTGCTCGATGAAGACCGCCGCCATTTCGAACTGATAGGGCGAGAGCAAGGTATCTTTGCGGTGGACGGTCGTCCGTGGCGCGCCCGCGAGCGCCAAGTTCGTCTCGCTATTTATCGCTGGCTCCCCGAAG
>NZ_JBFSUR010000107.1:0-1290 GCF_041467535.1 Vibrio sp. 10N.247.311.47
CAGGAGGCAAACCGGGGGAACTGAAACATCTAAGTACCCCGAGGAAGAGAAATCAACCGAGATTCCGAAAGTAGCGGCGAGCGAAATTGGATTAGCCCTTAAGCTTTTAATGATGCAGGTGAAGAGTCTGGAAAGTCTCGCAATAAAGGGTGATAGCCCCGTAACCGACACATCATAATCAGTGAAAACGAGTAGGGCGGGACACGTGATATCCTGTCTGAATATGGGGGGACCATCCTCCAAGGCTAAATACTACTGACTGACCGATAGTGAACCAGTACCGTGAGGGAAAGGCGAAAAGAACCCCTGTGAGGGGAGTGAAATAGAACCTGAAACCGTGTACGTACAAGCAGTAGGAGCACCTTCGTGGTGTGACTGCGTACCTTTTGTATAATGGGTCAGCGACTTAATTTTAGTAGCAAGGTTAACCGTTTAGGGGAGCCGTAGGGAAACCGAGTCTTAACTGGGCGTACAGTTGCTAGGATTAGACCCGAAACCAGGTGATCTAGCCATGGGCAGGTTGAAGGTTGAGTAACATCAACTGGAGGACCGAACCGACTAATGTTGAAAAATTAGCGGATGACTTGTGGCTAGGGGTGAAAGGCCAATCAAACCTGGAGATAGCTGGTTCTCCCCGAAAGCTATTTAGGTAGCGCCTCGGACGAATACTACTGGGGGTAGAGCACTGTTAAGGCTAGGGGGTCATCCCGACTTACCAACCCTTTGCAAACTCCGAATACCAGTAAGTACTATCCGGGAGACACACGGCGGGTGCTAACGTCCGTCGTGGAGAGGGAAACAACCCAGACCGCCAGCTAAGGTCCCAAAGTATAGCTAAGTGGGAAACGATGTGGGAAGGCTCAGACAGCCAGGATGTTGGCTTAGAAGCAGCCATCATTTAAAGAAAGCGTAATAGCTCACTGGTCGAGTCGGCCTGCGCGGAAGATGTAACGGGGCTAAGCTATACACCGAAGCTGCGGCTACGTACCTTAGGGTATGTGGGGTAGGGGAGCGTTCTGTAAGCCGTTGAAGGTGGTCTGTAAGGGCTGCTGGAGGTATCAGAAGTGCGAATGCTGACATGAGTAACGATAAAGGGAGTGAAAAACTCCCTCGCCGGAAGACCAAGGGTTCCTGTCCAACGTTAATCGGGGCAGGGTAAGTCGACTCCTAAGGCGAGGCCGAAAGGCGTAGTCGATGGGAAACGGGTTAATATTCCCGTACTTCTTACAATTGCGATGGGGGGACGGAGAAGGCTAGGTGGGCCTGGCGACGGTTGTCCAGGTTCAAGTA
>NZ_JBFSUR010000108.1:0-1270 GCF_041467535.1 Vibrio sp. 10N.247.311.47
CCGACTATAAGTTTAGACGGTGGGTGGAAGTGTCCATATCATTAACAACGCCGCTATTTGGTATAGAGATCGTAATCTTTCTTCCGTTCTGTAATCGGATTTAATTGACCAGTAAACGAAGTTCCAAATACCTCATGGTTGTATTTCATCGCATCCAAGGGAGCATAAGAACTCTGAGTTTTAAACTGCGCTGCATATACAGGAATTCCTTTACCCGGATATAAATCTTCATATGAGCTTATAGCGCTAATAACTTGAGTATGAAGGTCTTGTTCCTTCTCGCTATTAAATTGTGCCTCGGAGTATATTAATTGCTCAAAACTAGCGTCTGCTTTTAAAGGTTCATCAAATTCTGTTTTTACCCCATCAGTCACAACGATCGAATAAGTCGTATCTTCTTTTAACCCTGATTCACATTGAATTTTGATATTTGAACCATCGGCCGATATTTGAGTGTCAACTTCATCGCCTGTTATTTCATCAATTAATACAACATTCCCGGCTAAGGTTTCGTTATTGAGTGGATAACGTTTATCAGAATTAACACTTTTTAGAGGAATCAAAATCGGTTCTGCACAAAGTCCCCAACCGTCTAGGGCTGCGTATGAGTTGTTGTAGTCCTGATAATACGCGTCGTTAGTCGATGACATTACGACAACGTCTTCACCGACACCGGATATTGTTCCATCCTCGTCATACCCATAACCATCGTTCGGTTATGGTAATTCATTAATGTTGTAGGGAACCAATATCAATACGGCATCTTGAGCCGAGTCTTCAGACTGACAGCCGAGTAAGGCAAGCGTAATTAGTCCACATATATACGGCTTATTGAAATCTTTCAAAACAGCTCCTTCGTAGCTTTCGCATTTAACTGGTGTGGTCATGCGATTTATCGTTATTTGAATTGCCGATTGAGTCGGAGGTAAGCTCGACTTTTATTCGTAGAGAGCAAGGCAACACAGAGTTGGAATGACACGTTGATAAAACTACGTAAGAAATTTGAGCAGTTAACCCACACCCACTAAATCAGCGTCACCCGTTAATGATCTAATAGCGACTGGCGGCAAGCACCTGAAACCACATTAAACAACCTCAAAAAGGTTTATAAGGGAATATGAAAAGAGGGATAATCAAACAAATTCAATTATTTAAACATAAAATAAGACAAAGTGAGTGAGTTTATATTTATAGTGGTATTTGTTATATTTAAGTCAGGGCAAGATCATGAAAAACCCATATGGAATAAGGGGTAGCGTGAAGTGATGTT
>NZ_JBFSUR010000109.1:0-1256 GCF_041467535.1 Vibrio sp. 10N.247.311.47
CCGACATCGGAAAAATGGGCGTCCCATCACACATCAAAGGGATGTGGAGTAAAGGGTGGAATTATGATGATGAACTGGTCTACTACCGTATTGATGCACCGATTGACGCTGAATTAGCTGAGAAGAAAATGCGTACTTTGCAGAACTATTATGAAAACCACGAGCGAAAAAGTGGGGTAATGCAGGTGGTAGTAGACGAGGCGCGTATTCAAGTGATGTTCACTAAAAAGTGTCATGAGCCTTATGATAATTGCTCCCCTGCTCTAAACAGTGATCCTGAAGGGTGGGTCGTTAAGTCGCCTACCGGCCATACTGATGTTGTTATTATATTTGATGGTAAAGGAGAGTCTTCCCCAGTACCATTCGAAGACTAATTAACTTGAGTACGGCCTAAAACTCAGTGCTATCAGGTAAGGGGCGTTGTTATTACAGCAGTCCCTTTTGCATGAAATTTTTGATAGGCTATTTTAGCAACAAATGTTCAGTCAAATATATTTACGGAATAGCTTCCATTAGTCAAAATGCTTTACTAAAATAAGTGCTTTGGTCAAACATTTTGACTAATAATTTCGGAGGTGTCTCAATGTGTTTTGTTCCAGACTATAAACTCTCAGAGCTCAGTAAAATGGCTGGGTTTGACACCGTTGACGAATTGGCCAGGTACGCATCTACAACGCGCCAGAACCTAGATAATTGGAACAAGTCCCAATCAAAACAGGATTTTCTTCGAGTTGTGATCATGGGAGCCAAGGTTTTGAAGGCTCAAGACATTAAACGTCGAGTAGCTATGTCTAGCTAACAAATATCGACCTATCTAGGTGGTCACTGGTCAATCAAACACCTTCAGCAATAGGTGTTGATATTGTTTCGTCCCTCCACGAACATTGAAGTTATCCGTCCCACATCCCCTGACTTCATTCTTTTCATCGGCTTTTTGTGGTTTACGTTTTGCCTTCTGCGCGCGACTGCAGAGCGGGCAACCGATCTTTTTTACCGTGGCCAGAAAATTATTGGGTGTTGTATGGAAGGCGCCGTGCTCTGGGCACAATATTTCGACAGGGGTAGAACGATTGACGTACTTCATTTTCGAAAAGTCGTACCGCTCACCGTACTTTAGTTTTGCTTTTTGGATAAAGAGGTTTTCTCGATCTTGTCGCGATGGTCTTAACATAGCGTCTTGTTGTTTTTTATTAATTTAGAGACTTTGGAAATCGTGTGTCTGGAGCAGCCTATAAGCGTTTCAATCTGGCTGTAGC
>NZ_JBFSUR010000110.1:0-1231 GCF_041467535.1 Vibrio sp. 10N.247.311.47
CTCGCTTCTTGCATGTCATAGGTGAGTGGGCTTTGCATTAATTGCTCATAGCGCGTCCAGTCCGCTTGACTTAACTGCCAATATTGAGCGTCTTGCGAGACGCTCAGCGAGCGGGATTGGTTATGTTCAATGTTGGTTTGTGAGACCTGATTGCGCTCAAGCTCTGTTGCCCCTACCCAAAAAATTGGCAGTAAGGCGCACATTGCCCATAAGATGGAAATCTTCATCCTTACCCCTCCCCGACCGTTAACGTTGTACGTTGGCCTTTATAAAGCGCCTCGATGTGCTGATCGTTGACGGCGGTGATTTTCCAGCCGAGATAATGTTGACCGGCTTGAAGGGCGGATAACTCTGCCAGTGTGCTGGCACCAGGCTTACCGACAATCGCCAGTTGGGTATGGCCCCGCGTTTGAACATCAAATAAGACAAAAGGCGCGGTAATGGTCGGCGTTTTTACTGTGGGCTTCACGACAGGTTTGGTGCGCACGGGGGGCGCACGTTTTGTGGTGGATTGGCGAGAGAGGCGGTGGATTTTAGTCTCCAACGCATCCAGCTTTTTGCTGTCCAATCCTAACTCATCCAAGCGAACACCTTGATTGGATTGAATGTTGATGAGCTCGGTGATTTCACCCTGTTGCGCATCGATGCGCTGGGTTAACTCATCAAGCGCGAATTGCAATGAGTTCAGCGCCTCAATGCGCGCTTGACGCTCCTTGTCGCGGCTTTCATTCATCGCCAACACCAAACTTTGATGCAGTGCGTCCAATCGCGAGTCAAAGTTCTCCTGGTGAACCGGTGAGAAAACCTGCTGATAGGCGAACAGGCAAGCGGCGCTTAATATTAGGCTCCACAAGCTAAACAGTAGCCCTCTAAGTAACGTTTTGAGAGTGAATTTCACACCTCGCTCCTACGGTTGTCAGTGATGGGACGACCGTAGCAAAAACACCCAAGGAAAATCTTGATTAAAAATACATTGGTGGATGTATTTCTAACGAGTATTATTTTTTAAAACTATGCTATCATTATTGGTTTTTTTAATTTAAAGCGAGCAACCTCAATTGATTTGGGCTCTTTTCTGGTAAACTCTTGCTTTAATTGAACAGATAAAATGACTGTATGAGCCGAAACCTGAAACACTATCAAGCCCTTGATGCACTCGCGACCCACGCGCTGCTTGCCCTCTATTGCACCATGAGCAAGCAAGGTGGGTTCTGGACAGTGAAAAGAAGAA
>NZ_JBFSUR010000111.1:0-1186 GCF_041467535.1 Vibrio sp. 10N.247.311.47
GCTGATTAAGTCGGGGCTAGATGATAATGAGCATACAAGCATGTTACGCACTTTCGACCACCAACTCAGGGGCATTTTGGATGAGTACGCCCAAGAGCAAAACCTCGTTATTGTGGTGCCTGGCGCGGTCATCAGCGGCACACCAAGCAGAACTGACGTCATACAGCGTCATATCATTAACAAACTCAAAGGCCATCATGACGGGGCATAAAATAACGTTGCCTCACCTGAGCTCGCTTTTCGTTGCGATAACGGGCGAAGCCCTTGTTGAACGAAAAGGAGCACCACTCGAAGAAGGAAATTCTAGAATGAACAATCCAAGTTAAGGAGCACCCATGACTCGAACGCTCTATTTAATTAGCGCATTGTTACTCACCCCCATAGCTCACAGTCAAGATTTAGGACGACATGGTGAGCTTTTCCCCATTGGGGAAGTCGATATGTTGGAGTGGATTGATACGCGCTTAAAACACTTAGAGGCGACGGGCGAAACCGCAAGGATGCAACAAGGTTTTGTCGAGCAGGTCGAACGTAATGTACGCAGACCACCACCGGTTGAGGGATTAACGACCACCACCAACCCGCGCATTTTCTACATTGACCCGTCACTGAAACTGGCCACTGATGTCAAAGACGCCTTTGGCAACACCCTCTATGCCAAAGGCTTAGTCATCAACCCTTTTGATACAAGGACTTGGCCAGTTGATATTCCCAAAACGCAATTTGAGTATCAACACGCGATTGTGTTTTTTGATGGGGACGACCCAAGACAGCGTGCTTGGGCAAAACAATATCAAACACCCAAACCCATCAAGTGGACACTGACCAACGGCAGTCCTGAAGACATTGCCAATCAGTTTGATGCGCGTATTTATTTCGACCAACAAGGAAACTACAGTCGCCAATTTCAACTCTCACACACCCCTGCCATCGTAGAGCAAGATGGCATGCGCTGGAAAGTGACTGAAATTGATGTGACCTCGTTTACGACACCTTAAGGAGAAACCGATGAAAGCCCATGGGTTATTACTGGTTTGCTTACTCACGTTGCCTTGGCAAGCGAACGCCACGTCCGCAGCCTGCACAGGCCATTTTTTAAATCCAATATCGGATATTTGTTGGAGCTGCCTTTTTCCGATGACACTAGGCAGCGTCCCTTTGATTACATCGAAATATCCAGACACTT
>NZ_JBFSUR010000112.1:0-1177 GCF_041467535.1 Vibrio sp. 10N.247.311.47
AAGATTTTAGCTACAACACCAGCACCAACTGTACGGCCACCTTCGCGGATTGCGAAACGTAGACCTTCGTCCATTGCGATTGGAGCGATTAGCTCAACAGTCATTTGAACGTTGTCACCTGGCATTACCATTTCTACGCCTTCTGGTAGAGTGATGTCGCCTGTTACGTCAGTTGTACGGAAGTAGAACTGTGGACGGTAACCTTTGAAGAAAGGAGTGTGACGGCCGCCTTCGTCTTTAGAAAGTACGTATACTTCAGACTCAAACTTAGTGTGTGGGTTGATAGAACCTTTCGCAGAAAGTACTTGACCACGTTCAACGTCATCACGCTTAGTACCACGTAGAAGTGCACCAACGTTCTCACCTGCACGACCTTCGTCAAGCAGTTTACGGAACATTTCAACACCAGTACAAGTAGTAAGAGTAGTCTCTTTGATACCAACGATTTCTACTTCGTCACCTACACGTAGGATACCGCGCTCGATACGACCAGTTACAACAGTACCACGACCTTGAATTGAGAATACATCTTCAATTGGTAGTAGGAACGGTTGGTCAACTGCACGCTCTGGCTCAGGAATGTAAGAATCTAGTGCTTCTGCAAGCTCAACGATCTTGTCTTCCCACTGCTTCTCGCCGTTTAGTGCGCCAAGTGCAGAACCTTGGATAACTGGTAGGTCATCACCTGGGAAGTCGTATTCAGAAAGAAGTTCACGAACTTCCATCTCAACTAGCTCAAGTAGCTCTTCGTCATCTACCATGTCACATTTGTTCATGAATACGATGATGTAAGGGATACCAACTTGACGACCAAGTAGGATGTGCTCACGAGTTTGAGGCATAGGGCCGTCAGTCGCAGCAACAACTAGGATACCGCCGTCCATTTGTGCAGCACCAGTGATCATGTTTTTAACATAATCCGCGTGTCCTGGACAGTCTACGTGTGCGTAGTGACGTGCTGGAGTGTCGTACTCAACGTGAGAAGTTGCGATTGTGATACCGCGCTCACGCTCTTCTGGAGCGTTATCGATAGATGCGAAATCTTTAGCAACACCGCCGTATACTTTTGCAAGAGTAGTACAGATAGCAGCAGTTAGAGTTGTTTTACCGTGGTCAACGTGGCCGATAGTACCAACGTTTACGTGCGGTTTCGTACGTTCAAATTTTTCTTTAGACA
>NZ_JBFSUR010000113.1:0-1165 GCF_041467535.1 Vibrio sp. 10N.247.311.47
TTTCAATTGGAGCTTTAAGGCGTTGAAATAAGCATTTCGGCTTTGGCCTACTAAAGGAGCAAGTGTTCGTTGCAACTCATCAGGCAGCGCATCATGAAATTTAGATATTGAACCGCTGTCAATCAAGTAGCTTGTTAGCTCATCGGCAGCGATAGACTGACCACCTTGCTTTTGATGAAACTCGACCACTTTGATATCCGATATACTCATGACACCCTATTCCTCTGCAAAAAGCACGTTTGATTATTGGTGAATAAATAAACGTATCTTACTGAATAATAGGGTGTGTGTGTGCCGTTATTCCCTGTCATTATGACGGAATGACACAAAGGTGCCTTGAACGGCTTATGTGGGACTTATCGCTGACTTAGACGATACCCTATCATCTTATATCACCGACTCGAAGATTCCCCCCACCTTGACTCACCGCCATCAGGCCATGGAGGAGCGCGCGACGACATACAGAATGAGCAAAGCGAAAAAATATTGACCGCTGCGCTTTTCATAAAAAAGGTCGCACTGTCAGTCACCATGGCTTAAATCTTGCCCCTCGCCTTGCCAGAATGCGCGAGCGTAGCGAGTAAGATAAGGCGGTGATATTAACGCGTCTTCGGAGTGTATCGCTGTGCTACCGGAGGATCAGTGGAAGTGGGGCCCGTTCTTATCGTGATATCGTCTGAAGGTGAGTTTATCGAGAGACTTGATACGATAAGAATGGGAGGTAGTTTAAGGCTCTTTGATTTATCCACTCTATCCACAGATTTTTAAAATTAGTAATAGAAAGAAAAGTATCGAATGTAAGTTATAAAATGGGGTATCTACTTTTCACCGTCGTAGTATCTATATATCTCAATAGTTAGTATCCATTTTGTGTGGATAACGTACAAAGCCAGCAAAACGCTCCCCATCGGAGAATTTTATCCACCGCAGACTGAAAATCAGTCGAAAAGAGAAACAATAGAGGTAAAGTCTAACTAATAGAGCGTGATGAAGGTCAAATTAAGTGGGTAGAGGGATGTACTAAAGCCGCTTCGAAGAAGCAAAAAGATGAAAAAGTAGGAAGATTAAGCCGCGATGGTCTCGGGCGGTGAAGCGGTAGGAGAGAAGCCGAAATGTTTAAGGCGGGTATTCGCAGTCACCTCGAACTCTTGCTTACTCAGTATTC
>NZ_JBFSUR010000114.1:0-1092 GCF_041467535.1 Vibrio sp. 10N.247.311.47
GAACATGGTACTCAGCGATGTGTTGTCACCCCTTGATAAGCAAGCGTGGTTTGGGGCCGGCGTGAGCCCGAATACGCGCGTGCGTATTCAACATGACGGCTCACTGTCGGCATTGCTCAATGATATTGAGCGTCAGCTTAATGTTGGCTTCACCCCTAAAGGGGACACCTTGAACGTCGAACGCTTTGTGTCGCGCACCTTTGAACTGGAATTGCCGCCAGGGATGCTCAGTGACCAGATTGGCAGCGGTGAAAACAGTGAAGGCAGCAGCGATGAGGAAGCCTCTGCAAAAGTGGACGGGCAATACGTCACCTTATCGAGCAGTGATGTGGATGTGTTTGGAGAAGTGGCATTGGGCGTGGAAGCGTTATTGCAACTCGACCCGGATTTAACCGGAGAGGGAGATGCACAAGAATCCTTAGTGGGCTCTGTGCAAGCGGTGCCGTCCCTGTCTCGCTTAGTGGTACGCACCACGCCAGGGCGTATGCGTGAAGTGGTGGCGTTTGTCGAGCAGTCGAAACAATCGCTGACGCGCCAAGTGGCCTTAGAAGTGCAAGTGCTTGAGTTTCGCTCCAATCTTGGCCATGACCGAGGGATTGACTGGAATATCGTTCGCGATATTGGCGGCGACAACAGCCTGAGCTTTTTCATTCCTGGCACCAGTTTGGTTTCTGGCTCATCGAGTCCTGGCTTTGCGTTTACGGGCGGCGGCAAATGGTCGGGCTCTACGGCCTTGATTAATGCATTGAACCAGCAAGGGCAGGTATCGACGGAAACGCCTATCACGATATTGGTACAAAACCATCAGACCAACCACATCACTCAAGAGCGCATTATCGAGTTTGTTGAAAACATCAGCTCAGACAGTGACGAGGGTGTTATCACCACCGATACCGAGCGCGGTAAGCGCAGTGAGGGGGTGGATTTCATTGTCGTTCCGAACATTCAGCGCGATCACGTTTATCTTCGAACCTCGGGCATGTTGACCAAAATTGAATCGCTAGAGACGCAAGAGGTGGGCGGTGAAACCTTGGTCTTCCCACAAATGCGTGAAGCCAAAATCAACTTTGCCAACAAGCTCAAATACGGACA
>NZ_JBFSUR010000115.1:0-1084 GCF_041467535.1 Vibrio sp. 10N.247.311.47
TGCCTTTTTGCACTTTATGCCAACGGCCATGCACGTTAATGCGGGCTTGCCACGCTCCGTTGTCGATTTGCACAAGACTGCCCAACATCAAGCCGGCGGTTTGCACCTCCTTTGACGCTCTTGAAGACGCACTCACCACCGGGGTCACGCTGACGGGGGCACCGATGAGGCTCAACTCGGTTTCCAAACTGTCCGGTTGCGAACGTAAATTTTGCTCACGCACCTGAGCATCAAGCGTCGCCATGTTGAGCTCAGAAAGCTTATTAAGGTACGTCTCAATATCGTCGCTAAGAGGTGGCAAGGGCGCGACCAACTCTGGCTCAAGGTTAAATTGCGCAAGCGCAACACCCAATGCGTCAGTTGTGGCCTCTACAGGCTGGTTCAGCTTTGCGTCCAGAACCATCGGCGCTTCTGCACTTAATGTTGATAAAGACGTTGAGGCGAGCGCCTCACTACCCAACTCAATAGGATTGTCTTGCTCGGCGCGCTCCGCGGGCGCACCCGCGTACTCAGACTCAACGTCAGGAAATAACGTGGTGTAGCCCATACCTACGGCCGCTAAGCCCATCAAGGCGATAAGACCAATTTTAATTGGGGGAAGGGTCATATTAGAGACCTCCATATAAAGTGATGGAAAAAGAGAGTGACCAACGATGTGGGCTCACCGGTTTTAGCGTGAGCGCTTTCATCGAGACCGGCATGACCGCAAACAGCGCCGCTAGGGTATCAAGCTCTGATGCGCTCACCCTTTGATGCGTCACCTCCCATGTTTTACTTTGCCAAGTGCTTGAGGACTTATCACTGCTTTGCTGCGCGATAAAACCCATGGTCACGAGCGCGTCTTGTAAGCGCTGGTCTGTCGGCTGCATCGGCATCACGTGTGACTGCCAGTAAGGCATCCCAGACGCGAGGGGTAAACGCAGCGTGTGTTGGTCCCCATCGTTGCTCAAAAACAAAGAAAATGAGTCATGTTGACGCAGCCATTGTTGCCACACACCAATAAGGCCATTAGGCTCACGCTCAATAGTGGCCGTCAGCTCTGCGCCTTGTTGAGTCAAGCCTTTGGTTTTCCAACCAGGAGGTA
>NZ_JBFSUR010000116.1:0-1039 GCF_041467535.1 Vibrio sp. 10N.247.311.47
AGCTGTAGAACTGCGCCTCGGTAAGCGTGACGGTTTCGTTGGATTGATTTTTTACTTGATAAATAATGCCAGAGAAGGGCCGTCCAGAAAAAAGCGTCTGTGGAATAACGGCTAAAGGACTCTTATCTTTGGGTAACGTTTTTGGGTCAATAGGATGCAGATTAAAACCGGGGACGGGCGTTTTCGTGCGCTGCCACTCAATCATCTGCTTGGTAAACTCCCCAAGCGCCAGCGGGTATTCGATGTCTTTTTCGAAGACACTTTGCTCTGATTGAGTGTGCAGAGGGATAAATTCACTGACCACGGCTGGAACGGCTTTAGGATTGACGAAAAGTGAGAAGTTTTGCCCTTTTTCTGTGAATACGTGCGCCGTAAAGGGTAAGGCGATGTTGAGTTTGATGTTGATAGAGCCGGATTGGTCTCGCTGGCTGCCTTTTGCTATGCAAAATCCTCTTGGGCACTGGACGTTAAGGATTTTATCGCCCCTTACGACAAGGCGGTTGGTATTAACAGAGGATAGAGGCAATACGATAGTATCGTTTTGCGCAAAATGATAACGGTTGGCGGTAATGTTCTTTGCTTGAGTGATTAAGGGGAAAAACAACGCGGCCAAAAGCGCGACGTTCATAATGTTCTTCATAGTGGCACCTCTTGAGCGATAGAGTGAAGTTCAATCAAACCGAGCGGATAGTCGGTTTGGATGATGTAAGTCACTGGCTCTGGTTCGAGCTTTCGACCTGCGATGGTTTTGTTGAGCGTTCCTTTGACTCGAATTTTCATTTCATCCACATTCGAGGCGATGTTGTGCACTTCAAAAAAGCTCGTGACGTCGTTTTCAATGATGAACGTCGCTTCGCGCATGAGTTTGTCTTGTAGGCCGCTCCAATATTGAGAAGGGACATAGGTCATGAGCTGATTAAATTGACGGTTCACGTTAGCCGGTGTGACATTGAATTTCAGGTGTACCCACCATTCGGCCATCAGTGCAAGATAGGCTTCATCAACCGCTTCATTCGATACGGTAAATGCGCGGTCGATG
>NZ_JBFSUR010000117.1:0-1032 GCF_041467535.1 Vibrio sp. 10N.247.311.47
AATTACCTTCATCGTTATTCCCCGCTAAGTAAAACGACCCTACGGTATCAAATAACCCCAAGAACCTTACACTGACGCCTTTCGTATCATCGCGTTCATAACCACCTTCTTCTGAAAACTTTTTGTTGGTTTCATTACCCAGTAGATGAGGATAAATCGTAACATCCGCTTGCTTACCTGTGACTGGTCTATGGTAATCGGGTAAACCCTGATACAGGGCATTAACAAAATGACGAGACAATGCCGCACCTCGGCTAAAACCGATAACATCGAAAATGATGTGAGTAAACTCATCATACTTGTCGCCCATTAGATCAATCTCTCTACGCAACTGATTAAGTAAACTCTGCCATTTGTAAAATGCACCATTTTCACCGTCCACATAGTTGAGTAAGACTTTGCCGCTAATACCCGCAATAGCATCAGCAAAGTCTCCATCAAACGCACGCGGTGCACTCACTCCAAACGCCTGCTCGGGACCTGTTTCATCTTTGGCTGCATCGATGATGGCAGGGCGCTGACTGTCGTCTTCAATGTCGACAGTGCCGACACCGGATACATAAATTTTTGCTGATTTACCTTGAATTTGTGGATAAGCCGCAAACAAACGCGCCACATTACTGCGAGATTTATTACCACGCAATTCTTTGTAAGCATCATTCTTGTCGTTGGCCCCCGTGCCATCAAAAAACACGCCGACGCGAAAGAGCTTTTCAGGCCGAAGGTTGACGACCGGTATACCTTTGGCAACGATACTGGGACTATTAATGGCGACAATCTCTGTCCCATGTAATAAACGGCCAGGGTGTGAGTAATGGCAATTCAGTGGGGCATGATATCGTTCATTTGGGGTTTCCTTACCTTGTCCTACATCCACAAGTTCTGAAATATTCAACGCAAGTCCTTGCTCATTGAGCCACGCTGGATCCACCGAAGAAAACTCATCTTTTGTCAACTTACGAGGGAGATAGAGTAAATGCTGGTTGTCCAATACCTGATTATCGATACGCCATTGAATCGGTATCGCACTTT
>NZ_JBFSUR010000118.1:0-1003 GCF_041467535.1 Vibrio sp. 10N.247.311.47
TCAATAAGGAGCTACCAAAATATACGGAAAGTTTAGCCATCAACCTACTTGGACAACCAAACAAGTCAAAGTCTGACCGTGACTACCTCACTTTCGGCATTGGCAAATCAGCCATAAAAGTGTCATTAACGGGCGAACATCGAGGGTATTTTAAAGACTACACCACTGGCGAAAAAGGCTCACTGATTAACCTGATGATGAGTCATAAGGAAATAAGTTACAAAGAAGCCATGGTAGAAGCCCATAATATGCTTAATGAGCCAAATAAATATCAACTAGAGGAAAACAGTAAACATGACAAATTACTGCAAACCACACCAAAACATATTGCGCAATTTGAAGAAAGGGCGAAAGAATATGTACAGACGAGTCAACCACTGAAAGGAACCTTAGCTGAAACCTACTTGAATAAGTTGGGTATTGAACAGCCACAAGGCGAGCACGTCCATTTTCATCAAAGCGTTTATTCATCCGAAGATAAAAGCTTGCACCCTGCCATGATAACCAACATCCACAATAAAGATGGAGACACCAAAGCGATTGAAGTCACCTATTTGGATTTTCAAGGAAATAAAGACGACACACTTGATATTAACCCTAGAACCCTCGGCACAAAATCCAAACACCTGACACAATTTCATCAAGGCCGTGATTTGCACACGACGATTATTAGCACATCAATTGAAAATTCGTTTGCGATTAATCAGGCGCATCAAGGCCAATACGATATAATCAATGTGAATCATAAGAATGACATTCAAAATATATCAACCGATGAACTTCGCCAACAAATCATCATTGCTCTTAGTCACGGCAATACAGATTTAAACCCCAATAACATTGAAAAAATAATGGCCAACTTTGCAGGTCGAGACATACAATTCGTCTCGCCTGAAAACATGATCACTGATATCCAAGCGTGTATGGATAAATACCACCATCAAGGTATCGATGAAAGGCAAGAATTAAACCAAGAATCGCTACCGATTGACACACTCAATGA